>NZ_WIVZ01000021.1:0-109474 GCF_009600325.1 Pseudomonas sp. FSL R10-2189
GTCCATGGGCGTGGCGGGCACCGGGAGCATCGGGTTGGGCGGTCGGGCCGGAGCATCGGCGCGCGGCTGAAGGTTCAGAGCCTCGTAGTACGGCAGCGTCGACGTGCCGCCACGGTCTTCGACCACGATCAGCGGCTCGCCGGCACGCGAGGCCAGCGGCAGAGCCGCCAGCAGCACGAGCAGGCCCTCCAGCGTGAGATGGGTCAAATGGGATGTTTTCATGGGGTGCTCTCCTGGCGTGCGGCGAAGGCCGCAGCGGTTGGGTGCGTGCCCTGCACACGGGCAAGGTGGCGCGACACGCTGCGCCGGTAACGGGCGGCAGGTTCTCCGCCCGCAGGACGGTGGTAGCGACCGATCGCCAGCAACCAGTCCTCGCCCGAGGTGTGCTGCTCCTTCAGGATTTCAGCGGCGATGGAGAGATTGCGGTACGGGTCGAGCAAGTCGCACGGGCTGACATAGCGCTGCTGGTGGTAGCCGAGGTTGATCTGGCCCAGGCCCGCGTCGATGCGTGTGTGCGGCGTGGCGCGCATCGCCTGCTGCAAACCAGCGCAGGCGTCGGCACGGGTGGCGAAGCGATGCGACTGACCGGCGACGTTGAGCGACCACGGCCACGGGACGATGCGCCCGTTGCGGCGGATGCCGCTTTCCTGCAAGGCCACGGCGTAGAGCACCGTCGAGGGGATGCCTGCGCGCTGGGCGGCAAGCTGGTAAGCCGGTGGCGGAATCTCCTGGGCATGGGCGGCGCAGGCGCACAGGCCGGCTGCGAGCGCCAGTGCGCGCAAGCACTGCGAAACGGAGGTGGCCGTTACGGCTGACGCTGCCATTGGCCGTTCACCTCGCGCACGACTGCTGGAAGGTCGCCGGGCAAGCTAAGCGACAGCCACCGCCCGCCATCATGGTTGAGCGTGATGCCACCGCTGCGCACGCGCGCCGGATCGACGTTCGCACGCTTGGCCCAGTCGCGGATGCGCGTGTCGTCTTGGCGGCTGCCGACCATGTACAGGTCGAACTCGGTGCCGGAGGATTGCAGGCGCTGCACGAGTTGCCCGCAGGCCGCGCAGCCGTCCTTGACGAACACTGCCGTGCGGCCTGAACCGCGCAAGGGGTTGGCGCTGGGCTTGTCGTCGAGAAGATTCACCCGCTGCATGCCGGGATTCAGGCGCTGCCAGGCCTCGTCGTAGGCACGCTGGTAGGCGAGCAGTTTTTCGACGCGGCGCGCCTCGATCTGCACCTGCAGTTCGGCGTAGCGGCTCCGTTCCTCGTCAGTGCGCGCCTCGATGCCCAGGGCGGACAGTGGGTCCAGGTTGGGCGAGTAGATGCCCAACGGCCCGTCCATCAGTTCGCGATAGCGAGCCCACTCCTGCGGTTGCAGGCCCCAGTTGCTTGCCACCCGGTCGTCCAGGATGCGGGCGATCAGCGAGCGCTCCTGAATTTGTGCATTGCGGGCGGGAGTCGTGACCGGCTGCTGTGCCCCGGCGGGCAACTGGGCAGACGCCAGCAGAAGCGCGGAAAAGATGATCGACGGCTTCATGTGGTGTGCTCCGATCAGGGGATCGCCACGCGGCGGGTCTGGTCGCCGGCCTGGAACACCGCGGCGTTGCCCTCGATCGCCTGCAAGCGCCATGGGCCGACCGCATCACCGGGCAGCAGCACCTCAAGCTGGTCTGACGTGTAAGACCCGGCGCTCGGCGCAACGGACAGGCTGCGTTGACCAGCGCGAAGCTCGGCACCGACGATGCGAAATGGCAGTGGCGGCGGTTCCCGCTTGGCGGTGGGCCTGCTCTGTGCGCGCGGCTGGGCGGGCGCTGCGGCACGCTGGGCGCTCTGCCGTGCCTTGATCTGCTCGACTTCCACACGAAGCGCCTGAAGGCTCTCGGCGGCGGCATAGCCGCTCAGCGTGTCCTCGACCTGAGCAGCGCGTGCTTCCAGGAGTTCACGGGTGTCTTTGAGGTCTGCCGCCGTTGCGACGGCCGGACGCTGCTGGATGGCCTCAATGGCCTCGGCCAGGCTCGTCGCCTGCGCTTCGAGACGTTGCAGGCGGAAATTTAGCCGCTCCTGGTCGGCCTGCTCGTTCACCGCCTGGTAGCCGAGAGCGACGAAAACGCTGAGGCCGATCAGCCAGAGCCACATCAGGCTCTGCAACATCACGGCAGTGATCGGGCGACGGGGAGACTGCGCGGCATTCATGGCTGGCCTCCCGAAACCGAAGGCATCAGCGGAAACGTCTGCACCGCCTCGGCAGCAGGCGGTTCGTGTGCGTGCTCGGCAGTCGCACTGCCTCCAGCCTGCTCAAAGCAAATCTGCCGTGCCCGGTCATTCGTGTGCAGTTCCCAGGCCGGGCCAGCCAGGGTAAGTAGCGCATCGCGCAAGGTCATGGGGCCAAGATGCAGGTGCGCCGCCGGCAGCGGCAGCGCATACAACTCGGTCACGGCGTGGGCCGTCTCGCAAAGCTGGTAGCCACTGCGTTTGAGCACATGCCGCAGGCCATCGCCCACCGTGGCACGGGCATCCTCCGGCATGGACACATCGATGGTCTGCAACAGCAAGTCACGCTGCACCGCCGAGGGTGCCAGCTCGACCAGCGTGTAGCGGCCATAGCGCACGACGGGAATGAACTCGGGTGCGTCGGGTTCGGGAGCGGAGGAGACGCCTTCTATGGCGTCTGGCACCAGCGGCGCGGTGGTGGTCGCGCAGCCGCTGGCCAGCGCTGCGGCCAGGAGACCAGCGCCGACCAGACGCCGGGATACATGGGTTGCGGGCATGGCATCGGCTCTTCTGTTGCGATGCCGATACCTTGGCGGCGCGCCGCAGCGCGGTCAGCCAGAAATGCGAACTGGGTGGTGCCCGGTTTCAGGGGCAACCCGGATGCCTACTGCGTATCGTCCAGGCGGTACAGACGCACCCGCTGTTGCGCACAACCAGTAGCTCATGGATCAAGGGATGGATCTGCAGTTAAGTCGCAATACGGGACGGAAAACGGTGTATTTCGCAAATCAATTGCAGATTCGTGGCGAAACCATGGGTTCCGCCTCAGCAAGGCGCCACTACATAATGCAGCAAGCCCACCTGACGAAAGGCACGCTCAGTGCGCAAGAAGCCAATGCGCATCTCGCGCGCCTTGGCAAGGCAGGCTTTCGCCGCGATATGGACACGCTGCTGCGGCCTGACCTGCCGTTCTTTATGCATCCAGTTACACACATCTCAAAGCGCCATCCGAGCAAATCGCAGCCCCTGCACGAACACGGCCACATCGCGCATGCTCAGCCACAGCGTCTTGGCTCCGGGCTCGTCATCGCCCTTGCGGCCTAGGAAACCTCCAGGCTTAGCAATCCGGCGCACCACCGTGTTCAGCGCCGGAGCCTCCTTGGGCGGCTTTTTCTTGTTGAGCACGTACGTCACCTGCCACTCGTCTTGGTCGAACAGCAAGTGCGCAGAACGGTGCTGACCTTCGTCCTTCTGCCGGAGTCAATTTTCTTGATCTTCGGGGTATGGCACTTGAGGAATCGGCACCCAGCCATCACGGGTGATGCCCGCACCGATGCGTATGTTCTGGCTTTCAGTTGCCGCCCAGTGCCCACCCCGGTGCAATACAGCGCGAATCACCGACTTCCGCGGATGATCCTCATCCGCCTTGGCAGAACTGCATATGGCATTCCAATGGTGCTTGTCCGGCATACTGTTCAACCGTGGGCCAAGCAATTGATCCAAGACTTCGGTCGAAACGTTGTGTCGCCCGCCGTGATGGGGCACTTGGAAATACCGAATACCTGGCAGCGCGAGTCCCACGAAAGGCGCGTAGTCGATCACCTCCTGCAGTGCTTCACGCCCGGCATCGCCAGTAAGCATGACGCGATGACCGTTCAAGACAGCCGACTGCACCACACTCATTTCATTCTCACGACTGGTCGGCTCAGGCGGGAAATATTCCTCGCCCCACAGGGACTTGATGTAGGCGGTCGCAGCCTTCACTGCCCGGAATATGCTGCTCAGCGCGCTATCAAAAGCACTTTCTTCGACAGCTTCCGGTGTCTTCGCGGAGTCCACGATCAGGTCCAAGTAGCGCCCCAGGGTAGGTGCCATGACCGCGAACGGACCGATGCTCTGCCCCTGAAGGGGGGCATGGATTGGAATTCCCTTCTCCACCGCAATATCCTCAAGAATTGCCGTGGCATCGTAGATTGAGCGCAACTTCCGTCGCAGGGCTTCAATCGATTCATAGGTCTCAAAGCGATCGATCAACTGGTCCGCGTATATCCACGGCCGGTTGATCCAAAGATTCCTGACTGTGCATTGCTCCAGGACTTTTCGTAGCCCATTGGCGTGATCGCGATCTGGGTGCGTGAGGATCACATGGTCGATGACTGTTGTTCCATAGTACGTCTTCAGATGCTCGACTATCTCATCACCCGTATCCAGATACCCTCCGTCAACAACGTGCACGCCCTCGGTGCCATTCACCGAGTAGCGCAGCGTGATCGCGTCCCCGCTTTTCGCTGTTTCGACGCCAAGAAAGTCGATCTCGAAGTAGTCAGCCATACATCCCTCTTGTTTTATGCCAACAAAGTGCCGGTGGCTTTGCACCTACCAGCGATCCACCGCACACGTGAGTCCTGTCGGAGTCCATACCAACGACACGGCCGGAAGGCCGCCAGCATCCTCGGCGATGCCGCGCAATGTATTTCGGTCGATACCCGAATGTGCGCCGCCTTTCGGGTGGCTGTGCCACGTTCCTATAAAGGCGAGATACCCCAAAGAGGCCGCATTTGCGGCGCGCAAATTTTGAACAAGCCCGTTGGTTCCGAGGACGAAGCGGGCGGTCTCTCGAACACTGTCAGGTGGTGCCTCAACAAGGCCTGCAATGGTGATGGTTCGA
The DNA here is from genome assembly GCF_009600325.1 of Pseudomonas sp. FSL R10-2189. Taxonomy (NCBI): domain Bacteria; kingdom Pseudomonadati; phylum Pseudomonadota; class Gammaproteobacteria; order Pseudomonadales; family Pseudomonadaceae; genus Pseudomonas; species Pseudomonas sp. FSL R10-2189. Next base: position 4,874 of record NZ_WIVZ01000021.1, read on the forward strand.
TTTTCAAACGAGATGCGGCCGATCAAGGCGCCGCCTGTTTCCAGAGCACCCCAGCGCAGCGCATCAGCATGGATTGCTTGCGCAACTGGGGACAGGACCCGAATGTTCCAGCCACCATCGTCTGCGACTTCAAGCGCAGTGGTCGGGCCAAGGCTGGCGCGGGTCCATGCCATTCCAAGGCCTTCGGCATCTGAGATTCCGGCGCAAAGCGTCGCTTCCTTCGGGAGCCCATCAACGAGCCATCGTTCCAGTTGCAGGCCGACCAGTGACGCCGACCGCGAAACAACGGCGTCAGACATAGGCATCGTCAGCGAACGACAGTTGTCACCCACGAAAATCCGAGTCGGCTCAGACGTATCGCCTGCAATCGACGCACGCAGTTCCGGTGCAAACCGGCAGCACTCGAACAAGAACGCCGTGAGGTCGTCAACTCGGCCGGCGCGGCCAGCTCCTTCGAGCAATACCGCCACACAGCGCCCCTGACCATACATCGCGATCCGTGCCAATCGGGCAGGGGATTGATCCAACGCTGCCGATTGTGTTTCTGCAGCCAGCACCTGAAGTGACGCCGTCGCATCCACGATGAGGGCCGCATCCTGCGGAACGGTTGCCGCAAACTGTTCCGGATCGACCAAAAGAGTCACTGCGTCGGTGTCGAACGCTCGCGATTGAAGATGCGACAGCGATTCAAAGGCTGTCTTCATCAGCGCCGACTTCCGAGGCGGAACCAGAACTGATGCCCGCTCAATGAGTGCATGCCGCGCGGCGTTGTGAGGCGACATGGGTTCGTTGTCGACGAAAGTCATCGAACCAAAGCCCGCTCGCCCAAGTTGCATCGCGACTTTCGATCCCACGCTTCCGCAGCCGAGCACGACCAGCGGCTGTGATGTGGCTGCGTATGGAATGCCAGACGTCCTTGCCAGCAGTTCAGGAGACAACGCATGCGCGTGAAAGGCCGGGTGAACCGTGGCGTTTCGCTCCAGGAGCGATTGAGCGTTGAGTTCATAGCGCACCACATAGGGCAATACCTCGACACTCCTCCCTGGCGAGCCCACAAGCGACGCGGGCCTTTGCACAGCCAGAATCACAATCGCGTACAAACCATGCACCCAGCCATGCGAGTCCTGTCGCATATCCAAGATTGAGCGTCCGAAATAACCGTCCACTTCCTGGGCCAAAGCGTCGCGATCAATACCAAGCTGCGCTGCTCGATCGAGCAGCGTCGCGAGATCGACAACTGTCTCTGGTTGATAGCGTCCGATCACATGCGGGAGGCCGTCGGTCATCGGAGCGCGCGCGATGAAGGCCGCGGTATGGCCGTTCCCCCATTTGCCCAGCTTGTCGTTGTGAACATCCTGATAAAACACAGGATCGACTTGTGCGGTCAGTTCGGCGTTGATGATGGCGTACAGACCGCCATCGATCGTCACGTAACCTGCGGGAACCACCAGAATCGTGCCGTCAGTGGGAGCGGCGGCCGCGACCTTCTCGGCACTGAATACAACGGTCGAAGGACAGCTGTCTCGGCGCGTTGGTTCCCACCCCTGCTCCAGGTCCAGGAGTGTTCCAGCCGCGGCCTTGTGCAGCCAGTCGATCAACTGATCGACAACGGCGTCCAGGCCAAACCGATGCAGCAGCTCGTTCAACGACCCTTCGAATAGGCACGGCGAGACTAACTCGCCTTGGCGATGGGGGTTGATGTGCGGCAAGTTGAGCGGGAAGTCCGCACGTAAGAAGGGCTCGGGTGCGGACAGGGGCCAGTCACTACCGAATACCAGCACGCACGTCTCGACGGTGCTCACTCCGGTCTCAGAGATACCATTGCGCCGAGACCTGTTCGGCAGTTGGACCACAACATCGACTTCAATCTCCGTCGATGCACCAGTTGTCCTTGGCTCGCCAACGCGGATAAGGCCTCGATGCCGCTGAAGTTGATGCAGTGCGTCTGCGATGGTGCCCGTCATGATGCTCCGTGCGGCATGGGGGTGCGCGCAGAGGTCACCACGGCAGCGGCCTTCGATCCGGACTCCTTCTTCGAGGGAGGCTGCACACCCTGAGCGGTTACGGTGAAAACGAGCGGTTCCACGGACTTTTCGCTGGGGTACTCGCCTGTGCAGTAGAACTCGCCTTTTGCTTCGTCCACGATCGTCACGTACTCACGCTTCGCACGGATGCAGGGCGGATCGCTGTCATCGTCTGCAATCGGCTTGCAGCTGGCGACGATGACGGCGCCGTCACGGGTCTGCGAAAGCGCCTTGCGGGCATCAGCATCGAGCTTGGCTTTTTCACGGTAGTCGGACCAGCTGTCATAGGACAGCGAATGCCAGGAACAATGATGAGGCGCCTGCATGATGTCGTACTCAAGCACATCTGCTTCAGCCTTGTGGCGTTGCCACTGGCGGTTCCAGATGAACACCTCAGCATCGCCACCAGTAAGGAATTTCGCACCATCCGGCGTCTGCGCGTCAGCCGCCAACGTGATGTTCAGAATAACGCTGGACTGGTTCTTGACCAGGCACTCTTCCTCTTCCTCGTCATCCTGGGCGTCCAGTGGGGCCAAAAGAAACGCAGAAAAGAATGCGGAACTCTTGCCATTGATCGTTGAAAAGCGCGTGTCCACCTTCCGCACAATCGAGGTGAGATCATCGGTTTTTCCGTCGATGTCCTCGCCCATGATCTGAATGCGGTCACCGTTCCCGACGGCGAAATTCTTGTCACGGTTCAGTTGCACGCGCCGACGCGCCTCCGTGTTGAATGCCTTGGCGTCGTCGCTCAAGGTGTGCGTCTTGCTGGTGCGTCGAAACACGATCGGGGATGACCACATCTCGCGGATCACGATTTTCTTGTCCTTGTCGTCCTTCTTGTCGTCCGGGTACTTGTCGAGTGGCCCTAGGTGGAAGTGTCGCTTCAGCCCTCGGCAATGGTCTTGGTCCGGGTGGCTCAGCAGGAACGCATCGACATACGGCCTGCCGTTCTCATCCTTCTTCAGTCGTTCGCGCAAATCCTTGGCGACATCGCGCGCCTCCCCGTTAGGGTCATCGGCGTCTTGCCTGATGTTTACGTCGATCAGCAGGGTTGTTGCATCGAGATCGCCGAACTTGATGAGGGTCATGTCCCCGTTGTCGACGGGAAAAAACGTGATGGCTGTGGGCACTGGAGTCTCCGGGTAGACGACCGAAGGGTGATCGCGTATAGTTAATGTACGACTATTTTTTATACCCGTCTACTTTTTAGGCGCTACTGATGCAAGAGCCTTCCGTTCCTGCCGCCGAACCTGCTGAGCCCAAGGGGCTAAGTTGGGGGTTGGAGAGCAGACTTCAATTCATCGATTTCCGTCTGCGCTGGGAGCGGCGCATCAACCGGATGGATCTCACCGAGCACTTTGGCATTTCGGTCCCGCAGGCATCACTGGACATTGCCAAGTACACGGAACTGGCGCCGAGCAACCTGACTTACGACCGCAGTTCCAAGACCTACACGGCAGCGCCGAGTTTTCACCCGCTTTATCAACGAAGCTCGGCGCAACGCTATCTAGCAGAGCTGCTAGCGACCAAGATGGGAGTTGTCGAGCCGACGGCCAGCTTCATCGGTTCTGCACCGGAGACAGATTGGGCACCTTCCCCCTGGCGCACGATCAATGAACAGACCGTCGAAGCAGTGGTCCGAGCGATTCGGCAACAGGAAGCCATTCGGGTGAGCTACCAGTCCATGACATCCTTGGACGAGTCGATACGCCTGCTATCCCCGCACGCCCTTGGCAACGATGGTTTTCGCTGGCACATGCGCGCGTTTTGCCACAAGCGTCGACGCTTCAGCGATTTCGTCCTGGCCCGAATCCTGCGCATTGAAGGCTTCGAATCGAGCCAAGTGGACGCCAGCCAGGATGCACATTGGCATACGGTTCTGATGCTGGTGCTTGCACCTCATCCCGATTTACCTGCGGCCAAGAAACGGGTCTTGGAACTGGACTACGGCATGGAAGACGGACAGGTCAAACTTCCATGCCGCCAAGCGTTTCTGTACTACACGCTGAGGCGTTTAGGCTTGCATACCAAGGAAGCCCCCGACCCGCTCGCGCAACAGATTACGCTGAAAAATCGCGATGAAATCCAACCATACATTGATGCCTTGACGGCACAGGCTTGACTTCACATGACAACAATTTTTGAACTGGTCAAGGACCCCTACGAGCGTAAGGCACGCGTTGTTCCTGGACTTCTTGTGGCCTTGCCGGTACTAGTGCCGTTGTTGTGCGTCTACGGAGCCAAGCACCCTATTCTTACGGGCGTGATCGGCTTGCTTGGTGGTTGCGGGGCTATTTATGCGCTTGCGAGTGTAGCCCGTGGGCGCGGTAAAAAACTCGAAGAAATCTTAGTTGCCAAGTGGGGCGGTATGCCCACCACCATTGCGCTGCGCCATCGCGACAGGTTTCTCGATGGTGTCAGCAAGCAGCGCTACCACACGGCAATCACAGGCAAGCTCGGCATCGCGATGCCAACAGCGGAAGAAGAGTCGGCCAATCCCGAGCAGGCAGACGACACGTACATAGGAGCAACCAAACGACTTCGCGAACTCACGCGCTCAAACAAGCAGCTCTTGCTGAAAGAGAACATCGCTTATGGATTTCATCGCAACATGCTGGCGATGAAGCCCGTCGGTATCGTGTCGTGTCTCCTGGGCATCCTCTACGGATTGTTGATTGCAAAGGTTCTACAGGTCGCACCTCCCCACTTCAACCCTATGCATTTTGCTGATCCAGGACTCGCCGCAGGCTTGACGCTGCTCGTTTCGCTGGCGTTACTTGCGGCTTGGCTGCTGTATTTCGATCAGGATTCGGTCAGACGGATGGGCTTCGTCTACGCAGAACGCCTATTCGAGTGCTTGCCGTCTTTGTCTTCTTCGGTCCCGCGGAAAAGAGCACTAAAAACGGCTATGGACTGAGACTCATTCCATCTTCAAGCTGGCTCTTAGCGCCGCTGAGTAATTGCCCGCAAGATGAGTTCAGGCATGGAGATGTTCATGCCTCTTGGCTGGCAGTCGTGTGATTGCGATGCAGGTCCGAAACTACCGCGATCAACCTGTTGATCGGTTCGGCCAGCCGTTTCGGCTTGATCTTCGCCATGATGACTCCTCAGAAAGCCCGGTTTCCAAGAGCCGCATGGGAGCCACGCGAGGGGAAGCCGGGTCAAGCTTCGGAAAGCACCGGCATATGTTGAGCTAGCCTATGTTATTGATACACCTGCTGTATCGAGCCTCGGCGCAGTCCAGTAAATTGCGGTACTGGAGTGATCGTGAATAATAAAAAACGCAGCCCCGCCCACGAAGAACGCGGTTGGGGCTGCAAGATGGGAACAACGGAAAGCCGGCGGCGCGAGGCCGGCGGGCGTGGGAATCAGGCAGCGACCAGTTGCCGGGCCAGTGCGACCTCGACGGAATCGCCGTCCTGGTTGAGCACATCCAGCCCCGATTCGGGCACATCGCCCGAGGTGGACTGCGAGACCATGATCTTCTTGGCCATCAGTTCCAGGCAGGTCATCTGCGAGGAACCGGCGTAGCCGAGGTAGATCACGCGCACGTGCTGTTTTTGCCCGATGCGCCAGGAGCGGCGTGCTGCCTGTTGGAGCGAGTACACGTTGTAGCCACTTTGCATGAACACAATCGTCGGGAACTCCAGCAGATCCAGTCCCGTCTTGACCAGCTCGGGATTGGTGACAAGCACGTCGATGCCCCGATCCAGTTGCTCGGCGATCCAGTCCTCGCGGCGGCTGGCATCCACGCTTGCGCGCAGCACCGCCACCTTGAAGCCTTCCTGCTCCAGCAGCCCCTTCAGGCGCGACGTGGTGTCGCGCGTGCCGGTATAGACCGTGTATGCCAGAACCTTGCGGCCCTGCTCCTTCTCCGCTTTGCAGATATCGATCAGCTCACGCTCCTTGGGACTGATCTCGAACTCATTGAACTGAGCCGGGACAAACGCCAAGGTGTTGCGCGTGCGTGGATGCACCACGGTCTCCGACCGGAAGCAGCAATCCGGCCAGGCCAGCAGCACGTTGAGGACCACGCCCAGCAAGGTCGTGTCGCGTCGCGCCAGAGCCTGTTTCAGCTCTGCGGTCAGCCGACCCGCCAAATCGCGGTAGGCCGCAGCTTGCGCCACGTCCATCTGGACTTCACGAAACTCCTCGTCATACGGCGGCAGGACGTTGCCACCGATGTCCTTGAGCTTGAGAAAGATCGTGAACGGCAGGATGCAGCGCAAGACGCCTTTCGGGCCGAAGCCGGGAGCCTTGACCGTGCGCACCGATACCTTGGTGCCCTTGGCCGTCTTGTGCGCCGTGCCGGCGCTCTCGGAGTAGATGTCCTTGAGGACGCCGTGATCGCGCATGAACGCCATCGCAGCCGAGGTCATGCTGCCGCTCGTGGTCGGGCGGTAGCCGTCTTCGATCATCCGTCCAGGCAATGCCCGGAACAGCAGATAGAACAGATCATCGCCGTAGCCGCCCATCAGCGTGCCGGTCAGCAGCAAGGTCTTGCGAGCCTTCGCCGCCAGCACGCCCATGGCTTGGCCCTGGGCACTGCCACCGTTCTTGTACTCGTGTGCCTCGTCGGCGATGAGCAGGTCGAACGTGCCTTGCGGCAGGTAGCGTTTGATGAACTCGGACGGTTGGTAGCCGCCCTCGCCAAAGCCAAACTCCATGTTGGCCATCGCACGTTCCATGCGCGTGGCCTGACGGTCAGAAAACACCAGCTCGCCGTTGCCATCCATGAGGTTGATGAACTCGTGGATGTTGTCGCCGAGCATCGACGCCAGGAAACCGTCACCGAACTTCTGCATCAGCTTCTGCGCGGTAACCTCCCCGATAGTCGGGATGCGCTTCAAGGCTTTGAGGACGACCGAGGACTGGTCGCTGCCGGACAGACTACGCGGGCGGATCAGCATCCACAGGGGCGCGGCGCAGTGGCTGCACTTCCTGCGGGACTCCTCGGCTTCGAGCGCGACCGGGTTGACCGGCTCGCCGTCGAGGTCGGTGATGACCGTGCCGCAGTCCGGGCACGCTGCCACGTCGCCGTAGCGGGTGCGTCGCTGGGTGAAGACCGGCTTCCAGTGGAACCCCATCCGCATCCTGACGCGCCCCAGGATGAAAAACTCCTGGCCCGTGGGCGGCACACCCAACTGCTCGCGCAGCTTGATGAGCTTGACCAGCGTGTCCGGGCCATTGAGCACCCAGACCTTGGCACCGGCCACCGTCTCCTGGATCTCGCGCCGCCACTTGTAGACCAGGTGGGGAGGCGAAAGCACCAGGGTGCGGCGGTAGCCTTCGGCGTTGAGCACCGCGGCCGTGGCGATGCCGACGGTCGTCTTGCCGCAGCCCATTTCGCCATTGACGATCGCAGCGCGTTCGCCTTGATCGACCAGCAGCTCGGCTGCGGCATGGACAACGTCGGCCTGGGCCTGGAACAGCTTGCGCTTGAGGCTGGCAACGACGAGCTGTCGCAGCGCCTGTGCTTGACCAACATAGACCGGCGGGTTGGCGCGGTTGAGAGAATCGAGCAGTTCGTCGCCGAACTCGCCGACAAAATCCTGAAGGCTCAGGGTGAGATGGTTGGATTCCGCTTCAAGCAGATCGCCTTGTGCGGGTGCAGTCTCGATGGCAGTGGTTTCAAGATCGGTAGACATGGTGGTGCTCCAAAAAAAGAATGAGGCATGCACCACCCCAGCGGGGCGATGACATGCCCCGTGGTGGGAAGAGAGACGGCGAACCGTCGGTGCTTGGACAGTGCAGGCGCTCGTGGCCTGCGGTGACAACTCGCGGTCAGTACTCGGACGGCAGCACGATGCGGGTCGCTCTGCGATCTGCTTCGGTGAAGATATGGATGCTCAGGTCACGGGTGACGACGTACAACGAGTCGAGGCGTTCGCCAGACTCCAACGCAGCGTTGTTCTGCTGCCATTGGTAGTCCGCGACGTCGCCCCAGTCGCCACGCATGTGACGTTCGAAAAGCGGCATGGGATCGAGCCGGCCTTCGTTCATCAGGCGTTCGACGCCTTCGCTGAACTCCAGTGCACCGATCTCGAACAGCCGTTTGCGGCGATGCCTGTCATGTTGGTTGGAGGTCATGTGGCTTCCTTCAGAGTGAAGGGGCTACAGCACCCTTGCGGGGTGTCGGTGGCCCCGCGTTGGAGAAGATCAGTACCCGCTGGGCAGCAGCAGCGTGGTGACGCTGCGATCCCATTCGGTGATGATCCAGAGCTTCAGACCGGGTGCGACCTGGTAGGAAGAGAACAGGCGATCCTCACCGGACTTCAGCGCGGCATCGTTCTGCTGCCTGTCGCCGTCGTCGAGATCGCCCCAATCGCCGCCGAGGTGGCGACGCAGATAGGGCGTCGGGTTGAGCCGGCCCTGTTGGACCAGGTCATCGACGCCGATGGTCATAACCACCTGGCCTGGCGAGAAGCGCAGGCTCGGTGTCTGGCTGATGGAAAGTGCTTGGGCTGCCATGGAAGGCTCCTGGAGATGGAGGGGCCACGGCACCCCATCGGGGCGACTGGACCCCGGTGGGTGGAAAAAATCGACGGCGAACTGTCGGCGGTGGAGAAACGATCAGCGGATGGTCAACACCTCGCCCCGTGTCGGGGAGCCAGGCGTCATGTCCCACGCGCGGATCACGGGAACGAACTTGTCGGTGAGGATGCGCGTCTCGGCAATCGAGCCGTCTTCGCGTTCGGTGAATTCCCGCTGGAGCGTCTTGTCCTTGTGGGTGTCACCTTTGACGACGAGCACGCGACCCGTCTTGGATTGCACAACTCCCGAGATCGCGCCCGCGGCCAGAGCGAGGGCAAGATGCCAGTGGGACAAGGCCCGCGCCGGAGGACGCAGCGTCTGCTGCGCGGCTCCCAACTGCGTATCCCGCGACGGCCAGAGGCCTTGCAGCCTGCCAACCTCATCGGCGAACTGCTCCGGCTCCATCGTCACGCGGAAGAAATGCCCCGGCTCGGCCGGACTGGCGGGGACGATGTACGGCAGGAATGGCCACTCGCTCGGCAGCTCCTCGGCTTCGACTTCGCCAAGCCCAACCTGCAGCAGCAGATTGCGCACGGCCTTGACGCCATCGGGCGTCTGCTCGCGCTGGCGCACCCGGCGTCCGAAGATCACCACCTGCTTGAACTGCGTTTCCACCGCTCGGTAGATGCGCAGGTCGGTGTAGTGGCGCGTCAGCCAGCCGACCAGCTCGGCGTCGAGCACGTAGCCGGGAACGATGAAAACCAGCACGCCGCCGTACTGCAACAGGGGCAGCGTGCGCTGGTAGAACAGTTTTTCGAGGCGGGCTCGGCCCTGACCCTGATAGCCAATGTTGCCGTTGACGTCCTTGGACAGGTCGCCATACGGCGGATTGAGCCAGAGCAGCCCAAAGGACTGTTTGGAGATCATCGTATCCATCAGATCCGCGTGCAGGCAGTGATCGACCAGGCTGCGGGCATGGCGCGCCCGCTCTGCGTCGAACTCGACGGCGAACGCCTTGGCCTGCTCGCGCCCCAGGGCATGAGCCGCTTCGGCAATCGCCACGCCTTCGCCGGCGCAGGGATCGAGGATGCACATCGGTCCATTGGATTCAGGCGCACTGGGCATCAGTGCATTGAGGGCTCTTTCGAGCGTCGGTTCGTCGGTCGGGAAGTACCCGTTCTTCACGAAATTGCGGGCGAGCCGCGGGAACATGAGAGCCATGGAAGTCTCCTGGTTGGCGGGGATAAATGGCGCAGGCGGGCCTTGGCGTACCTGCGCAGGTGGTTCAAGCCGCTACCGTTTCCGGCGTCCAAATCTTGGCCGGGTATGGGTAGGCGGTGAGCACGTCACTGCGGATCAGCGAGCCGAGCGCCTGGGTCAGCGCCGGCACGTCGATGGCGAGCCGATGGCCCACCAAAGGCCCGAATGCGAATGGCAAACGGGTCAGCATCTCGCGGCTTTGCAGCAGTTCCAGCACGGTTTCGCGCCAGTGGTCGAGCAGTGGCAGTGGGCAGGTGTCCTGCACCAACGGCCACAGGCGGTCAAATCGGTGGTCGCTATCGCGGGGCAGCAATCCCAGTGCGCTGGCGTTGGCCTTGTCGGGCTTGACGCAGCGCCGATCGAACAGCCACACGTTGGACAGCGAACCGAACAGCGTTCGCCGGTAGGCGCGGGTCATGCGCTTTTCCAGGCGATCGACGTTGCCGACGAACACCGGAACGCTGCCACCCTGGTCGGTGATGAGGTGGAACTGCTCCAGTCCCTGCTCGTCGCGCCCGAGGGTCAGGCGAGCCAGGAACTGCTGGACGGCGGTGTCCCGCGCCCAGATCGACAGGAAGATCAGGTTGCCCTGGTCATCGCCGACGCAAGCGTCGGCCATCACGTCCGGGCATTCGTCGATGCGGTACAGCGTGGAAGAAGTGGTTGCGGGCATGGTGGTGTCCTCGGATGAACGGGAACAGCACCGCCCGCAGGGGCAAGCACTGCCCCTTGGGGTGGAAAGAAAAACGCCCTGGTTCAGACCGTCAGCGCCGTAGCTGGGGCCGTGCTTGCCTTGGGTGTGTGCCGCTTTGCGTGGTAGGCGCGAACGCCTGCACGCCATTCGGTGGACTGCTCCGGTGCGAGGTCCAGATAGGACAGCGGGCACGAGTAGTAGTACGGGTGCATGGATTCGTCCAGCGGCTTGTAGCCCCACTGGCCGCCGCTGCGCTCCAGCAGATCGCAGCGGATGATGCACAGGGACTGGCCCGGTGCGAGATCACGGTGTACGCCTTCGGCCTTGGCTGTGACTTGCGTAACAGACCAGAGGACGTTGCCACGCAGCGCGTGGGCGATGACCTTGACGCTGGCGCGCTCGGTCTCTTGCGGTGCGATCAACTCCGCGATCAGTTCAGACCGCGATTGGGGTGAGAAATACCAGCCCATGAGAGGCCTCCTGGAAAAATTGAGCCAGAAGCCTCCCCGGTGGGGAAGGCCCCCAGCGGGTGGATGAAGTACACCGCAGATGCGGTGTCCAGTACTACGCAGGTTGCAGTTCGGCCTGGCGGCTCCACTCCTGCGTCTTGAAGTCCAGCGCGTAGCCCAGTTCGCCCAGGCGGGCGATCTGCGCGCGCAGGGTGCGGCGGTCGATGGTCGAATCCAGTTTTACGGACTCGCCCAGTGGCCAGAGCAAGCTGAACAGCGCGGCGTCGCCATCTTCGGTACTGCCGGGAGCAGTTACCGCAGCGGGCGTCGGCGCATCCACGCCGAAGGGCGTGGTATCGACCAGCGGGTCTGTGGATGCCTGTGCGGGTGCGGGCTTGGCGGGCCTAGACGTTTTGCTGGGCTTGGCCGGTGTTGCCGGCTTTACTGCAGGCTGTGCGCCCAACTCTTCGTCAAGTGGATCGAGGTCCTGGGTGGCGAAGCTGCGTGCCTCGTCACGGCTCAGTTTGTCGATGTCGTAGAGCGTCATTCCGTCCAGGCTGGCTCGGATCTCGAAGCGCATGCCGCCACCGACCGGGTAGGACTTAGGGAAGATGTACCTGATGATGAATTCCCCGTAGTACTTGCCTTCGGGGTATTGCTCCAACTCCGGGTCCTTGACCTCGAACGTACCAAGGTGCGTGGCGAGGCGTCCGACCGTGAAGGGGCCGTTCTTGCCGCGGATGGTGCGCAGCGTGAGCTGACCGGGGACGACGATGGGCGAAACCGATTTCTCGGATGCCAATGTAGCTGCCATGATGGTTCTCCTTAGCGATTGGGAAAACGACAAGGCCCGCGAGGGCCTTGCCGATCAGAACGAAGCAGCCAATGCCGGCTCCTGCTCCTCGACTTGCGCCTCGGGCTCGCGCTCGGCGAGCTCGGCAGGCTGATCTGCAGCGGGGTCGGCGTCCTTGGCTTCGGGCACGGGAGCGTCCTGGGCCGGCGGCGAATCGGCTTGCGCGGGGTTCGTCGGATAGACCTTGGTGCCGTCGATCTTGATCAGGCCGATGTGGATCAGTGTCGAATCCAAGCTCGCGGCCGGTTCCCCTGCGCGCTCACCCTTGGTGCGGATGTACGGATCGATCTTCATGTCGTTGAGACGGAAGGCGATCAGCACCTTGCAGTCCCCTTCGATGGCCTGCACGCACCGGCGAACCAGATGCTCGGCTTCAGGGGTGGTGACGATGGTGTCGAAGTACCGATACTCCGGTTCATCGACAGGCCCGGCCAGCGCGGCGACGGTGCAAGAGAGGAACGGGTCGCTATCTTTGGGCGTGACGTCCTTCGGACGGCTGAGGTAGCCGATGCCGCGGGTGACCAGCTCGTGCTGCCTGATCGAAGCCAGTTCGGCCCGGTCAAGCGGCTCGGCCTTGAGCAGTCGCGCCTTGAGGGACGCGGCAGCTTGGCCTTTCTGCTCACCCTTGTCGCGGATGTACGCATCGCCCCACAGGTCGCCGAGGCGAAAGCGCACCAGCGGGCGCTGCTTGGGATCGTCAACGCCAATGTAGCGCTCGACCAGCTTCTTGGCCTCGGCACCCGAGACCTTGACGTCGAAGTAGCGATTGCTGGGGTCCTTTGCGGAACCGACCAGCGCGGCGATGGTGCATGCCAGGAAAGGCTGCGCACGGCGGCCGCCCCGAACAGGCACTTCACGGACACGCTGGATGTAACCGATGCCCGAGGTGTGGAGGTCGAAATACGATTTCTCGTTGGACGTGGTGCTCATGGTGAATCTCCATAGGGATGAAGCGGAGACACACCGGCCCCACGCAGCGGGGAAAGGTGCGTAACCCCGCGATGGGTTGATAAGGCGAAAGCATCCACCACCAGAGACTGGTGGCCGCTCGCGGATGGATGCGGTGCGAGCTGGCTCGGTCACGCAGTGGGAACTGCGCCGCAACCTCGAAGCCCGATGGTTGCCTGGCATGTCGCTGACAACGTCAGCAGGCATGGGCTCAGCATGGCCAGGCCTCGCGCGCAAGGCTGCCATCAATCGGTATCCCGGCGATTCCCTTTGATGAAATCTCCCAGGCAGAAAAAAGGCCCTCCTTCCTAATGGAGGGAGAGCCTGTGGGGGCATGTCGCCTGGTTCTTTCGTGGTGTCACGCCGGTACAGCGCGGCGCCGTCGGAACGTCTCCGCGCCGATCTCGCTCACATCGATCAGACGCCAGCGCCCATCGTCGATGAGTCGCTCCAGCACTTCGCCGAGCATGTCGAAATAAACCTCGTCGTGCCGATCGACCAACTCGCCGTCGCGGCGCAGCTCCACCGCATAGGTATCGCTGCCACGCTGGTAGAGGATCGTCACCTGGCCGTCGAACTTCGCGGTCGAAACCGTGAAATTGATCGCCGGAGGCGTTTCGATGATCCTGGACGGCTTTGGATCGACCCAGGTGAAGTCGTGGGCGCCCGCATCGACCAGCATGTGGGTGATGCGCCGGAACCCGTCGGGCGCCGGCATTTCCTCCAACTGCTCGATGAGCTGACCCAGTTCCATGCACTGCGGCTCGGGGATGGGCAGCTTGGCCGGCGCGGAGCCGAGGATGTGCGTCTTGACGGTGTAGGGGGTGCCGTCGGACATCATCTCGGTGCGCTCTTCTGGTGTGTCCGCACGCAGACCGTCGAAACGACGACGGGCATAGGGTTGGACATGCACCTTGGTGCCCTCGCAGGGAACGGTGGTCACCAGGTTGGGATCGAGTACAGCGAACTCGCTGGGCTTGAGCTTTATGACGATGGCGTCTTCGCTGGCGGCGACCACCTTGCCGTCGAAGGGCTGGGGGTCGATGACAAAGCCCAGTGACGAGGACTGTGGCTGATCATCGAACACGCGGTACTTGAATGACCGCACGTTGCGAGGCACGTGGCCTGCGACCAGCGAAGGCATCAGGGTCTTGATAAGAGAGCGATCCATGTGAATCTCCTTGAGGAAGAACAAGGGATTCCCCGCCCGCAAGGGAGAGGTCCCTTGTGGGTGAATGGGCGCGATGCGTCCGTAGGAAGAAACAACCAGCACGGTTTCCCGCGCTTGCAGCCTTGAAGGTCTTGACTGCCTGGGCATGTGTCGGCAACGCCGACGAACATGGGGTAAGGATGGCCTTGGGGTGAGCGGCCTGTGCTCATAAAACCGCACTGCGTCGCACCCGCTTTCCTGCGCCGCGACAAGAAAAGGCCCCTCGAAAGGGGCCGGGTGGTCAGGCTTGGTACACGAAGTAGTGTTCGCGCTGACGTGGAAAGAAGACGTGCTTCCACGTGTCGCCGCCGGTGTTGCCGCCGTCGAAGACGAGCATTTCGTAGGCATCAATGCCGGTGTCTGCCAGATCGGCGTTGGCGATATGGCGCATGTGCAGCGTGCCGCTCAGGCGCTCGAATACCAGGATCTGGCCGATGGCGTCGTCCTGGCCCATGGCGTTGACGCAGGCTCCAAGCTGATGCTCGAAGTCGCGTGCGGGCGAGATGAGGTCTGGGAACATAAAGTGCTCCTATGAAATAGGACCAGCCCGGCTCCCAGAAAGGAGACAGGCTGGCATGGATGGCAAAGAGGAAGGTGGGCGCCTGGTGTGTTTGCTAGGACTCGGCCAGCGGCAGGCCCAGCAACACGGGCGCGTCAGCATCGAGGATGAGGATGCGCACATCGGCCTGGCCTGCCAGTTCCAGGATGTTCGCCAGGTCGTCGGGTATGCCCTTGCTGCGGTGCTCCTGCCGAAGCTGCTCGGCGGTGATGCCCTCGGTGTGTTCCAGGTTCTTGTCCGTCCAGGGCGTGGAGATCAGCTTGACGCCGATCGCCGGGCTGTACGGAACCCGAAAGGCGATGAACAAAAAGGCCTCCGGCGTGGCAAGGTCCGCCAGATTGGCGAGGTACTGGTCGGTTTCCGGGCTGATGTGCGCGCTGCTGATCTCCCAGCATCGGCTGTAGTAGCCGGTCTCGAAACTCAGGCGCTGCACGACTTTCCGCGCGGCTTCGACCGAATAGCTGTCACCGACGTGGATCAGGCGACCGTCGAAGTCCTCGCCATGAATGGCATAGACCACGGCATTGATCACGCCTTCGCCGTTAACGCCTTCATCGGCATCGCAGTCGGCCAGCACCTCGACGCTCACAGGTTCAGAGCCGTTCGTGATCACCGCGAAATCGCTGGTGACGATGCAGGACGATGAAATCAGTTCCTGGTCGGAAAGATGTTGCTGGTTTGGGTGGATATTTCGCCAGACAGGCGGGCTTCCGTCCTCGTAGCTGATGGACAGCGTGCGGACGATGTTCAAATTCCAGTAGCCGCGCAGAAAGGGATTGGGATTCTGAGACATGGGAACGCTCCTGATTGAATAATGGAGCCAATTCCCGTCACCGGGAATTAGACCCGGTGGGTTGAAAGCGAAAAATGCGTCAGGCAGAGGTGATCGTTGGCTTTGATTCAGCCCTACGCTGGGAACGGAAAGGAAATTGAGGGACATGACCGTGTAGGTGCATGTCCCTCGCGGGGAACGAAAAGGCGGTGGTGTGCCGGAAACGGATTCACCAGCCGCAGTAGTTCACCATCAAGTCGGCAATGACCTTGCGGCGTTCCAGGTCGAGCCCGTCGAAGTCCGACAGCCCGTGGAAGTGGCAGCGCTTGAGCATGGCACCGCCCTCGCGCGCGTTGTAGAAGCTGACCATAGCGGACAGAAACATGCGTTGCCCGCTGCTCAGGACACCGAGGGCATCGTTGAGCCGCAGCATGTTGGGACGCAGATCCCACTTGCTCTTGGCCTGGTTCAGGCCTTCACGGGTGCCGTCGCCGAACCATTCGGGGCCAGCGATCTCGGCACCACGCTTCCATGCCTCGAAGAAGGCTTGGGGCGCGGCAGCGAAATGCTGCTCTTCCCGCATGATCTGATCGACGACTTCCTGCGGCAGCAGTTGATTCATGGCGTGATTCCTCCAGTTGGATCAGGGAATGGCGAGCTGGGACCAGCCGCCTCTTTCGAGGGCACGTTGAGCCGCCGCATGGCTGCGGAAGTACTCGTGCGATTCTCGCGAAACGGGACCTTCGGGATCGCGCGTGCCGATGTAGTGGCCGGCGGCGCTTTGCAGGACTTCGAGCGGCAGGAACTTGCCGCAATAGGTCAAGGCCAACTGGCCGAAAGAGGCTTTGTGGGACATGGATAGGCTCCTTGGAAAAGCGAGGCCTTGTCCCTCACGGGATGGCAGCTCCCGCACGCGGTGGATAAAAAGCATCGGCGTCACGGGGACGCGCGTCCGCAGACTTGATGCGATACGGACTGGCGGGTTACGCGGGAAGAACCCACGGCAGCCTGGAACCCATGGCTGCTGGCATGTGCTGACGAATCAGCGAACATGCGGGCAGCTTCGTCCGGGAGCCTCGCTGCGTCAGTTGGAAAACGGCATTCGGCCTAGCCCGGATTGATGGCGCGGAGACAGAAAACCCGCATCGAGTGCGGGCTGTCAGGGGGGGCGTGGGTGCGTTGGCTCACTCGGTCTTGTCGCCCAGGACATACTGCTTCCACAGGGTGAATGCCTCGTCCTGTCCCAGTTCGGCCAGGACCACAATGGGTTGCGTTTGCCGCGCACGCAGCGAAGCGAAATACGCCTTACGGTCGGCGATGGCCTTGAGGTTGATGCCATCGATAAACAGCAGCTTGCCGTCCTTGATGAACAGCACCTTGTTGCCAAGGTCGCGCTCGAACGCGGCTCGTACTTTCTCCGGTTGTTGCATGCGTCGGTTTCCTGTTGCTGTGGCCGGCCCTTGGGTCGGAACGTTGATCGACGAGACAAAGGAGCCGAAGGCTCGCTGACCTTCGGCTCGAGAGGAAATAACCACCCGTGGGCTGTTGCAGGCCCGGTCGTCGCTAGAACCGTCTGCTCATCAGCAATCACACCCGGCCCATGTCGTGGCTGGGGCCGGCATCGTCTGGCGCACATCCGCGCACAAAGGGAGCCCGTTTTTGCGCCGGTGGGCACCGGCACTGAATACCGCTGACCACAAAGGGTCTCCGGGTGGCTCGCGCTGCCAGGCAAGCCATCGGGGGACCCTTCGCAGTGGGCGGGAGAAACACAGACCAGCAGAACACGCGGGAGGCGGTTCGCGGAAAAACTACCTTCAGGTCCCGCAGCCGGGGACGGCTCGACGGGACGCGCACACGGACAAGAAGGCGTTGCGCGCTGGGCGACCCGCAGGGGCGTGCGGGACACGGGCCACGCCTTTGAAACAGGGTGCGGCCCACGGGAAACGGAGTCGGTTAGGCACCTTTGCGACCGCTGCTACGCGAGCGCGAAGCGCCACGCTTGGGCGGACCAGATTCGACCGGCAGCGTGCCTTTGCAGTCGGGGTAGCGACTGCACGACCAGAATGGACCGCTCTTGCCGGTGCGTTGGCGCGTCGATGCGCCGCACTGCGGGCATGCTGGTCCATGGGCAAGCTTGATGGACAGGGACATGCTGCCGTACTGCGCGATCAACTGCGAAATCCAGGCGGCCTGCTTGCTGATGAACACGTCCAGGGTGAGCTGGCCCGCCTCGATCATGTCGAGCGCCTGTTCCCACACGGCGGTGGTGCCGGGGTCGGCAATCGCCGCAGGCACGGCGTCGATCAGCGTGAACGCCGCATCCGATGCACGGATGGCGCGTCCCTTCTTCACGATGTAGCCGCGGGCGATCAGCCCGCTGATGATGTTGGCCCGCGTCGCCTCGGTGCCGATGCCTGTCGTGTCCTTCAGCTTCTGCTTCAGGCGCGGGTCGGTCACGAAACGCGCAACACCCTTCATCGCCTTGACCAGTTCGCCCTGCGTATAGGGCTTGGGCGGCATCGTTTTGAGTGCCTTGATGTCGGCCCCAGCGATCTGGCATGCCATCGCTTCGCGCAACGCGGGTAGCACCTGGCTGCGTGCAGAGGCGTCGGCGTCCTCATCAGCGCTGCCTTCACGTTCGGGCTCGTCCAGCACCAGGCGCCAGCCCTTGACGACGACCTGCTTGCCCGTAGCCACCAGCTTCTGCTGGCCGCAGGAAAGCTCGGCCACGGTGCGGTCGAACTCGTGGTGAGGGAGGAACTGGGCCAGGTAGTGCGCCCGGATCAGCCGAAACACGGCCCGTTCCTTCTCGCTCATCGCGGAGAGATTCGCCGGTTCGAGCGTCGGGATGATGCCGTGGTGCGCCGTCACCTTGTCGTCGTTCCAGGCGCGCGAGCGCTGGGAGCGATCGAGCTGGCCCATGATCGGGCCAAGCGTGGGATCGGTCTTGAGCAGGCTATCCAGAACCGTGGGCACTTCGGCGAGCATGCTTTCGGGCAGGTAGCCGGAATCCGAGCGCGGGTACGTCGTGGCTTTGTGCGTCTCGTACAGGGCCTGGGCGATCTCCAGGGTTTCCTGCACGTCCAGTCCAAGCTGCTTGGAGCACACCTCCTGCAAGGTGCCCAAGTCGAACAACAGCGGCGGACCTTCGCGCACGCGCTCGGTCTCGACCGACACCACCTGGGCATTGCCGGCTGCGCGAATCTGCTGCGCGGCCTGCTGTGCGACGGGCTGCTGCAGGCAGCGGCCGGTGTCGTCGGTGCAGGCATCGGGGGCAACCCACTGCGCGGTGAAGGACTGGCCGCCTACGGACAGGGACACGTCGATGGCCCAGTACGGCAAGGACACGAATGCCGTGATCTCGCGGTCGCGGTCCACCACGAGCTTTAGCGTCGGGGTCTGGACCCGGCCGACCGACAGCACGCCGTCATAGCCGGCCTGCCTCCCGAGCACGGTGAACAACCGGCTGAGGTTCATGCCGACGAGCCAGTCCGCCCGCGAACGCGCCAATGCCGAGTAGTACATCGGCAGCGTATCGGACGACGGTCGCAGCTTGCTGAGCGCGGTGCGGATCGACGCATCGTTGAGCGCCGACAGCCACAGGCGTTCGATGGGGCCTCGGTAGCCGCACAGGTCAATGATCTCGCGGGCGATCAACTCGCCCTCGCGGTCGGCATCGGTGGCGATGACGAGATGGGTCGCCTTCGCCAGAAGCGCCTTGACGACCTTGAATTGCGTGGCGGTCTTGGGTTTGACCTCGACCCGCCACTGCTGGGGAATGATGGGCAACTGCTCCAGCGACCAGCGCTTGAGCGCCGCGTCATAGACCTCGGGTGCTGCCGCTTCTACGAGATGGCCGATGCACCAGGTAATCGTGACGCCGGAGCCGTTGAGGCAGCCTTCACCGCGCTGTGTCGCGCCGAGAATCCGACCAATATCCTTGCCCTGGGAGGGCTTCTCGCACAAGAACAGCCGCATATCCGTCCATCCGATTTCCGTGGTTCATTGAGTTGCTGGAATCGAGGATGCCGGTCACCACCAGGGGCAACAGCAAACAAGTCGCAAGCGGTGGTGACCACTTTCACGGGATGGAATGGCTCGGGCGGAGATAGCGTGCAGCCGGGGTGTGCGGGCCGGGAGCCGCGATTTTCAGGAGCACGTGGAAGCCAGTGGACGTAGATGGAGCTATCCCCTGGGGATAGCTCACGGGTGCATGGAGCTGCGAACAGTGGCCGGCCCATGCCGGGTCACTTCCTACGCCGCGGCTCTTTTGGCACAGCCGGTTCCTGGGTGGCCTGGGACTTTGCCTCCGCATCCTGCGGCTTCGGACTGAGGGTCACGGACTCGATGCGAAACGGCAGGATGCCGACGCTGCGCGCGTTGATCTGCCAGGTCTCGCGCGGCTGATCTTCGTTGTCCGTCCAGGGCTCGCGCTCCATGCGGCCGACGACCAGCACGCGCATGCCTTTCTGGTACAGGTCCTTCCAGTGCGCGGCGTCGCGGTGCCAGATTTCCACCGGTGCCCAGAAGCCGCCGCGATCCTCGAAGTCGCCGCCTTTGGTGGGAATGGGGTTGTCGAAATACACGTTCAGCCGCAGCAAGCGCCGCGGCTCGTCGTTGCCGTTGGGGAACTCCCGGTACTCGGGCGGGGAGCCAATGTTGCCTTCGCCCCAAAAATGCGTGCTCATGTTGCAATCTCCATGGTGGTTGAAATACCCGTGCGGCGTCGGCGTCGGGTGTGTGCTGGGGTGTCCGGTGCCATCACCGATCACGCATTCCAGGTGGGATGGACTTGAGCCGGCGCAGGTAGGCGTCTTCCGCCACAGCCGCCTTGCTGGCGCATTCCTGGGCCTGCCTGCCCAAGGTGTGCAACAGGCTGATCTGCATGTTCAGCGTGATGCGCTGAAGCTCGATCGCGTGCAGCTCGGCCAGCAGGTTGATCGGCGTGCCGGTGCTCGCCATCAATTCCTGCCACAGCGCCACGCCCATGGCTGAGCGGTCGTGCTTGCGCCAGCGCAAAAACGCCGTGCCTGCGCCAGTGGTTTGCTGGGCCAACTCCACGGGCAACAGGTGGAAGGGATGCCCGACTGCCTGTTGCAGCACCTGCCGCTGCGTCAAGCCAATCAACTCGTCGCGCATGGCGAAGCACTGGCTGGCCCAGGCCTCAAGATCCCCCTTACCCTTAAAAGGCTTCAAAAGGCCTTTTAGAGAGGCAGCGTGTTCCAGCTTCATGAAGGTAGCCTGTTGCAGGCCCTGGAAGTAACGGGGTTCGCGGTTCGGATCGCTCATGCCTGCTCGTCCTCGACCTCGCCGGCGCTGATTTCGGGTGCTGCGTCAGTGGCGGGCTCGTCGGTGGCGACCTCGTCGTTGGGGGCAGGCGCTGCAGCAGGACTCTCGACACGCTGTTGCAGACCACGGCGCACGATGGGCGGCGCGAACTTCGAGCGGCGCGTGCCTTCCAGCACGTCCTCCGGCAGTTCGCCGAATTTCTCCAACGCCGCCCGTGCTGCGGCGTTCTTTGACGCGAAGTCGTCGCGCGTGCAGCCCGAATAGCGGTATTGCTGGGCCTGCGAGAACAGGCTGCGCAGTGCATGGGCGCCCTCGTTGAGCCAGCGCTCCAAGGTACTGCGGTCGATGAGCGCCGTGTGGTGGGCGAGGATCAGTTTGCGGGCGATGTCGTCGTAGTCGGCCAGCAGATAGACGGCGGCAAAGCCGAGCTGCGCATTTACGAACAGCGGCAACTTGACGGGCTGCACGTTGAGGTTCTCGCCCAGGCTGAGTGCGGGCGGCACGCTCGCCAGCGCCTGATCCACCTGCTCGCGCAGCGCTTGCAGCGTGGTCTTGGTCTGGTCGAGCTTGACCTCGATGCGCAGCATCCACCAATCCGAGTACGGGTCGTCCTGCTCCGAACCGCGCCGCATCTTGTTCATTTGGGCGATGTAGCCGTTCAGGCCGACGATGCCCGGTCGCCCCTCGGCAGCGGCACGGCCATGCCAGATGCGCGAGGCGTGGTGCGTGTGAAGCGTCAGCGACATCGCGCTGCGCAGGGAACCGAGATTCAGTTGCAGAGGCTCATTGGTCGCCATGGTGTCCGCTCGTTGTGTGGAAAGGAGCGCTCAGCTTCGGCAGAAAGCGGAAGGCCGTCAGTCAACAAACCGAAACCAGCCAGACCCCGGTTCAGCGCGTGGTGGCCGCCTGCGTCGCGAGTTATCCCCAGGGGATAGCTCCATGGAGCGCCAGCGAACGCTGCGCGTCGGCATCAGGGGAGGCCACGCCGATGCTGCGGCAGATGTTCGAGGCGAGGCCTGCGACTGCACGGCATCCGCCCCAACGGTGGAACTATCCCCAGGGGATAGCTCTACTGGCATCCATAGGCGTCCACTTCACCGCCTTGTCGGTCGGCTCACTTGCTGGCGAGCAGATTGCGCAGCCGCTCGATGTGCTGCCTGGCGACTTCTGGTGGCACCGGCTTACCCTGCGTTTGGGGTGGTGATGCGGGCGGTGGCCGTTCGTTTGGCGGGGTGGGTGCCGGTGGAGGGTCTTTCTTGGCCCAGGCATTGAACTCACCGTGGATGGCCCGCTGGATGATGCCGAACAGATACCCAGCGGGATTGCGGATGCCATGGTTGCTACAACGCGCGGCCCATTCGTCCAGCACGTCCTGCCTCAGCGAGGCATCAACCTGCTGCAATGCCACCTTGGCACCCGCTTGCTGTTCCGCCTTCAGTTCCGTGAAGCGCTTGGGCCATTGCAGATCGCCCAACGCGCGTGCTTGCGCGGTAGTACGTACTTCATTAAGACAACTACTACGTACTGTACGGGCCTGCTTCGGATTCCGAAGAGAGACGTCTGGCGCGGGTTTCAGCCCTGCTTCGGAATCCGTAGCGGGTCGTTCACCATTCCGAAGAAGGCTCGGAGCCCCTTCTTCGGAATGGTGAATGGCGTCCTCCTGTGGATAACTATCACTGGCCATGAGGTTCTGGTTGGCGAGACGTTCGGCCATCACCTGCAACCGTGACGGGAGGGTGCGTCCGGCCAGTAATGGGTCTTCACCGATTTCCTTGAGCGTGTGCAGGCCCACGATTTGCACGGCCTTGGCAGAATGGCCGAGCGCCTGGCTGACGAGTTGCAGGTAGTCCGGGTCGAGCTGCATGGCCTCGAACGGTGTCAGGGGGTCGTCATGCAGCACGTACAGATTGCCGAGGATGCGGCCGGTCTTGGGGTCACGCCGTCGCCGAACCAGGCTCAGCCAGCGGGTCAGGCGCATCAGTGTCAGCGCCCGTGCCACGGTTTCATGCGAGGCCTGGCCTGCGCAGGGCATGGACGCCAGCCAGGGGCGCAACTGCTCGTAGGTGGGAAATGCGGTTACGCCGTCGTCGTTGAGCATCAGCCGGAACACTTGCCAGGCGTTTCGTTCCAGCGGCGTCAGGCGGCGGTCGAGGAACAGCTTGCGTGGCACCGTTTCGTGTCGGTTGCCACTGAATAGGAAAGCATCGCCGGAGGTGGGCGTGGGCGTGGGCGACTGTGCCGGTGTAGGCGCAGGTGCGCTGGGGGTGGGCGCAAGGTCTTTCAGCGCAGCATCGAACAGTTCTGCCAGTGCGATGGGGCCTTGGCGTAGGGCCCGTGGTGCGGTGTCGTCCACGGCCATGACTCAAGCCAGTCCCTGATCGACCCAGCTCTTGATCGAGGCCCAGACCACCGACAGAGGCAGCGACATGCCTTCGGCCAAGTCCATGGCGGCATCGAGGATGGAAGTGTCATCTTCGAGATCGACGGTTCTGTTGTTGGTCACGGCCTTCCATTGCCGCCACAGCTCCGTGTCCTGCTCCTCGTCCAGCACGGGGTGCCGACCCTTGCGCTTGGGTAGACCGAGGATTTCACGGCGAAGCGCTACTTCCTGATGCGTCAAGCCATAGAACTTGCTGACCATCTCCGTGCTCGCGCCCAGCCTGAGCATGCGATCGACCGTGGCGATTTCCTTCTCCACGTCCTGCGCCTGCTGGAGCAGCCGCCGCAGCACTTCGCGGTTGACCGTCACTGAGCACCAGGAGACGTTGGCGTTGGCCAGCACGCTGATCAGCGCGGGATGCTTGAGGGCATCCAGCTCTGCCTCGCCAAACCCCATCAGTTTGCAGCGGCGCAGTTGCCCATTGCGCAGGTCATAGAGGGCCTGGGCGATGACAGCCTGGTTGAGTGGGTGTGCTGTGGACATGCTGGCCTCCCTCGCTTAGGTTCCAGAGTCCGCAGCGCCGGCTTCGAGATCGAGCAGGCGGCGGGCCAGTCGCAGCAGGCGGAACAGCTTGACCAGCGCGGTGTCGCTCAATCGTCGGGCTACGTCGCCCTGGCCGTGCAGCAGCGCCGGCAGGTCGATTACGAGTTGCCCGTTGTCCAGACCGACGTCGGCGGGCTGCTGACCGGCCAGGCAAGCCAACAGCGCATGGACGGCACGGCCCAGCGACGCTGGGTTTGTGGTGCGAGCACGGCAGGCGAAGCCGATGCCGTCTGGGCGGTCATCGATGCACTCGCCCAGGTCTGCCTCGACCGCAATCTCGCGGGCAAACTGCGCGACGTGGATGCGCAGGTGCTCGGGTGTGTCCAGGCCGGGGGCGATGTACCAGACATCCGAGATCGGATAGAGCCCGCCAGCCTGCACAGGGATGGACTGCAAGACATTCGCCGAGAAGTCGTGCGGCAGTGCATCGCCCAACTGGTCGGCGACCATGCGCTGGATGGACTCAAGTCGCTCCGTTGTCAGCGCCGGGGAGACAATGTGCTTCTGAAGCAGGTCGCCATCTGCCGCCGGACTGACCGCGCCCGAATGACTGGCATCCGCATCGCTCTCGCCCGTCGAGGGGGTTGCCGTCGGCCTCGCAGCAGGTGGCGCAGTATCGGCAGGTGGGCGCGCGATGGCTTCTGGCTCTGGCAAGGCAGGCGGCGTCGAGGGCGGCGTCGGCTCGCTGACCAAGGCACGCTGGCGGTTCTCGGATTCGGTCATGTCCAGAGCGAGCACGTCGTAATCAACACCCAGCAATTCGGTCATCTGGCCGATCAGTTCGTCCTGTACGCGCTGCGCAGAGAACTCGTCGGCCTGGACATCGAATTGCGACAGCACTTCCTGAAAGAACTCGTCGAAGTCCTGAATCAGTGAGCGGCCTTTGGCGTAATGCTCCCAGGTGCGCTCGCAGGCCTTGCGCATGACCGACAACCGCTCGACCTGGTGACGCCCCAGGCCGGCGTAGAGCACGGTCGGGATTGCGGGCAGCAGGTAGCGTACGGCGTCGGCCATCCGGCTGATGTGCGACTGCTGCACGGGGTATCCATCGGCGGCCAGGCGGCGGGCCAGCTCGGATTGGCTCAGGGGGGAGCCGCTTTCCAGTTCGTAGAACTCGCGCGCTTTCTCGACGCCCAAAGCGCGCTCGATGAAGGTGAGGCCACCGCGCAGTTCGTTTTCCGCAAGATGCCCGGTGAGCGCGACGATCTCGCCACGCTCGGGCCACGGGCGGAACAGGCATGAGACCCGAAAAAATCGTTCGTCCCTGGTCTCCGACCAGAGTTCGCGCAGGATTGCCAGTCGCGTGTTGCCGCCATTGCGGATGATGTAGTGATCGTCGCCGGGCCGCCGGGTGATGGTCGGTGCCGCGTCCAGACCACGCTCGCGGATGGATGCCTTGATTTCCTCGTACACCGGATTGCGCTTCTTGCGCGGGTCGTGGTCGTAGGGGCGCAACTGGTCCAGGGTCACGACCATGGGCGTGTCGGCGATCGGGTCGCTCAAGGACGTTGCTGACGGGCCGCTGCGCTCGAACCCGGATGCAAGCAGTTTGCCGGCCATCTGCTGGGAGGTGATCTCAGTCATGGCCGCCCCCCCTGCGCTTGGGACCGGGTCTCGCGCTCAGCACGACGGATCTGCGCACGGGCGTTGAGGGCTGCCCGGTGATCGCTGGCCGTCGAACTGGTGTAGATCGCGGCGCAGCCTGCCTTGGTGAACTTGAGGTGACCGCCCGCCGTGCGCTTTACGTGCCAGCCTTCGCCGACGGCGAACTCGATCAGAGCGCGCAGCCGGCTGTGGCCTCGGGCCAGTTCATGTGCGTTGGCCATGGGGCCTCCTGGTATCAAGAGGCTGTGGCGGACGGCCGGGCACAGCGGCAAATCGATCCTGCCACTGTGGGAGCAATTCGCCGGCAAGATCGCGCATGGTGGCGAGCGCGGCGGGAGCGACTCTGCCCACTGGTTGGCGGTACTCGACCCGATGCACCGGCAGGCCGCGCGTCGCAGCACGCGGATAAGCCTCAATGGCCGGTACGTCGGTGGCCAGAATCCGAATGTCGGTGTGGCCCTGGAAAAGATCGCGCAGCGCCTGCTGGATCAGCCGGGCGTTGGCGGACACCGGATGGACGCGGTTGATGAGCAGGTACAGCGGCGGCGGCTCGATACCCAGGTGCCGGTATGGTGCAATGTCCTCCAGCAACTGCATGGTGCCGCGCCGCAGTTCGCGGGCGGCGAGGATTTCCGGAGTCACGGGCGACAGCGCGAGGTCGGAGGCAAGCACCGCCATCTCCAGCATCACCGAGCGCGCGCCCTGGGTATCGATCAGCACCAGGTCGTAGAGGGGGTTCAGTATCGGCAGCAGATGCCGCAGCCGCAGGCGCCCGTCTGGCGCATGCAGCAGCAAAGTGTTCAGTTCTCCTCGGTGGTCGTTGGAGAGCACCAAGTCCAGGCCCGCGATGATCGTGCGGGACACAAGCTGGTCGAGGTCGCGCTCGTTGAAGGCCAGCAATTCATAGATGCCGCCGGGCGCGCGGTGAGCCAGCTCATAGTAGGAGGACAAGGTGGGCTGCACATCGAGATCGAGCAGCAGCACGCGCAGTCCGGCGTCCGCAGCGAGACCGCCCAGGTTTGCGGCCGTGGTGGTCTTGCCGACCCCGCCTTTGGTTGAAATGATGGATACGACCTGCATGGTGTTCTCCGTATGAGGATGGAAAGTCCGCGGGAGAACGGATCAGGCCCGGTTGTTGACGCGCTCGTCGATCCACTGATCGATTTCGATGGAGTCCCAGCCCACGGCGCGCACGCCCAGACGCAGCGCTTGCGGGAACTGGCGTTTCTTCATCAGGTTGTAGATGTGGGCGCGCTTGAAACCGGATTTCGCTTCGACTTCTTCCAGGCGCAGGATGCGGCGCTCGTTTGGCGGCAGTACAGGTGTTTGCGACATGGCGGTCACTCCTGAACGCTCAGTGGCGTTTGTTGGCGTGACCTCTATTCAATAGACACGGCAGCGAAAAGACATTGCAAATGCAATCTCCGCTACTGCACATACAAGCTGGCAAATCTCAGCGGGAGGCGCTACGCAACCGGCGCCTGGCGGTGGCGAACTTGCCGTTCAATGTCCGCTCCGCGATACCCATGGCGCCGCTGTGATGGGCGACCAGCGCGCTGACCACGGCCTCCTGCGTCTTGAAGCTGGAGTACGGCGTGCCCGATGGCGACTGGCCGAGCATCAGCTCTAACAGGCCGCCAACGATGTTCAGGTAGGTGGCCTCGGCCCGATCACTGATCGGACACTGCGCGCATGCCGAAATCACCGTGGACTGCTTGAGCAGCGCGTCATGCTTGTCCTGCAACTCGCGAAGCTGACGTTTGGTCTGTTCCAGGGCGGATTTCAAACCCTGGCGTTCGACCAGCATGGCTTGCCCTGTTTCTAGGGAGATGAAGGGATGGATGATGCGCTCGCTGCGGGAGAAGAGAAAGCCGGGCCGCTGCTCGGGGTAGTGCTGGCGCATCCAGCACTTCAGATCGACATGACGTACCGTCAGATCAGGCGATTCGATCAACGCGGTGTCGCGTGTCGTGATGCCATGCTGCCCGAAGGGCAGTTCCCCGTTGAGGATGCCGTCATAGATGCGGTCGGTGTACAGCCGCAGTTCGCCCAAACGCGGGCAGTCCAGCGACTGCGGCAGATCCATAGGCGACGAGACCGAAGCCAGGATCACCTGCTCGTATCGCAGCAGTCCGGCCCAGCGGATGGACGCTTCGAGCGGGCGGTAGAACACCTTTGATGTTGGTGCATCATTTTTGTTCTCGTGCATGCTCCGTCTCCTTCCAGGAGAAGAACTACAGGGCCGACTGCTTTTGCAGCCGTCCTCATGGTCGGCCTGTTGTCCGCGCAAGACGCGAGTGATGACGCCCGCTTTTGATGACTTCTGATCAGTTCGCGCAACGAGTAGGCGTTGTGTGCTCGATGTGCAAAAATCCATCGGGCACAAGAAAACCGAGCGTCTGTCGCGGCTCGACAGTGACGCTTGCGCTATCAGGATCGTGAGAAGTGGCTGCTCTCGCAAAACCGTATCGGTATGGTCTGATGCGCCAGCGGTTTCAAAAAGCGGCGAACGCTCGGAATCTATTGATCGGGGCTTGAGATTGGCAACGAAAATCCGCTGGTGTCATATCCGATCGAGATACTGATATAGCGAGATAGCATTACCGAGAAGTCGCCTATGGTGACTGCCGAGCGCTGATCCGACGCTAAACGCTGCCTGCCAAAACGTGGAAATTGCGAGTTGGCCGCGCAGAAGACGGATGGGCGGCCATGCGAAGCGATCGACGTTCCCTCCTTTGACCTTGACCGGACGGTGCTGCCGCTCGGCCTCAGCTCAACGGGCGACGGGATCTTCGGGCATATCAACCAACATTGCCGTTTTTGCCAGGCGCTCTACAGTCTGCCTGGCCAGCACCGGAGACGCCTCCGATTGCTCTGCAAGCTCATCGGTTTCTATGGCATGTGCGGCGACCAGTCGAGCTGCAAGATGCAGGTTGGTCGGATCGACGGCCTCGATGACTGGACACTTGCCCAGGGCATCGTATGGCCGCAGCAGTGCGTGATAGATGTGCCAGGTGTCGATACCGCGCGGCACCAGCTTCAGGACAGCCTGAATCAGCTTGCGCTTGATGGGGTCGAGTTGCCAGTCCGGGACGCGCTGCCCACGGTGACCCAGATGGATCGACAGGAGATTGCCGGCCTGAATCTCGTAAGTGATCCAGCGGCGGGACTTGCCAACCAGCTTGGCGTAATCGGCCACCGACAGGTTGTGGGATGCCTCGAATATCTCCAGCAATTGCAAGCGCTCGCGCTGCACCTCTGACAGCGTGGGTCGCGCGTACTCGGGCAGATGCACCGCCGAAAGTCGATAGACGGAAGCTGGAACCGCTGGTGCATCGGGTGCAGGCGCAACGATCAACTGAGGGGCGTTTGGATTCAGGGCGGGCGGCTGCGCTGCCGCCTGTCCGGCGATTGTGGGCAGGCCCTGCAACGTGATGGTCAAGTGCGTGCTGGCAACTTCGACCTGATTCTGCTCGAACAAGTCCAGCCGGTCGGCCCAGTCCTGCATCATGACGCGGCGTTGCTCGACGTACTCGGCGTGGTTGTAGGTCGCGCTGATCCGATCCGGATCGGCATGCGAAAGTTGGGCGTCTACCCACTTGGGCGGATACCCCAATTCATTGAGCGCAGTCGAGATGGTGGCGCGAACGCCATGCCCAGTGAGTTGGTCTTCATAGCCCATACGCTTGAGCGCGCCATTGAGCGTGTTCTCGCTCAGAGGGTTTTTCAGGCACCAATCACCGGGGATGAGATACACCTGTGCTGGCTTCAGATTTCCCAGCAAATGACGAACGACCTCTTGTGCCTGCAACGACAGTGGCACGATGTATGGCGGGATGTCGGCGAAACGCTGGCGCTTCTTCTTGGTGAGCTGCTTGCGTTGCTTGAGCCTGACAACCGGGATGATCCACAGACCGCGCTCCAGATCAAACTGATCGGGCGTGGCGTAGCGCAATTCACCGGTGCGCACGCCCGTGAGCAGCAGCAGACGTAGACCCAGTTGCGTATTCAGGCGACCGCTGTACTTGCGCAACGTCTGCAGCATTGCCGGCAGCTCGGGCATGCGCAAAAAGGGATTGTTCTCCACCGGGGGCAGCGGCATCGCCACCACGTCCAAATCCTTGGCCGGGTTGTCGCCCATGTTGGGCACCACCACCGAGGCGTAGGTGAATAGCTGGCTGAACCAGGTGCGCAGCTTCTCGGCCACCGACAGCGAGCCACGCTTTTCCACTCTGCCGATGATGTCCAGCAGGTGGGCGCGGGTGACGTCGTAGATGGTCAGGTGGCGCAATACGGGAAACACGTCCTTGGCGAAGACGCGCCCGATCTGCTTGGGCGTACTTTGGCGGCCCTCATTTTCCAGAGAGAGGCTGCGGTGGGCCAGCCATTTGTCGTAGATGGCCTGGAAGGTGTGCTCGCCCGCCAGGACGATGGCGTGGCGCTTGCGCTTGCGCTCCGAATGCGGGTTGATGCCCTTGGCCAGCATGGCCCGGGCCTCGTCGCGCAGATTGCGAGCGTCTTTCAGGGAAAGCGCGGGATAGCCACCGAAGGACATGCGCTCGCGCTTGCCGCCCCAAGTGAAGCGGAAGTGCCAGGCCTTGAAGCCGGTGGCGGAGATGTAGAAGTAGAGACCGTCGAAATCGACAAGCGAATACGCCTTGCCGGTCACCTTGGCCTGTCGAACCTGGAGGTCTGAAAGCATGAGTCCAACTCCTGCGAAGCGAGTTGGATGCCATGTTCCCGACGGAACCCCGGCTCCTCCAGCAACAATACGGTTTTGGGGACCTCCGTATTGCCAGTGTACCGCTCAACGTACCAGTTAGAACCGGCTGGGAGTGGATTTCGCTGGATGTCAGTGGATTGAGATAAGGTAAAAATCTCAATCCTGACAATGACTTACGACGTTCCCTGGCGTTCGGTGGAAGTCCCTGGAAAGTCGAAGTGGAGCGGGTGAAGGGAATCGAACCCTCAACTAAAGCTTGGGAAGCTTTCGTTTTGCCACTAAACTATACCCGCTCAAAGCGGCTAACTTTGTACCAGAAGTCGGCCTTGATGAGAAGTTTTTTATTCTTGAAACGTGCATTTCAGGGCGTTGGTTAAAACCTTTTCGTGTTTCAAGCACCGTCACAGCGCTACCGACAGTCGCTGTGCGGGCCTTGTGATGACAGGCGCTGGCGGTTTTAAAAAGTCGAGCAAGGCAATCTTGCTGATGTGGCTGGCCTGTTTGTGTTCCATGTCCAGAAAGTGTCCGGTGTTTTCAACGCTGACAAATTGGCTGTCGCGGATCGCGTGTGCGAATTGCCGTGCGTCATTGGCGGCGGTGTATTCGTCCCATTCGCCATTGATGAACAGCACCGGTATTTCAATGCGTTGTGTGGCCTTGAGATAGCACTGAGGGTCGCCGCTCAGCACCTGGTTGATGTGAAAGTGCATCTGCGCGTATTCGTGTTCGGCCAAGGTGCTGACGTGCCGGTAGTTGAAGCGCTTGAACAGTGAAGGCAGGTGTTTGCCCAGGGTGTCGTTGACCAGGTTGCCGACCTGCGTGCGGTTGCAGTCTGCCAGGCAACGGCGGCCGCGCTCCAGGTAGTTGCGCATGGGGATATTGATGAGGGGCGAAAATGAGCTGATGACGGCTTTTTCGATACGCCGGGGTGAACTGGCCAGGGCGGTCAGCGCGGCGGTGCCTCCCCATGAAAATGACAGCACGTACTGGGCGTCGAAGTGCTCAATCAACTCCAGAAGCACGTCGGCTTCCAATTCTTTAGTCAGAGGGGTCTGATGCCGGTTATGGGGTTTTGAGTGGCCTGCGTAGGGCTGATCGTAAAGGACGACGTTGAGGTGCGGGTGCAGGTTTTTGACGGTTTGGGCGAACGATGCCGTGGTGGACATCGACCCATTGACCAGAATGATGGTGTTTTGCGCGGTATCAGAGCGGTAGAACTCAGTGTGAATTCGATACTGCCCCTGAATGTCGAGCACAGCGATTTCGGGCTTCATCATAGGTCTGACTCCAGTGAATCGAGCGTCTGTCAGACTGATAATGCGCCGCGATTGTGACAGGCAGGCGTGGCCTTAAGCGCAGTTCACATCTGTAGGAGCGAGCTTGTCTCGCGATCTTTTCAACGATCAAAAGGTCGCGAGGCAAGCTCGTTTCTACAGCTATTGCATCGCAGGGCAGCACTGTTGGACTTCCTCTGGCGTCAACGCGCGGTATTCGCCCGGGGCGAGTCGGCTGTCGAGCATCAGCGGGCCAATGCTTTCACGGTGCAGGCGCACGACCTTATTGTCGAAGTAGCCAAACATGCGTTTAACCTGATGATAGCGACCTTCAACAATGCTTAAGCGCGCCGAGCGTGGGCCGAGCAGTTCAAGTGTGGCAGGCAAGGTGGTCAGGTCTTCGTAGGCGAAATACACGCCCTGTTCGAACCGGGTGATGTAAGCGTCAGTGATGTCTTGTTCCGTCTCGACGTAGTACACCTTGGGCAGTTTGGTTTGTGGTTGCGTCAGGTGGCGAGACCAATGACCGTCATTGGTGATGAGCATCAAGCCGCTGGTGTTGAAGTCCAGTCGACCCGCGATGTGCAGGTCGTGCTTGTCGTCTTCGTTCAGCAGATCGAGCACGGTCGGGTGCTCGGGGTCCTGGGTGGCGCTGACGCAGCCTGGCGGTTTGTGCAGCATGAAATAACGCGCGGGTTTGCCGGCTTGCAACACGTGTTCGTCGAGCTCAATCCGGCTGAACTCGCGAATGTCATGGTGTGGGTCAGAGACGATCTGGCCATCAACCCGCACGCGCTTTTCAATCAGCAACAAGCGAGCCTGTTGGCGGTTGAACTGGGGCAGGTTGCTCAGAAAACGGTCTACGCGCATAGCGATCAATCACAAGAAATACAGGCCTGCATCTTACGCGAGGTGTTCTGGGGGCGCCGAGGGTAATTGGTTGAGTACGTCGGCGCAGCGGGGGCACAGGCATGCGCTGTTGCGTTGCTCGGGCGCCAAAGCCCGCAAGATCTCAGGATCAATGCTGACGCTGTAACACCAGCAGGGCAGATGCTCGGTCTGTGCACTGGCCATAGAGCAGTCATTACGCGCACCACAGGCGGGGCAGAGGTCGGGAGCTGTCATGTCGGGTGTCCGTGGAGTGACTGGCATCTGTGGCGCCAGTGTATGCCTTGTGCACTGGCGCTGCGCTAAACATCTTGTCGCGTACGGGCCTGGCCACTGGTCTGAGGGTGAGTGTTGCATGGCACTGAGTCTGCTTTTTGCGGTCATATAAATCGTCAGGCAGCATTGCTGTTTGGCGCCGTCCAGCGCCGCTGGATCGTGCCCTTTCGCGGTCCAGGAGGCCGCCATGTTCCGACGTCTACTCACTATTGTTGTATTGGGTTTGGCTGTGTCTGCGTGTGTGCCTTATAACTCGGGTTACAGCGTTTATCGCTCTGATGTTTATACGGTGCCAGCACCTTATTACTACGGCGTTTACCGGCCATATTACGTCTACCCGCACCCTTACTACGCCCCGTCGCCACACTACTGGGGGCCTGGGCCCGGGTATCACTATGGTTATGGGGGAGGGTACGGCCGAGGCTGGGGAGGCCGATAAAACACAGCGCACGTAACGCGACTAATCCCTGCGTCGCAGGCTGGCGTGCGTATCGTCAGTCTGCGCTGCGGGTATTGATCAATTGACAATGGGAGCGAGCTTTTCTAGTGTCCGCGGCATTGTTTTTAAGGGTGTAACCATGACGTCGGATGATCGTATAAAACTTGAAGCTGCCTGGAAGCAGGCTTTGCGTGAGGAGTTCGATGAACCCTACATGGGCGAGTTGCGCGAGTTTTTGCGCCAGGAACATGCCGCCGGAAAAGAAATCTACCCGCCCGGGCCATTGATCTTCAATGCGCTGAACTCAACGCCGCTGAACAACATCAAAGTGGTCATTTTGGGGCAAGACCCCTATCACGGGCCCGGCCAGGCGCATGGTTTGTGTTTCTCGGTTCAGCCGGGTATCGCAGTGCCGCCATCGCTGGTCAATATCTATAAAGAACTCAAGCGTGACTTGAATATTGATATCGCGCCTCACGGCTGTTTGCAGTCCTGGGCGGATCAGGGCGTGTTGTTGCTTAACACGACGATGACCGTGGAGCGGGGGATTGCCGCCTCCCATGCCAAAAAAGGCTGGGAACGTTTTACCGATCGCATTATTCAAGTCGTCAGTGAGCAGCAACCTCAGCTGGTCTTTTTGCTTTGGGGCGCCCATGCGCAGAGCAAGCAAAAGCTGATCGATGCGACTAAGCATCTGGTGCTTACATCGGTGCACCCGTCGCCGTTGTCGGCTTACCGTGGGTTTATCGGCAATGGGCATTTCAGTCGTACCAACAAGTTTCTCGAGCAAAATGGCCTGACCCCGATCGACTGGAAGTTACCGCCTGTTTGATCCGGGCTCACACGCCGTTGGCACACCAGGTAAGGCGCCTGGTGTGCTGAGGCGCAATGATCTGAGCCTGTGCGGGTCAGACCAGGCGCAAGCGACAGTTATCGGGCGCTTCAATCACTCTGCCGACTATCGCTGCAACAGGCACAGCCCAGGTCATGCCGTTGGCCGGGTCGGTAATCACCGCGAGCGTATCGCTACTGGCACTGACGTCCAGACGTCGTCGTTCATGAATGGTTTTTAAATCGCCATAGGCATGACTGACCAGCTTTTCCGCAAGCGCTGTGCTTAATTCAAATGTCGTGACCAAATACCGAACCGCCTTGCAAAAAAGCACCTGGTCGTTACCGGGGTGCTGGGCCTGATAACGTCGCAAGAACACCAGCGCCGCTTGCTGAAGGTAGGGATGGTCTTCGATTTGCGAATAAATTAGGGTCATGCGCGGGCGCCCTCGGCAGTCATTTTTTCGGACGGTAGCGCCGCTTGGCGCAACTCCTGATTGACACCCGGCAGGCGCACGTCCGGGTTCGGCATACCACTGGGAGACAGCTCATGGGTCATTTCAAATTCTGCCCTGACTGACCAGCCGCAGGCTTCGGTTGTGCATTGCAAATAAGCGACGCGTAAGAAGATATGTCGACCTTCGCTGGTGCGAATACGCATTCTGCTTAAGCAATGCGGACAAACCATTTTATAGGTGCTCATGACTGACTCCAATTGAACTATTGTTGTGTGCCCGTTTGAATAAGCACGTTAATTTCAAAGAAAGATCAATCCGTTGATCATGCAGGCTGACACCTTATGTCGGGGTTAGTCAGTTTTTTGATGATGAGTAATCCTTTTTAACTGTTCTTGTAAGAATTATGACTCCGGATAAGTAATCTTTTTTTCTGGTTTTCTTTATGTGTTTGTTTTTTCCTAATAGGCTGTTTCAATAGTCTTTTGTTTTGATGGGAAATGTTACATATCTATAACTAAAAAATACTCAATACGCGTAAATTCTGCCAAAAAACACAACAATGTCAAATTGGAAAAATTCAAATTGAGTAGCAGTAAATCTATTGAAATACTTGGACGGTTGAAAAAAATAACCCGCGTTAAAACAGACTCCGGACTTTCCGAGGTGCTAGGGGTAAGTCCGCAAACACTCAGTAGCTGGAAAGGACGCGATCGAATTCCTTACTCGGTGTGTATGGAACTTGCCAGCGCACATGGTGTCTCGCTCGACTGGCTATTTGGAGGGCAGGGTCCAATGTTATTGCAGTCGCCGGCGACGATGGTTGAAGCCGTGGGCAGGCTGTCCGAACATGAACGAAAAATGGTATTGATATTTCGAACATTAAAACGCTCCGATCAACGCGTTGTGTATAAAGTGGCCGAAGAAAAACAACAGCTTTATCTGTTGCTTCGTCAAGTTGAAGAGCTGTCAGCCCGTCTTGAATATGATGCTGCACGCCGTTAGGTTATTTGGGCCCTTTGAAACGTCGCAGTACATCGGCAATATCTGCAGTGTTGACCCAAATCATGAGTTTTATGCTGATAGGTATGACCACCAGTGCGCAAATAAATGCCGTGACTCCCACGGATAAGCCGTTTAAGTGCGGCAGGGCGACAGGGGTGAATAAATAACCGACGCAGGCGCTCAGCAGAAAGGAGCCTACGTGTTGCCAGCCCTTGAGAGACCTGCGTGCACTGGTGACCACCCACGCCCCCAGAGAGGCCCCAAACAATGCATTACGGTCGATCATCGCGATGATTGGAAGCCCTATTTCCAGATACCAGTACGAAGCAAAACTAATCATTTCATTCGTCATGATGTCGGTACTCATGCGTGAACAAATGGAGGGCAGGCGGCTCATCCAGAGAACAGCGGCGTCCGCACTTTGCAATTTTTAAATACTGATAAAGCTCAAGGGCTGCGGTGGCTTCTACAGCGCTGAGGTAGTGAGCCACCAACACGGAACAGTTATTGATAGTGGGGGCGGGGACTTCTTCTAAATACCCATAACCTTGTTGCCGAACATGCTGCTGCCACACGGTCAGTGCTTTATTGACGGTGGCAGTTGCTCCGTGCGCTGCTGTTCTAAGTCG
Organism: Pseudomonas sp. FSL R10-2189; assembly: GCF_009600325.1. Classification (NCBI taxonomy): domain Bacteria; kingdom Pseudomonadati; phylum Pseudomonadota; class Gammaproteobacteria; order Pseudomonadales; family Pseudomonadaceae; genus Pseudomonas; species Pseudomonas sp. FSL R10-2189. The sequence continues at coordinate 40,514 of NZ_WIVZ01000021.1, forward strand.
CCCTTCACTGATACTTGAACTCAAGGACAGGGCTTTTCTTAGCGATGTCAAGTTGATGGGGGGCCAAAACGCATCATCGCTGGTGCACTCTGATAGTAAGAGAGAGGCTGTTGATAGGCTCATGCTTATAGTCCTTGGCACGCCTTTTTATTGCCCGCTAAGGCAGCAGCGGCATGCCGAGCTTAATGGCTTTGATGACGGCGGCGTGACGCGATGTGACGCCGAATTTCATTCGTACATTGGCGATATGAAAATTTATGGTTGTTTCTGATCTGTTCAGAATGAGCGCCACCTCGGCACTAGTTTTTCCTTGGGCACACCAACTAAGGACTTCATGTTCCTTTGGCGTCAGAGAGGGTATGAAATCAGGCGATATAGAGGGTGTATCCAGTGAGAGAGATCGCCTGGAAAAGCTGCGCTTTTTCATATGTTGCCCTTGCATTGAGGAGTGTGCCGGACGAGAAGATCATTCTTGAGGTGCTAAAAATAATCGGTCTGCTGACGTCTCATCAACGTGACAAGGTTGTAGGAATGTCCATGACAGTAATGGAATTTTCCTACATGGTTGTGGGAGTTTTAAATACTGGCTTGAATAGATGTTTAAGCATGATTACATGCGAGTTGGCGATCAACCGGTTGCCTGGCGAGCAGGGCGCCCGCCAGGCGTTTTACTTGGTTGCCATAGAGACAACCGCCAGTCAGGGCGACTGGCGGTGTTACTCGCAGCCTTTAACGCCTGATTCAGGCATTGGCTGTGGTGTGGCGTTTGGCGCTGCGCTTGCGCCAGATACGCACGATAGGGAACAGCAGCATCACGGCGGTCAGGCCCCAGACGCTCATCGTGATCGGGCTGGCCCACAAGATCTCCAGTGCACCATTGGAAATCGACAACGCACGACGCAGGTTCTGCTCCATCAGCCCGCCCAGGATGAACCCCAGCAGGACCGGCGACAGCGGGAAGTCGAGCTTGCGCAGGATATAGCCGAAGATGCCGATGGCGATCATCAGGAACAAGTCGAAGGTGGTTGCGTGCACGGCATACACGCCAATCGCCGTGATGATGGCAATCACCGGCACCAGTGCCCAGTTAGGCACGGCCAGAATGCGCGTGAAGATGCGGATCATCGGAATGTTGAGGATCACCAGCATGATGTTGGCGATGAACAACGAAGCGATCAGGCCCCAGACAATGTCCGGTTGCTGTTCAAACAGCAGCGGGCCCGGGGTGATGTTGTACAGCGACAAGGCGCCGATCATCACCGCCGTGGTACCGGAACCCGGTACGCCGAGTGTCAGCATCGGGACCAGGGCGCCACACGCCGAAGCGCCGATAGCGGTTTCGGGTGCCGCCAGACCACGCGAGTCACCTTGACCGAATGTGCCTGTGGCACCGGCCAGGCGTTTCTCCGTCATGTAGGCCACCGCACTGGCCAAGGTTGCACCGGCACCCGGCAGCACGCCCATGATGAAGCCCAACAAACCGCAGCGGATATTCACCACGAACACCGCGGAGGCTTCTTTGAGGTTGAACATCATACGGCCGGTGGCTTTCACGGCTTCCTGGCCGCGATGGGTTTTTTCCAGCAACAGCAGAATCTCGCTGATGGAAAACAACCCGAGCACCAGCACGACAAACTGGATGCCGTCAGTCAGGTGGATGTTATCGCCGGTGAAGCGATACACACCGCTGTTGGCATCGATCCCGACGCACGACAGAAACAGGCCGATCAGTGCTGCGATAAACGTCTTGAGCGGTCGGTCGCCGGCCATGCCGCCCAGGCAGACAATCGCGAACACCATGAGCACAAAGTATTCTGCCGGGCCGAAGGCAATCGCCCATTTGGCCAGCAGCGGGGCAAACAGCACCATGCCGCAGGTGGCAATGAATGCGCCGATGAACGAGCTCCAGGCCGAGAGCGACAACGCCACGCCGGCCAGGCCTTTACGGGCCATTGGGTAGCCGTCCAGGGTGGTCATGACCGTCGATGCTTCGCCGGGAATGTTCAGCAAAATCGAGCTGATACGGCCGCCGTATTCACAGCCCAGGTACACCGCGGCCAACAAGATAAGCGCGGACTCTGGCGGCAGGCCGAGGGCGAAGGCAATCGGGATCAGCAGGGCCACGCCGTTGATCGGGCCAAGCCCGGGCAGCAGGCCAACCACGGTGCCGATCAAGGTGCCGCACAAAGCGGTGACCAGGTTGTAAGGGCTGAGCGCGACGCCGAAGCCTTGGCCCAAATAGCTAAAAGTATCCATATCAGTTCTCCAGAACTTCGAGCAGGCCAAGCGGCAGCGGCACGTCCATTGCTTTATCAAACAGCAGATAAAGACCGACGCTCATCAAGCTGATGATCACAATGCTCGGCAACCAGCGGCCGCCATACAGGCGTGCCATCGGGATGCCGACTAAGATGGCGCTGAGGACAAAACCGAGGGTTTCGAAGGTGCCGGCAAAGATCAGCAACAGCACCACACACAGGCCGATCTTGATCAGGGTTTCACGATCCAGTTGCGGGTCGTCTTCGCTGTGCACCACCGGCGAGGGGCGAAAGATCATGTAGATCAAACCCAGGCTCATCAGAGCAAGCATCAACAGCGGGAAGGCGCGAGGGCCTACCGGCTCGTAAGAAAAAGACGCCTGATAGGGCCACGCCATCGCTGCCAGACAGAGGCAGACGATGAGCAGCGCCGAGGCAAAAATACGTTGTAAGAGCATGGTTCACTCCAGGGCTGTGCCCTCACGGTAAAGGGCACAGTCAGCGATCAGCGACGGTTACTGAACGAGGCCAAATTCCTTGGCCAGGATTTTGTATTCAGCCACTTGTTTCTTCACGTAGGCGTCCAGTTCCGGGCCGGTCATCGAGAACGGAAACAGTTCGCGCTGATCGCGCAAGGTGGCGAATTCTTCCGACACCAGTAGTTTGTCGAAGGTGTCTTTCCACCACGCGTAGTCGGCATCGCTGACTTTTGGCCCCAGGTAGAAGCCGCGCACCACCGGCCAGACGATGTCGTAGCCCTGTTCCTTGGCGGTCGGGATGTCTTTCATCTGCGGGTCGTCAAGACGTTCATCGGCGAAGACCGCCAGCAGGCGCATGTCACCGCTCTGGATGTGAGGCATGGAGTCGGAAATATCGGTGCTGCCGACCTGGATATGGCCGCCCAGCAAGGCCGTGGCGATTTCGCCGCCGCCTTCCAGCGCGACGTAACGCAAGTCACGCGGGTTGATGCCTGCCGCTTTGGCGACCAGCGCCGTCTGCATCCAGTCCTGGCTACCCACTGTGCCGCCGGAGCCAATCACCACACTGCCCGGATCTTTTTTCAGTGCTTGAACGAGATCGTCGAGATTCTTGTAGGGCGAGTCTTTTTTCACAGCGAGCGCGCCGTAGCTGGTGCCCACAGCTGATAGCCAGCGCACATTGCTTTCATCAAAGCGTCCGAACTTGCCTTGTGCCAAGTTCAGCAGTGAGCCGCTGGACCATGCCACCAATGTGCCAGCGTCTGCCGGGCGCTGCGCGACGACCGCGTTATACGCCACAGCGCCCACGCCACCCGGCATGTAGGTCACGCGCATCGGTTTACTGAGCAGTTTTTCGTTTACCAGTGCGCTTTGCACCAGCTTGCAGGTCAGGTCAAAACCGCCGCCAGGGGAGGCCGGGGCGATACATTCAGGGCGTTTAGGTTCAGCCATCAGTTGGCCAGCGAACAACATGCAGCCGGCAGCAAGAGCCAAAGTGCGCAGTGAGAAATTCATAATGTCTCCGCAGGAGTTATTGTTTTTAAACGAGCAGAAAAGTGCTGTTATCAGCCGTGGCCATCGCCAACGTTTACGCCGGGCAAGTGCCGTGCATCGTCAGCGTCATGGGTACAGCGAGGGGCAACAGAATGTCGTTCGCAGGCCTGTGTGGCGGTGAGCGAAGACGGGGCAAGCAGGTAGGCAAAGGGCGATAGGCTGAGGCATCAGCATACGGTGTGCTCCATTATTGTTCTTATTGGCGAAAACACGTCGAGGTGTTTTGCGCAGCGCTAAAAAATCTTTTGCGCAACAGATGTAACTGTTTGTTGGCGAATCCTAATCCGCCAACCTTTCGTGAACCTTTCAGTTTTCTTTCAGTGTTTATTTGGGGTTCACAGCCCCGTTTGCGTCTGTACACTTCGCGCACAGAGCCATAGGCCTGAACAAAAATAATGAGGTAAATCCGATGCGTGTTCTTTTGGTCGAGGATCAGTTGCAGTTGGCCGAGAGTGTTGCTCAAGCGTTGAAAAGTACCGGCCTGACTGTGGACGTCCTGCACGATGGTGTGGCCGCTGACCTGGCACTGAGCAGCGAAGACTATGCGATGGCCATTCTTGACGTGGGCCTGCCGCGAATGGATGGCTTTGAAGTGCTGGCCCGTGTGAGGGCGCGTGGCAAAACCCTGCCGGTGTTGATGCTGACTGCGCGCAGTGACGTCAAGGACCGGGTGCATGGGCTCAATCTGGGCGCCGATGATTACTTGGCCAAGCCGTTTGAGCTGGCCGAACTCGAAGCGCGGGTAAAAGCCCTGTTGCGCCGAAGCGTGTTGGGTGGCGAGCGCCAGCAGCGCTGCGGCACGCTGGTTTACGATCTGGAGACCCGACGCTTCACATTAAAAGATGAATTGCTGACCCTGACTTCGCGCGAGCAAGCCGTACTGGAAGCGCTGATCGCAAGGCCAGGGCGGGTCATGAGCAAGGAGCAACTGGCGGCTCAAGTGTTTGGTCTGGACGAAGAAGCGAGCCCGGACGCGATTGAAATATACGTGCACCGCTTGCGCAAAAAACTTGATGGTCATGCGGTCGCAATCGTGACGTTCCGGGGCCTGGGCTACTTGCTGGAAGGCCGTGATGTTTAAGGTCGACAGCCTGCGTTGGCGGTTGCTGTGGACCCTGACCCTGTTGCTGGTGGTGCTGATGCTCGCCAGCAGCCTGAGTGCTTACCTCAATGGTCGCGAAGCCGCTGATACGGCCTACGACCGCACCTTGCTGGCATCCGCCCGCACCATCGCCGCAGGCTTGTCACAGCGTGATGGCAGTCTGAGTGCCGACGTGCCTTACGTGGCGCTCGATACCTTTGCCTACGACAGTGCCGGACGCATCTATTACCAGGTTTACGATATTCAGCGGCGGCTGATTTCAGGCTATGAACACTTGCCGGCACCGCCACCCGGCACGCCGCGGACTGACGACTACCCGGCGCTGGCGCGTTTTTACAACGCTGAATACCGTGGGCAAAACGTCCGCGTGGTGAGCCTGCTCAAGGCTGTGAGCGAACCGAACATGAATGGCATGGCCGAGATTCGTGTGGCCGAAACCGACGAGGCGCGCGTGGCCATGGCCCGCAGTCTGATGGCCGACACCTTGCTGCGTCTGGGCATGCTGGGGCTGGGCGCATTGTTGGTGGTGTGGTTTGCCGTAAGCGCCGCCTTGCGCCCGCTGGAGCGTTTGCGCACCGCCGTTGAAGAGCGCGAACCGGATGATTTACGCCCGTTGCCACTGGTGCCGGTGCAGCGTGAGCTAAGGCCGCTGGTGCAGACGTTGAACCACTTCACCGAGCGCCTGCGTTGGCAGTTTGAGCGCCAGGCGCAGTTTATTGCCGACGCGGCCCATGAGTTACGCACCCCGCTGGCCGTGCTCAAGGCCCGCATTGAATTGGGCTTGCGCACACATGACCCGCAAGTCTTGCGTCACACGCTGGAACAAACGGTTAAAGACACCGACCGGCTGACACATTTGGCGAACCAGTTGTTGTCGCTGGCGCGTATTGAAAATGGCGCCAGGGCGATTGCTGAGGGCGGGGCGCAATTGCTCGATCTCAGCCAACTGGCCCGTGAGCTGGGCATGGCCATGGCGCCCCTGGCGCATTCCCGAGGCGTGGCCCTGGCGCTGGAAGCCGACCAGCCGGTCTGGCTACGCGGGGAACCGACCTTACTCAATGAGCTATTGAGCAACCTGATCGACAACGCACTGGCGCATACCTGCGCCGGGGGTAATGTGATCTTGCGGGTGTCCTTGCCAGCGGTACTGGAAGTTGAAGACGACGGCCCGGGTATCCCCTATGAAGACCGGGAGCGAGTGTTTGAGCGGTTTTATCGACGTAACCAGCAAGTGGCGGGGAGTGGCCTGGGCCTGGCCATTGTTGGCGAAATCTGCCGCGCGCATCTGGCCCATATCAGCTTGCATGACGGCGCCCAGCGCGGGCTGAAAGTGCGAGTGAACTTCGTATCGGCAGCCGACAATCGTTCGCTGTAGGCGCGAGCTATCGCAGCCTTCGTGCCTCGGCAGCGACTACGGGTTCTGTAGGAGCGAGCTTGCCTCGCGATCTTTTGATCTTGCGGCCGCTTAGCAGTCGGACACAGGTGTGGCGTTACATGAACATCCCGCGCGCATCGTTCATTTGTTGCTGAAACAGCTCGCTGTCAGCATCCAGCTTCAGCCGCTTGAATGCGTGCAGCGCATTCAGGTTGTGGCTGAGTGTCGGGGTGTCGCGCTGTTCGCAGAACACCGTGGCGATTTGCACCAGGTCGATGTAGTCGATGGCCTTGGACTCGCGGCCAACGTCCTGATACTGCCCCGGCAGCTTGAGCAGCATTTCCGGAAATTCCCAGACCGCGAGCAATTTGTCGCCAATCACCGGGTGAATGCGTTCGATCACATGGTTCAGCGACACCGGGTCTGCGAGCAGTTCGTTGTGTTCCTCGGCATAAATCAGGATCGGCAACACGCCAATTTGATGCACCAACCCGCCAAGCGCTGCCTGATCGGGTTTGAGCGAGGTATACCGCCGACAAAACGCATAGCACACACCGGCCACCTCCAGGCTTTGTCGCCAGACGTCGCGCATTTTGCTTTCGACGACGGGCGAGCGGGCGTGGAAGATCTGTTCCATGACCAAACCAATGGCCAGGTTGCTGCTGTAGTTCACGCCCAGCCGGGTGATGGCTGTGTGCAAGTCTGTCACTTCGTACAACGCCCGCAGGAGCGGGCTGTTGACGACTTTAATCAGCCGCGCCGCCAGCGCGGTATCGCGACCGATGACTTTGCTGAGATTGCTGACGCTGATTTCCGGGTTTTCCGCAGCCTTGCGAATATTTAACGCCACTTCCGGTAGCGTGGGCAAAACCAGGTCATCTCGAACGATGGCCTTTACCAAGTCCATCTGGACTTTGCTCGCCAACATGCTCATTTCTATTCTCGAGAATTAACGCTGTATCTCACGATCACGGTCGAGTTGATAAGGCAGGTCAAGCAACGTCAGTGCAGGGCCTTGCAGATCCCCCACGTGAATGTCTCCCGCTTCAACCGCGTCAGCCGTCAACACGGCCAGCAGCTCAATACGCTCCGGAGTATGAGCGGCAATCACCACCTCACCTACGGCGCTGCTGTGTGTCGCTGAAAACAACGGCGTGCCAGGCTCTGGCTGCGTATTGCCCGCCTCAAGCGACAGGCGATAAAGACGGCGCTTGAGCTTGCCGAGGTATTGCATGCGCGCAACGATTTCTTGCCCGGTGTAGCAGCCCTTTTTGAAGCTGACACCGCCTACCGCTTGCAGGTTGATCATTTGCGGGATGAACAGTTCGCGCGTTTGCGGCATGACCTGACCAATGCCGGCGCGGATCTGGCCGAGTGTCCATTGGTTGATGTCGGCTTCAGGCAACTGGGCTTTCAACTGCTGGTGCAGGTGTTCGGCTTGCTCGGCCGGTGCCCACAGTTCTGCGCGGCCCTCTGATACACGAATGGCGATGAGCCCATTCGCCCGGGCGACGCTGTCTGTGTCGGCAGGCAGGTCGATGCCCAGACCTTGCAATACTGCGTCGCCCTGGCTCAGGCCAAAGCGCACCCACTGATCGCTGTCATCGGTCAATTTTGATTTGGAGAACACCGCGTACTTTTTCAAGTCAGCCAATTGTGGCTCGACCAGTTCACGCGCCATCGCCAGAAAGCAGCCCTGCGGTTCAAGGAGGATACGGAAACTAGACTGCATCCGGCCTTTCTGCGTGCAACGCGCACCGAGGCTTGAGCGCGTGTCGCTCAGATAATTGAGGTTACAGGTGAGTTGTCCCTGCAGGAACTTGCTGGCGTCGTTGCCAATAACAGCAAGAACGCCTTCGTGAGACAAGGTGCAGAAAAAAGCAGAGTCGGCCATGAGTCATCGCAGGTTGTAAAGTCTGGGGCACATCATAGAGGGGTGACCTGTAAATGGGTAGTTCGCAAAGGTTCTCGACAACCGACCAAAGCCGACTGTTCTCTCTTGGATCGGTCTGTATACTTGCGCTCTATTTGAGGAGCGCTCCATGGTCGAAGATGTTGAACTCAATCGTCTCTACTGGCACAGCCGCCGCGGCATGCTTGAGCTGGACGTACTGTTGGTACCGTTCGTCAAGGAGGTTTACCCGCACCTCAATGACGTTGATCGCGAAGTCTATCGCAAGCTCCTGGAGTGCGAAGATCAGGACATGTTCGGCTGGTTCATGGAGCGCAGCGAGTCTCAAGACCCCGAGCTGCAGCGCATGGTCCGCATGATTCTGGACCGTGTCCAGCCCAAGTGATTTCTTCGAATGCCGCTGGCATGCCTCCGGGCAATTGCTGGCGGCGTATCTGGCAGCGCAATCGCTGGCGCTGATCTCAATCTGCCTTCTTTCGATACCCGTGTGGGCTTGCCTGCTTGGGCTGTTGTTGTGCCTGATGCATGGCGTTTGGGCAGTGCCCAGGCATATTCGGTTGACCCACGCCAAGGCCTTCAGTGGTCTGCGACGAAATGCCGAGGGTTGGCAGTTATGGAGTCGGGCCAAGGGCTGGCAGGCCGTGCAGTTGCAGCGTGACAGCCTGGCGTTGCCGATGATGGTGCTGCTGCGCTTCAGCGTGCCGGGCGAACGGTGGGTGAGAGCGGTGTGCATCCCGCGTGACGCGCTGGCGCCGGATCAGCACCGGCGCTTGCGCGTGCGACTCAAGTTCAGTCGGCGTAGGTGGTTGGCACCAGAATAGTGTCCAGCGCTTCAGGCAGCATGTCCGGGTAGTCGAGGGTGTAATGCAGCCCCCGTGACTCCTTTCTCGCCATTGCACTGCGAATCATCAGCTCGGCCACTTGTGCCAGGTTACGCAGCTCAATCAGGTCGCGGCTGACTTTATAGTTGCTGTAAAACTCGACCCTTTGAGGCTAAACCCAATGGATACAGGGGTTTCAGCCGATGACCATCAACCACCGCTCCCAAAGTGGGACAAACCTGTTACAAACTGCGCTCGCCAAGCCGTACCACTATCGCCGGTCTGGTCGCTATTACCTTCGCCTTCGCCCTCAAGGAACCGTTAAGGGCTTCTTCACGCTGTCACTCAGGACTACCGACAAGGCCACCGCAATGACCATCTCCGACGACATCCTCTCGACCCTCAAGGCCTACCACTTGGACAACCCCGAGGCGTCATGGGACGAACTCCGTGAGCGCTTGATTGAGTTCGCTGAGTACAACCTGACGATGGCACACGGTGACAGCTCACTGGTCGCTTACGAGATGATCAACGATGAGCATCACTTGGCGCTTCGTAAGGCCTCCGCAAAGCTACCCCTGAGCATCAATCAGCAACGGGCAGTGAGTAAGGCACTGGAGATCCTTGAGGCCTCACAGGAGCGTATGCGGGGGCGTTCAGGGAAGCTGGTCGAGATCGTGAAGGACCTCAATAGTGAACCTTGTGGCACGCCTTTGGCCCTCTCCCTGCCTATATCTGTAAACGCTTCCCCAGCTTTGACCTTCAAGTTCCTTTCTGCGCTGTACATGGAGGAACGCAAAGACAGCATTGAGGCCAGCACCATGCGTGACGTGAAGTCATCGTGTGAGGCTATCAGCGTGATCCTGGGCGACTTGGACATGCGGGGCCACACTCGGGAGGACATGAAGAACCTTCGGGACAAGCTCCTTGAGGACCGCAAAGGTTCCACTGTGAATAAGCTAATGACCCGGCTATCAACGGTGATGGATTGGGCTGTGAATAACGGCTACCTCACCAAGGGCTTCGATAAGGGACTGAAGCTATCCAAGGATGCTGACAGCTCCCGTGAGGCGTTCTCCCAGGATCAGGTAGCAGCCTTGATGGCTTACGCTAACTCACTACCAGTGGACGCATGGCAGCGTTGGGCTTTGTCCCTTGGGGTCATCACAGGGACCCGTATCGAGGAACTGAGGCAGTTGACCAAGGCTGACATTAAGCAGGTTGGGGGCGTGTGGGTCATCGACATCAATAGGAACGATGGCAAGACAGCCAAGACCAAGAATGCTTTGAGGGTCATACCGCTAACTGACGGTGCCTATGGGTTTGACCTTCAGGCGTTCCGTGAGTTTGTCGATAGCTCCGACTCTCGGCTGTTCAAATTGGGCGCTGGTCAGTTCTCGAACGTGCTTAATGGTGCACTACGAGATGTCCTGAGCTTGAACGCTGATCGGACCCAGACCTTTCACTCGTTGCGTCATTCGCTGGCAGGTGCCTTGAAGGCCGCTGAGGTGCCTGTGGGGACCGCTGAGTCCATCTTGGGACACGCTTCAGGTTCGATTAGCTATGACCTGTATGGGGCAGGGAGCGCCGTGGCTATTGAACGGATGGCGAAAGCTCTGGTGAGCGCGTTCCGTATGGCCTTATGATATTGCTGAAAATTGAATGGAGTCGGCTATGAGAAACCTTGATTTATACGGAATTGCTAAGGTCAACAGCGAGCTACAGGCGCGCGCGATAGTAGTGGATCGAATTCCCTCTCTTGGTGAAAAAACAGCTCGAATTATGGCTTGGCAATGTTTCATTCAAGATCAGATAAATTTAGAAGACAGCAACGAGCGAACCTCGAACCTTGCGCGAATTAAACACGGTGAGGCTATAGCTGCTTTTTGGGAAACCGGCGACGAGATGGACGTTGACTCAAATACGTTTGTTTCGTACTTTTTCGATGAGCTTGGTGTCATTAACCGCAAGGTCACCAAAAAGGGTGTGCAGATAGCTTTCTATATCTTCGTCGCCCTCGGGTTATTCGGTTTGTACAAGCTCTTTTCCTGAGCGACGGTTTAGTTACACCTTCGATGAAGATCCAAAAACCCTCACAAGAACACGGTGGCCGCAACGGTCGCCAATTTGATCTTGTGAGGGCACCCTATGACTTTGCTTACTCAACCCGGACCACTTCACCGTCACGTTGATTATGAGACGGGGCACATCCTCCACACTGATCCGACCACGGGCGAGGTCATCACTCAAAGGGAGATGGTCAGGCCCAAGAATCCTGAAGCGCAGTATCAAGCCTGGACTGCTGAGCGTAGGGCTGATAATCGCCTCGCGGCGGACCATGGCAATGTCACCCTGTCAAAGGTTGAACCAACTGCTGAAGCTGTCGAGCCAGCCAATTCAGTCCGTGGCAGACCCAAGACCAGTTTTGCTAATCCAGTAGCTGCCTACATGTACCTTCTCGCGGTGCCTAACCTACTGCCGTGGGTCGATCACATCATCACGGGGTCGATCATCACCAGTGCCGGGGTTACGAATGGCAAGATCAACGTAAAGGCCCGTGCAGTCATCGGTGCGTTGTTCGCCACGGAGATCACGGCGGAGGCCTGCAAGACCGGCGAGATCAGTTTACGGACCGCACAGCGCATCGCCAAGGCTGCCCGACATGCTGCTCATGGGATCGCCTCCTACGTCGAGCGGTACCCTTCAATCAAGGCTGAATTGGACTCGGAGGCTCTATTCCGGGCCTTTCAGACTTAACGCCGGATAATATAAAAGAAAAACTTTATGACCCAGGTCTTTAAGGTCTGGGGGTAAAACTCTGAGTTTCTCAATGCGGACTCCCTGGGATGAAGGTGGACCCAGGGTGAAGGGATTTGCTAATGCAAAATAATCCCTACTCACAAGTGGACTTTAAGATCCCATAAGAAACTCCCTCCCTTTGGGTCTGCCACGGGTCTCGCCATCCGGTACGGACTTCATGATTCCCTAAAGGAATCGAAGCGGTTCGTCAAGTGGATTTAAAAACCCTCACAATAACAGGGACAGCTCGGTTTATTCTGAAATAAATATCAGCAGCCATTCCCTGGTCACAAACGCCCGTCGCTGGGCCAACCATCAATCCAGTCTTTTCTGATAGCGCTCTTCATGCCACGCCGGTTCCCTTTGTCGGGGCTGGATGATCGGCTGTGGGTGCGACCTGGAGAGCGCTATCAGAAAAGGACCGACAACTATGTTTAACGGTATCAAAGAAATCACCATGACCACCGTCGAGATTGCCGCAATGACTGGCAAGCGTCACGACAACGTACTTCGAGATGCACACGCTATTGTCGCGAAGGTTAACGCCCTCAAATCTGAGGAGTGTTCAAATAATGACCAATCTACAGGGGCCATCGAAGCTACATACCTGGACGGGCGGAAGGCTGAGCGCCCGATGCTGGTCCTCAACAAGCACATGGTATTCACCCTTATCACCGGTTATGACACTGGTCTGCGCTACACCGTGGTCGGTCGCTGGATCGAACTGGAGCAGGCAGCCAACCCGGCGTTCGCCTCACAGGCAATCACGGAAACGCTGATCGACCTGCAAACCCGAGTCGATGCAATGGCACCAGCCTACGACGAACATGTCCGTAAAGGGACCACCACGGGCTATACGTGGCGTGAAGCCTGCCGTCTGGCTGGCGTAGCGAACCCAGATAAGGTGATGGAAATGTTCATCTCCACGGGGCGCGCAGCTAAGCGCAAGGATCTGACCCGGATGCACCCTAAGTACGCCAAGAGCGGTTGGGTCCGTGAGGTCTCCACGTCCAACAAGGCTATTCAACTGACCGGCCACCTCTTCAAGGTCACCCTCAAGGGTATCAATGAGTGGCTTCGACCGAACGCTGAGAACATCGCCAAGGGACTGATCGAACACCGCAAGCCTCGTCCTGTGGTCGACACTGACGGCTATGTGATCGACATCAAGGGCGATGGCGCTGCACGCATGACGATTGCCGATCTACCGAAGGGAATGTGCCCGTGACTTTCACCGAACAGCTAAACGCATTCTTCACGTCTCCAGCCAGCCGAACCAAGCTGATCACCTTGCGCACAATCTGGCGTGATTGGCATGTCCGCGAACAGGTCATCACCAACGATGAGTATGGAGTGGACTACCAGAAACTTATAGGACACCTGAAGGCGATCAATCCGGTCATGGTCTCATTCGTCGAGTCCATCACCACCACAACCAGCATGAATCTTGACGCCGTTATGCGAGCGCCCATGCGCATCCCGCTGACCCGCCAGCCGATCACTTCCCCGCTTTAACTTTCCGCCGTCCGCCATCGGCACCCGGATCACACCCGCCAAGCTACAGACCCGTGATCGCACTAACTAACCCAAACCCAGAAGATATTGATCATGACCTTGAGAGGCCCGTGCGGCTACTCCTTGCCATCTGGTCACGTTGCCTCTATGCGGCAAGGCCATGAATCAATGTCTCGATGTAGGAGACCCAACACTATGCAACTGAATATCCAAAACGTAACCCCTGAAACTGTCGAAGTACAAGGTCAGGTCGTGGCTCGTGCTTACGCTGAAGGCGTGATGCTGGCTACCTTGATTGCCACAGCGGGAACCAATAAGCCTGCCCAGGAAGTCATCGTAAGCCAGTACATGGACGCTGGGCTGAGCGTTGCTGCCTTCCCGGCCATCGTGAGGTCCGTCGAGACCCGTAAGTTTGTGGCCGAGCGTGAAACTGCAGAGCGCCTCAAAGAAGCTCGTGAACATGCGGAGCGCTTCAAGTCCTACGAGATCACCCCTTTGGACGAAGCGCGTCGCCGTGCCAAGCGTGAAGACCGTGAGCGCAAGTATCAAGACATGGGCCGCGCTATCCGCAGTGCCAATGGTCGTAGCGACTTCTCGTCTGGCAACTGGCTCGACAACAACAACTAAGCCTGTCCTTTCTCAACTTTATTCAGGAGACCAATTTCATGTCCAACCCATTCAAATCTACAGATCACCGCGACCAACGCGACCGCTACACCACGCCGACTTCCTATGAGGCTGCCGTATGGGGCAATGGCGGTAACCTTCAGTTCACCACCCAGGCCTCTATGGGCGCCCAGGCGACTGACTCCAGTGTGCTGGCCCAGGCCATCACCCAAGGTATGGACGAATTCTTCAATGGTGGCGAATGGCACGACAACGCTGTCGATGCGATCCCCTGCGAGTTCCGCCCTAAGGGCACCGAGCCGACCCCCGTTCAACTGGTCAACATGGTCAATCGCAACGTAGAGTTTGACCCGCGCCAGTCGATCTACGATCACTCCAAGATCACTAAAGGGGAGGCCGTAGCGGGCGACTTCATCTTCACTGAGCCGACCAATACCGCTGCGTTCTTCTCGCACCGCTTCACCCTTCTGGATGCTCATGTGGTCGCTGGTTTCACCGGCAACGGCATGGAACAGATGATGGACAAGATGCTGGCCGACTTCGAGAAGGCATGTGGTTCCACCGTTGTGGACATCCTCATTAAGTCCCCAAGCACCGAAGCCAAGGAGGTCACCATTGCGGGCACCACTCCACGAGATCGTGCTGAGGACTGGATCGACGCTTTGACCATGAGCATCAACCAGTCGGTAGGTAACTCTCTGAGCGACTTCGTGTTGCTGATGCACATGACCGAGCAGGCAATGCTTGAGCGTGCTGCCCAGCGTGCCGGTGTCGAATCCATTGAGGACCTGTTGGGTTGCCGCACTCAGTTCTACTCTGGGTCTGACCGTGGTGTCTTCATGCTGCCTAAGGGCTTTGCCTCGCTGTCGTTCCGCCATGATCAAGAAGGCGACGTATGGAAGATCCTGGCGAGCCGTAACGCTGGCGTACAGGGCTGGGACTTTGAGGTGAGCGGTGTGGCTGACGTAATGGCTCAGGCCAAGGTCAGGATCAAGTTGGCAAACCCAGCGGACCCTACTGAGAAACTTCAGGTCGAGACCGTAGACTTCCCGTTGATCACCCGTGTGGTCGTCAAGCCGTAACACCCGCTGTATCCATGAGGTCCGTAATGGGCCTCGTGGGCGAGCTGTTTAGTTGCTATGCTTGGGCATCGACCATGTTACGGCAAGGCCAGCCATGAGTTTTACTCTCTGTTATACCTACAAGGACAAACGGGTGGTTACGAAGATACAAGTCGATCACCTGACCCCATATGCAGCCGTTTGCTTTGCCCTGCTCCAGTCAGGGGCCACCAACGACTCAAGTGGTGGAGGCTGGCCTAAATCCTATGAGGGCATCCTTGAGATTGCCACTCAATACGGTCTCACAAACCTGACGGTTCACCGATCCCTTAACTCTTAGGACAACTTCATGGACACGTTTAGCGCGGCCTACGGGCCTGCGTTGGTGTTCATGTGGCCTTCTGGCTGTATGGGTGCCTCAAGGGCACCTCATGAGGATCTGGCACAAAAATCTGAGTGACCACCTGTAACTACTAACCTGCGCGCTTACCCCCATAGGCCCTCGCATGCTCGCTCAGGCGCACGATAAGGACCCTTGCGGGCAGGTGATAAGGACCTCAGCGTTGGGACAAATGTGCGCCAAAGCTGTTACAAACTGGGGCCCCATGGTGCTACGCTATGGCTCCTAACGTGCCTCATTTGTCGGGTGTAAGGATCGTATCCTTCGCCTCTGGCAGCAGCTCTGGATAGTCCAACGTGTAGTGCAGACCCCGAGATTCCTTACGTTTCATGGCAGACCTGATCATCAGTTCCGCTACTTGAGCAAGGTTCCTCAATTCAATCAGGTCTCTGCTTACGCGATAGTTGCTGTAAAACTCGTCGATCTCGTCCAGCAGCAGGCGCACACGGTGCTCGGCACGTTGGAGGCGCTTGTTGGTACGGACAATGCCCACGTAGTCCCACATAAAGCGCCGCAGCTCATCCCAGTTGTGGGCGATGATCACGTCTTCGTCCGAATCAGTTACCTGGCTGGCATCCCAGCTGGGTAGCGAATCCGGGATGTCGATGTGTTCGAGTTGCGTGAGAATGTCGTCTGCCGCAGAGCGGGCATACACGAAACACTCCAGCAATGAGTTGCTGGCCATGCGATTGGCACCGTGCAGGCCGGTAAAGCTGGTTTCGCCAATGGCATACAAGCCGGGCACGTCGGTGCGCCCGTGACCATCCACCATGACGCCGCCACAGGTGTAGTGCGCCGCAGGCACCACCGGAATCGCCTGTTTGGTGATGTCGATGGAAAATTCCAGGCAGCGTTCATAGACCGTCGGGAAATGGGTTTTGATGAACGTGTCGGACTCATGGCTGATGTCCAGGTACACGCAGTCGATGCCCAGGCGTTTCATTTCGTGGTCGATGGCACGGGCCACGATGTCTCGCGGGGCCAGTTCACCACGCGGGTCGAAACGGTGCATAAAGCGCTCGCCATTCGGCAGCTTGAGGTGTGCGCCTTCGCCACGCAGGGCTTCGGTGATCAAAAAGCTCTTGGCTTGCGGGTGATACAGGCAAGTGGGGTGGAACTGGTTGAATTCCAGATTCGCGACCCGGCAGCCCGAGCGCCAGGCCATGGCAATGCCATCACCGCAGGCGCCATCGGGGTTGCTGGTGTAGAGGTACACCTTGGCCGCGCCGCCAGAGGCCAGAATGGTGAAGCGCGAGCCGTAGGTGTCGACTTCGCCGGTGGCGCGATTGAGCACGTAGGCTCCCAGGCAGCGGTCGTCTTCTTGGCCCAGGCGACGGGCGGTAATCAAATCAACGGCCACCCGTTGTTCGAGCAATTCTATGTTGGGGCGCTGGCGGGCTTGTTCGAGCAGAGTCTTGAAAATAGCCGCGCCGGTGGCATCGGCGGCGTGAATGATGCGGCGATGGCTGTGGCCGCCTTCACGGGTGAGGTGGAACTCGAATCCTGGGTGTTCAGGGTCGGCGTCCTCATCGCGGGTGAAGGGCACGCCCTGGTCGATCAGCCACTGAATGGCTTCGCGACTGTGTTCGACCGTAAAACGCACGGCATCTTCATGGCACAGGCCGCCCCCGGCATTCAGGGTGTCTTCGACGTGGGACTGCACCGTGTCGGTGTCATCCAGTACGGCAGCGACGCCGCCCTGTGCCCAAAACGTCGAGCCGTTGGCCAGGTCGCCCTTGCTCAAAACTGCAATGCGCAGATGGCCTGGCAATGACAGCGCCAGGCTCAGACCGGCAGCCCCGCTGCCAATCACCAGCACATCGTGTTGAAAATGTTGGCTCATTCTTCTTATGTCCGCAAAAAAAGCGCCCTCTAGTATATAGAGGGGGGGATCGGCACAATAGCCGGGCCTTTGTGGCGTTGGGTCATTACAGCGGGCGAGAAGTGTGCCTCAGAGTGTGGCGATCTGCATGCCGTTTTGCAGAATAAATCGGCAAACCAGAGGCTGCGCGTCAGGCACAACCTGCGCCCGAACTGTATTTCATCCTGCTATAGACGTTACACCTGGTCTGAATTTTGGAACTTTTCCTACGGCTCAGGGTTCAATAGCAGGTTGCCCGCCATAAAGGGGAGTTGCGTCAATGCCATGCGGGGTTGATTTTACGGCCCATGCAGGTGACTTTGACGACAAGATTATTGACGCAGCCGGCCAAGCCCGAGCTGCGTTTTCGTGCGTGCCAAATCCGAGTGCGCAGGAAACTTGCCAGGGGGGAGAGAACTTTTGCGTAAAGCCCGAGTCTATGTTTGCAAGCCTGATCAATTAGCAAAACACTCTTCCTCCCGGTCTTATGAGGAGTATTCATGCTAACCCAGGAAGAGGATCAGCAACTGGTCGAGCGCGTGCAGCGCGGTGACAAGCGTGCATTTGATCTGCTAGTGCTGAAATACCAGCACAAAATTCTCGGGTTGATCGTGCGTTTTGTGCACGACACCCATGAAGCCCAGGACGTGGCACAAGAAGCCTTTATCAAGGCTTACCGTGCACTTGGCAATTTTCGCGGAGACAGCGCCTTTTATACGTGGCTGTACCGCATCGCCATTAACACGGCGAAAAACTATCTGGTGTCACGCGGTCGTCGTCCACCCGATAGCGATGTGAGTTCTGAAGATGCTGAATTTTATGATGGTGATCACGGTCTGAAAGATCTGGAATCGCCGGAGCGTTCTTTGCTTCGCGATGAGATCGAAGGCACGGTTCACCGCACCATTCAGCTACTGCCAGAAGATTTACGTACGGCGTTAACTTTACGTGAGTTTGATGGTCTGAGTTACGAAGATATTGCGAGCGTCATGCAATGTCCGGTGGGTACCGTACGATCCCGGATTTTCCGTGCTCGGGAAGCCATCGATAAAGCCCTGCAGCCGTTGTTGCAGGAAAACTGAGACAGCGGCGACAGCCAAGAGAGGAACCGCCATGAGTCGTGAAGCCCTGCAGGAATCGCTGTCCGCAGTGATGGATAACGAAGCGGACGAACTGGAATTACGTCGGGTATTGAATGCCTTTGACGATGCACAAACACGTGCCACCTGGAATCGCTACCAGGTTGCCCGTGCAGTGATGCACAAAGATCTGCTGATCCCTCGCCTGGACATCGCATCTGCAGTATCGGCCGCACTGGCCGAAGAACAAACACCCGCCAAAGCCAAGCGCAGTCACTGGCAAAGCATTGGCCGCCTGGCAGTTGCTGCCTCGGTGACGGTGGCTGTTCTGGCGGGTGTCAGACTGTACAACCAGGATGACATCGTGGGCGCCCAATTGGCCCAGCAAGGTAATCAGCCTAGCCTGAGTGCGCCGACAGTCAAAGGCCCGGCGGTACTGGCCAACTACAGCGAAAGCTCTGATCAGGGCACCGGGCCAATGGCCAATGGTGTACTGCAAGGCCAGGCCGGTTGGCAGAATCAGCGTTTGCCGGGCTATTTGCGCCAGCACGCTGAACAAGCGGCCATGAAAGGAACTGAAAGCCCGCTGCCTTACGCACGAGCTGCAAGCCTGGAAAACCGTTAAGGGCCATCATGCGCGTCCTACCTCTGTTACCGCTCCTGCTCAGTGGTTTTTTTGTTGTACCTGCTCATGCCGATGACGCCCAAGACTGGCTAAAACGCTTAGGCGCGGCTGAGCAGCAGCAAAGCTATCAAGGCACGTTTGTTTACGAGCGCAATGGGAGTTTTTCGACCCATCGCATCTGGCACCGTGTGCAAGACGGCAAAGTGCGTGAACGACTGGTGCAGCTTGATGGTGCGCCTTACGAGGTGGTCCGTGCCGATGGGCGCACCGAGTGCGTCACTGGCAAACTGATCAATGGCCTTGCAGATGTCGCCGACACCACCGCGCGACAGCTGGATTTGCAACGCCTTGAAAACTGGTATGCCGTAACTCGCGCGGGTGATTCGCGGGTAGCCGGTCGCCCGGTGGCGGTTATTGTGCTAACCCCGCGTGACCAGCATCGCTATGGCGTTGAACTGTACCTGGACCGTGAAACCGGCTTGCCTTTGAAGTCATTGCTGGTCAATGACAAAGGGCAGTTGCTGGAGCGTTTTCAGTTCACCCACCTTGAAACGACGCCGCCCAACGACAGCCAGCTCACCCCCAGTGACCGTTGTCAGGCCGTGGCCACGTCTCAAGCAGCCGCACCGGTGAGCAAACCTGCGCACAGCTGGCATTCCGACTGGTTGCCGCCAGGGTTTGAACTCTTGAGCAGCAACGTGCGTCGCGATCCCAAAACCAAAACAGAAGTCACCAGCCTCATGTATGACGACGGCTTGACGCGTTTCTCGGTGTTCCTTGAACCCCTGAAAGGCGACGCTGTGCCCGACATGCGTCTGCAGCTGGGGCCGACCGTTGCGGTCTCACGGCACCTCTCGACGCCTGACGCAGAGATCCTCGCAACCGTGGTGGGCGAGATCCCGATGGGCACCGCAGAGCGCATCGCACTCTCCATGCGGGCAGGGCAGGCCGAACCCTCGGCGACGGCAAAACCTTGATGGAACACTGAAATGAAGGGTCAACATTTCAAATTGTTTTTTTCAATTTTTTTACAAAGGTCAGTGCCTAATGGGCTCTGACCTTGTTTGTTTCTGGTCCGCCCAAAAACCGGTCTATGCTGGCTTAAGTTTTTGGGACTCGTTGCACAACCCTGCTGGCTATTAACGGGAGCTGTAAACCAATGCCTCGATTGAAGTCTTACTTACCCATTTTTGCTGCCGTGCTGATGCTCGGGCAGGCAGTCCCCGCGCTGGCTGAAGCGCAACTGCCCGACTTCACGCAGTTGGTCGAACAGGCCTCACCCGCTGTCGTCAACATCAGTACGACGCAAAAGCTGCCGGACCGCAAAGTTTCAAACATGCCAGACCTCGAAGGCTTGCCGCCGGGGCTTCGTGATTTCTTTGAACGCGGCATGCCGCCAGGCATGGGCGGCGGCCAAGGTGGGCGTCAGCGCGAAGCTCAATCGCTGGGATCGGGTTTTATCATCTCCCCGGACGGCTACATCCTGACCAACAACCACGTAGTGGCTGACGCTGACGAAATCATCGTGCGCCTGTCTGACCGCAGCGAAATGAAAGCCAAGCTGGTCGGTACAGACCCGCGTTCCGATGTGGCCCTGCTGAAAATTGAAGGCAAAAACCTGCCGGTGCTGAAGTTGGGCAAGTCCCAGGACCTCAAGGCCGGTCAATGGGTGGTCGCGATCGGTTCGCCGTTCGGCTTTGACCACACCGTTACCCAAGGCATCATCAGCGCCATCGGCCGCAGCCTGCCGAATGAAAGCTACGTGCCGTTCATCCAGACTGACGTGCCAATCAACCCGGGTAACTCCGGTGGCCCGCTGTTCAACCTGGCAGGTGAAGTGGTCGGCATCAACTCGCAGATCTACACCCGTTCCGGTGGCTTCATGGGCGTGTCGTTCGCGATCCCTATCGATGTGGCCATGGACGTTTCCAACCAACTCAAAGCCGGCGGCAAGGTTAGTCGTGGCTGGTTGGGCGTGGTGATTCAAGAGGTCAACAAAGACCTGGCTGAATCCTTCGGCCTGGAAAAACCTGCCGGTGCGCTGGTTGCTCAAGTACTGGACGACGGTCCGGCTGCCAAAGGCGGTCTGCAAGTGGGTGACGTGATCCTGAGCATGAACGGCCAGCCGATTGTCATGTCGGCCGACCTGCCGCACCTTGTAGGCGCGCTGAAAGCCGGTAGCAAAGCCACGCTTGAAGTGGTGCGTGACGGCAAGCGCAAAACCCTGGACCTCACCGTGGGCGCTATCCCGGATGAAGGCAAGGAAATGGCTGGCCTGACGGGTGCTGAGCAAAGCAGCAACCGTCTGGGCGTCGCTGTCGCTGATTTGACCGACGAACAGAAGAAAGCCAACGACATCAAAGGTGGCGTGATCATCAAAGACGTACAGGACGGTCCTGCGGCGTTGATTGGTCTGCAACCGGGTGACGTGATCACTCATCTGAACAACCAGGCGATTACCGATGCCAAGCAATTCACTGAAATTGCCAAGGCATTGCCAAAAAATCGTTCGGTCTCGATGCGTGTACTGCGTCAGGGTCGCGCCAGCTTCATTACCTTCAAGCTGGCTGAGTAACTAGCCCTCGTAGTCGCTGCCGAAGGCTGCGAAGGGTTGCGCAGCAACCCGTTTGTGCAGCAAATGGCAGTGACACAGAGGCACAACCAAAATAAAAAGCCCGTATCGCGAGATACGGGCTTTTTTTATTTCTTCTGTTTAGGGATGCGAACCAGCTGGCTGTCGGAGTACATGTCGTGCCAGGTGCGCTTGCGCTTATCGAACACAGACCAGATAAACCCCAGCCCTAAACACAGCCACGAACCAATCGACACCATAAAACGCAACAGCGCTTGCCACAGGCTGATCGCCGTCCCGTCGGCGTTTTGCACGCGCACGCCCCACACTTGCATGCCCAGGGTTTGGCCGCTGTGGGTCCAGAACTTGGCAAAGAACGCGAACAGGACAAACAACAAAATGGTCGAGAGCAACGGATCGCCATCAAGCGCCCCGGCTTCTGACAGCTCGCGCATTTTGGCTTCACCGATAAAGCCCATCATGATCAGCTTGTAGATAAACGTGGTCACGATCAGCAGGGCCGTACACAGCAAAAAATCATAGAACATGGCTGCCAGACGGCGCCCCAGGCCGGCGGCGGGAAAGTCGCCTTGGGGGCTAAGTGGTGGTTTCGACATGGCAGGCTCTCGTGAAGGAAAAACCCATCTTACGAAATTGCGCCCACAAAAAAGCCTCTGATGTCAGCATCAGAGGCTTTTGTGCAGCAGAAGCTTAGGCTTCGGCTTGAACTTCGTCAGCCTGCATGCCTTTTTGGCCTTGAACAGCGATGAAGGTCACTTTCTGGCCTTCTTTCAAGCTTTTGAAACCGTTGCCTTGAATGGCCCGGAAGTGTACGAACAGATCCGGGCCGCTTTCCGGAGTGATGAAACCAAAACCTTTCTCGTCGTTAAACCACTTGACGGTACCGCTCTGACGTTGAGACATTTCTTAATTCCTTGACGCTAACAATTAATGGCAGCCTCCTTACAGTGAAAGAGGACTGGTGCTGGGTTGCAGGAAAGTAAGAGACGCAGAACGGGTTGTAGCAAACATAGAGCTACTGCCCAGGTCACGATTCCAGCGACCCATGCAAACACAGTGGTCAAACTCTACGAAAACAGAATTAAAAAAACAAGCCCCTTAAATAAACCCCTTTATAACCTCATGCAGTTCACTTATAGCAACGCATTTAAAAGATCAAAAGATCGCGAGCAAGCTCGCTCCTACAGTGGGGTGTGGGCAGCGTTAAAGAAAGTGTGTTCATAGAGGTGTTCAATTGTTTTCAGGTTTAAAGTGCTTTTTTCACTATCGAAACTTCGCACTGTTTTGTGGCAGTTGTATGGCACGCAAGTGTCATACAACTGTATAAAAAGCCCTGGGGCTTATCCCCGATAATAACGTTGCGCTACAAACGGCAGTTTAGACACTTTCATCGGTACACGTTTACCCCGAACAATCGCCCAGACCTCGGTGTCTATCGGGGTGAATGCACTGTCCAGATACGCCATGGCCAGCGGTGCGCCCAGGGTAGGGCCGAAGCCGCCGCTACACACTGTGCCGATGACGTTACCCTGTGCATCGACCACCTCGGCGCCTTCACGCACCGGTGTGCGTTCTTGGGGCAGCAGGCCGACCCTTTTTCGTGCAACCCCTTGTTGTTGCTGGGCAAAAATGGTGTCAGCACCGGGGAAGCCACCCGCGCGCGGGCCGTCGGCACGGCGCGCTTTAGAGATCGCCCACAACAGGCTGGCTTCAATTGGCGTGGTCTTTTCGTTCATGTCGTGGCCGTATAAGCACAGACCGGCTTCAAGGCGCAGCGAATCACGTGCGCCCAAACCAATGGCTTCAACCTCAGGTTCAGCCAACAGGGCGCGGGCGAGTTTTTCTGCGTGTGCTGTCGGTACCGAGATCTCAAAGCCGTCTTCACCGGTATAACCCGAGCGGCTGACGTAACACGCCGCGCCCTGCAGCGTCACCGGCTCAAATTGCATAAAGGTCATTTTGGCGACGTCAGGTGCCAGACGCTGCAACACCTTTACCGCTGCCGGGCCTTGCAGGGCCAGCAGGGCGCGCTCTTCAAACAGCGGCTGGATCTCGCAGTGGGCGCTCAGATGTTTGCGCAGGTGAGCCAGGTCCTGCTCCTTGCAGGCCGCGTTAACTACCAAAAACAATTGGTCATTACCCAGATTGGCAACCATCAGGTCATCCAGAATGCCGCCTTGTTCGTTGGTGAACATGGCGTAACGCTGCATGCCCACCGGCAGGTCGATAATGTCGACGGGCACCAATGTCTCCAGAGCTTTGGCGGCACCGGCACCGGTCAGCAGGATCTGCCCCATGTGCGAAACATCAAACAATCCGGCCTGTTCACGGGTGTGCTGGTGCTCTTTCATTACGCCCAGCGGGTATTGCACGGGCATGTCATAGCCGGCAAACGGCACCATGCGGGCACCGAGTTCAAGGTGCAGTGCGTGCAGCGGGGTGATGAGCAGGTGTTCGGTGGACATTCTTAACTCCTTGAAAATCAGCACTCAATAATGTTGACAGCCAGACCGCCGCGGGCGGTCTCTTTGTATTTGCTTTTCATGTCGGCGCCGGTCTGGCGCATGGTGCGGATGACCTTGTCGAGCGAGACAAAGTGCTGGCCGTCGCCGCGCAACGCCATGCGCACGGCGTTGATGGCCTTGACCGAGCCCATGGCGTTGCGCTCGATACACGGCACTTGCACCAGCCCGCCAATCGGGTCGCAGGTCAGCCCCAGGTTATGTTCCATGCCGATTTCGGCGGCGTTCTCGACTTGTTGCACGCTGCCGCCCAGCACTTCGCAGAGCGCACCCGCGGCCATGGAGCAGGCCACACCGACCTCGCCCTGGCAGCCGACTTCGGCGCCTGAGATCGAGGCGTTTTCCTTGTACAGAATGCCGATGGCGGCTGCCGTCAGCAGAAACCGCACCACGCCGTCTTCGTTGGCACCGCCGATAAAGCGCATGTAGTAATGCAGCACGGCCGGGATAATCCCCGCAGCCCCATTGGTGGGCGCGGTGACCACGCGCCCGCCGTTGGCGTTTTCTTCGTTTACCGCCAGTGCATACAGATTGACCCAGTCGAGCACGGACAGCGCATCGCGCAGGGCGGCTTCCGGGTGGCTGCACAGTTGGCGGTGCAGCGCAGCAGCCCGGCGTTTGACCTTTAAGCCACCGGGTAAAATCCCTTCATTGCGACAGCCCGCGCTCACGCAGTCCTGCATCACTTGCCAGATGTGCAGCAGGCCACTGCGGGTTTCGGCTTCCGGGCGCCAGGCGCCTTCGTTGGCCAGCATCACTTGGCTGATGGACAAGTGCTGCGTGGCGCAATGGTTCAGCAGCTCTTTGGCGGTTTTGAACGGGTACTTCAGTGGCGTACTGTCTTCGACGATGCGATCAGCGCCCGCAGCGTCTTCATCCACCACAAAACCGCCGCCGACCGAGTAATACTCGCGGCTGCGAATCTGTATGCCGGCGGCGTCCAGGGCGCGAAAAATCATGCCGTTGGGGTGAAAGGCCAAGGGTTTGCGAATCATCGCCAGGTGCAGTTTTTCGTTGAAGTCGATGGCGTGTTCACCGTTGAGGTTCAAACGCCCGCTGCTGCGAATCATCGCCAGGCGTTCAGCCACGGTTTCGGTGTTGACGGTGTCCGGGAGTTCGCCTTCAAGCCCCAGCAACACGGCTTTGTCGCTGCCGTGACCTTTACCGGTGGCGCCGAGGGAACCATACAGCTCGACTTTCACGCAGGCTGTGCTCAGCAGCAAACCCTCGCGGGCCAAACCTTCGACAAAACGTGCGGCAGCCCGCATGGGGCCGACGGTGTGGGAACTGGAAGGGCCGATGCCAATTTTGAACAGGTCGAACACGCTTAACGACATAGGGTTCTCCGGTTTCTTATAGATGAATTGGCAAGCAAAACGTGTAGGAGCGAGCTCGTCTCGCGATCTTTTAAAAAGATCAAAAGATCGCGAGGCAAGCTCGCTCCTACGGATCGGGATCAAGCCTCCTGATAGCTCTCGATCGACGGGCACGCGCAGACCAGGTTGCGGTCGCCGAACACGTTGTCGACACGGCCCACCGGCGGCCAGTATTTGCCTTCGATCAACGACGCGACCGGGTACACCGCTTGTTCACGGCTGTACGGGTGGGTCCACTCGCCAACGATTTCTGCGGCCGTGTGCGGGGCGTTTTTCAGCGGGTTGTCGTCTTTGTCGAGGGTGCCGTTTTCGACCGCGCGAATCTCCTCGCGGATGCGGATCATGGCTTCGCAGAAGCGATCCAGCTCTTGTTTGGATTCACTTTCAGTCGGCTCGATCATTAACGTGCCTGCCACCGGGAACGACATGGTCGGGGCGTGGAAGCCAAAGTCGATCAGGCGCTTGGCCACGTCATCAACGCTGATGCCGCTGGTTTCTTTGAGCGGGCGCAGGTCGAGGATGCATTCGTGCGCCACCAGGCCGTTGGCGCCCGAGTACAGCACCGGGTAATGCTCTTCAAGACGGCGGGCAATGTAGTTGGCGTTCAAGATGGCCAATTGCGAGGCGCGTTTCAGGCCTTCGCCGCCCATCATGCGGATGTACATCCAGGTGATCGGCAGAATGCTGGCGCTGCCGAACGGGGCGGCACACACCGCGCCTTCCTTGCGCTCCAGGGCGCTGTGGCCCGGCAGGAACGGGATCAGGTGCGACTTGACGCCAATCGGGCCAACGCCCGGGCCGCCACCGCCGTGGGGGATGCAGAAGGTTTTGTGCAGGTTAAGGTGCGACACGTCGCCGCCAAACTTGCCCGGTGCGCACAGGCCGACCATCGCGTTCATGTTGGCACCGTCGATGTACACCTGGCCGCCGTTGTCATGAATGATGCCGCAGATTTCGCGGATGCCTTCTTCAAACACGCCGTGGGTCGACGGGTAGGTGATCATCAGCGCGGCAAGGTGATCGCGGTGCTCGATGGCCTTGGCGCGCAGGTCTTCAATGTCGACGTTGCCGCGTGCGTCGCAGGCCGTCACCACCACGCGCATACCGGCCATGTGTGCGGTCGCCGGGTTGGTGCCGTGGGCCGAGGAGGGGATCAGGCAGATGTCGCGGCGCTCTTCGCCACGGCTCTGGTGATAGGCACGAATGGCCAGCAAGCCGGCGTATTCACCTTGGGAACCGGCGTTGGGTTGCAGCGACACGGCGTCGTAGCCGGTGGCCTCGCAGAGCATGAGTTCCAGCTCGCGGGTCAGTTGCTGATAGCCCTGGCTTTGCTCGGCAGGAGCAAAGGGGTGCAGGTTGCCGAACTCAGCCCAGGTCACCGGGATCATTTCGCTGGCGGCGTTGAGCTTCATGGTGCACGAGCCCAGCGGGATCATGGTGCGGTCCAGCGCCAGGTCTTTGTCAGCCAGGCGGCGCAGGTAACGCATCAGCTCGGTTTCGGAGTGATAACGGTTGAACACCGGGTGGCTCAGAATCGCCGACTGGCGCAGCAACGCCGCAGGCAGCGTGCCTTTTACCGATTGGGCCAAGGCGTCGAAGTCAGGCAATGTCTGGCCATCGACTGCGAGCAAGGCCCACAGGGCAACCACGTCGGACTGGCTGCTGGTTTCGTCCAGCGACAGCCCAAGGCGTTCGTCATCGACCACCCGCAGGTTGATGTGCTGGGCCTGAGCCTTGGCGTGCAGCGCGCTGGTGCGGCTGCCGGTGTGCAGGGTCAGGGTGTCGAAAAACTGGCTTTGCTCAACGTTCAGCCCCAGCCCCTTCAGGCCCTGGGCAAGGATTGCGGTCAACTGATGGATGCGCCGGGCAATCTGGGTCAGGCCTTGAGGCCCGTGGTACACGGCGTACATGCTGGCGATGTTGGCCAGCAACACTTGAGCGGTACAGATGTTACTGGTGGCCTTCTCGCGGCGAATATGTTGCTCGCGGGTTTGCATCGCCAGGCGCAGCGCCGGTTTGCCGTGACGGTCTACCGACATGCCGACCAGACGCCCCGGCATGTCGCGCTTGAAGGCATCGCGGGTCGAAAAGTAAGCCGCGTGCGGGCCACCAAAGCCCAGTGGCACGCCAAAGCGCTGGGCGCTGCCGATGGCCACGTCGGCGCCGAATTCACCAGGCGGTGTCAGCAAAGTCAGCGCCAACAAGTCAGCGGCCACTGCCACCAGCGCGTTAGCGGCGTGGAAGCGTTCAACCAGATCGCGATAATCAAACACGTCGCCGTTGCTTGCCGGGTATTGCAGCAGGGCGCCGAAAAACGACGACAAGTCGCTCAACTCACGTTCGTCACCCACCACCACTTCAATACCCAGCGGCTCGGCACGGGTGCGCAGCACATCGAGGGTTTGCGGGTGGCAGTGGCGGGAGGCGAAGAAGCGCTCGCTGGTTTTGTTCTTGCTCAGGCGTTTGCAGAAGGTCATGGCTTCGGCGGCCGCGGTGGCTTCGTCGAGCAGCGAAGCGTTGGCAATCGGCAGGCCGGTGAGGTCGCTGATCAGCGTCTGGAAATTCAGCAAGGCTTCAAGACGACCCTGGGAAATTTCCGGCTGATACGGCGTGTAAGCGGTGTACCAGGCCGGGTTTTCCAGCAGATTGCGCAAGATCGGCGAAGGCGTGTGGCAGTTGTAATAGCCTTGGCCGATATAGGTTTTGTGCAGTTGGTTTTTCGCCGCGATGGCTTTGATCGACGCCAGAGCATCGGCTTCACTTTGGCCAGCGGGCAGGTTGAGTACGCTGGTGCCCTTGATGCCTTCCGGGATGACGCTGGCGCTGAGCGCTTGCAGCGAGTCAAAGCCCAGGGTGGTGAGCATGGCCTGTTCGTCGGCTTGACGCGGGCCGATGTGGCGCGCGATGAATTCATTGGCAGTGCTGAGATTAATCGTCATGGCCGGCTCCTCAGTTGTCGTCTTGAGCTTTGATCAAGCGGTCGTAAGCGTCCTGCGTGAGCAGTTTGCCGAGCGCCTCGGGATCAGCCGGTTTAAAGCGAAAAAACCAGCCTTCACCCAGCGGATCCTCGTTGACCAGTTCTGGACTGTCTTCGAGTTTAGCGTTCAGTTCGAGGACTTCACCGTCCAGTGGCATGTACACGCCGCTGGCGGCCTTGACCGATTCAACCGTGGCGGCTTCAGCGCCTTTGTCGTAAGCCTGCAACTCTGGCAATTGAACAAACACCACATCGCCCAAAGCGTTTTGCGCAAAAGCCGTAATGCCTACGGTCACGCTGCCATCGGCTTCGGCACGTAGCCATTCGTGGTCTTCAGTAAAACGCAATTCGCTCATCGAAACTCCTCAGGGCCAGACATGTCTGGTGGTCACAGGTGTAATGCTCGTGCAGGCCGAGCTAAATGCGATGATCATTGCAAGATGGTTGCCAGTTTATTAAAAGCCTTATTTATCAATTAGTTATATGTTTTTCGCAGGTAATTGATCCATCACGCTGTAGCGAAATCGCTACAGTGCTGGCGTCATAAAAAAATCTAAGTGGATCAAAGCCTTGGGCTACTGAGGATTGGCATGCCTGTATCGAAATCGTTCCGCTGGAATGAAATCAATACGGAAAATAAGGTTTCTGTAGGAGCGAGCTTGCCTCGCGATCTTTTAAAAGATCGCGAGGCTTAATTTTTACCCGGAATGCCGTACTTGCGCAGGCGGTGCGCAATGGCGGTGTGCGAGGTTTGCAGGCGGCTGGCCAATTGGCGAGTTGAGGGGTAGCTGACGTAGAGTTTTTCCAGCAGGGCTTTTTCGAACGTTTCGACCGCCATTTCCAGGGTTTCTATTTCGCCATCGCTTTGCCGGGCGACCGAGGTGCCCGCGATGTCGAGATCACCGATATCCACCAGCGTGCTTTCGCAAATCGCGGCCGCGCGGAAAATTACGTTCTGTAATTGCCGCACATTACCCGGCCAGCGATTGCCCAGCAACGCCGGGTAAGTGCCGGGTGCCAGGCGGCACACCGGGCGCTGGATTTGTGTGCAAGCTTGCTGCATAAAGGCGCGTGCCAGCAGCAAAATATCCTGGCCACGCTCGCGCAGCGGCGGCACCTCAAGGTTCAGCACGTTCAGGCGATAGAACAGGTCTTCACGAAACGTCCCTTCATTGACCATTTTTTCGAGGTTACGGTGGGTCGCGCTGAGGATCCGAACATTGACCTTGACCTCACGCTCGCCGCCCACTCGACGAAAGCTGCCGTCATTCAAAAAGCGCAGCAGCTTGGCTTGCAGGTAGGGCGACATTTCGGCGATTTCATCGAGAAACACCGTGCCGTGGTTGGCCAGCTCCATCAGCCCCGGCTTGCCGCCGCGCTGGGCGCCGGTGAAGGCGCCGGGGGCATAGCCGAACAGCTCACTTTCGGCCAGGTTTTCCGGGAGCGCCGCGCAGTTCAAGGCCAAAAACGGCGCCGCAAAACGAGTGCTGATCGCATGGCAGGCGCGGGCCACGAGCTCTTTACCGGTGCCGGTTTCGCCCTGAATCAGCAACGGTGCATCCAGCGCCGCTACGCGCTGGGCACGGGCCTTCAGGGTGCGAATCGCCGGGGAGTCACCGAGCAGCGCGTCAAAGCCCTCCGCGTGGTCGTGATGCAGGGCGGCCAACCGCTCACCAATACGGCTGGGCTGGTACAGCGTGAGCAAGGCACCGGCGTCGGTAATCGGCGTGGCATCGAGCATCAGCGGCTGGCCGTTGAGCGTCACTTCGCGCAGCGGCAGGCGAAAGCCGTTTTCCAGCAACACATTGAGCAGGCCGGGATCGCTGAACAGCTCGCCGATGCTTTCACCGGTGGGGTCACGGCCATACAGCGTAACCAGCGCCGGGTTGGCCAGCAGCACGTGGCCACCGCTGTCCAGCGCCAGTACCGGGTCGGTCATGGCGGCGAGCAGGGCGTCGAGTTGCAGGTGGCGGCGCTGGCCGGGAAGGATATCGACCACCCGCACCGACTGCACGCCGTTGACCCGGAACAGCGCTTCGCGCAACTCGTCGAGCACTTGCGGGCTGAGGGTCGGGGCGTCGATGTAGACGTTGGGCGGGACCATCTCCACGGCATCCAGGTTGAGATTACGCCCGCCCAGCAACGCCAGAACTTCCTGGGTGATGCCGACACGGTCGATAAAACTGACATGGATACGCATGGGAACGAGAAAACTTAAGCCAGGGGATGGCCAGTATGCCTTGGCGGGGAGGATTGGTGAAATGTGAGCCGCACATCGGCTCTGTAGGAGCGAGCTTGTCTCGCGATCTTTTGATCGTTTAAAAGATCGCGAGCTCGCTCCTACAGGGGGTTATTCCAGGTGTTCAGGTTTTACCGGGTCACCCGGCTTGACGTCGAGTTGCTCTCGTACGTCCTTGAACATCAAGTCGTAGTATTTATGCATCGACAGGATGTTCGCGTTGCTGGGAATACCGTTTTTCACGGCGATTTTGAAGGCCACGCGGGCGAAATCGAACGCCATGTCCTTGGGCAGCGTGAACGAGTCCTTGAAATCCTTTTTGTTGATCTGGCCGTGCATGTCGAACTGCATCGACCTGCCTTCCTTGGGATCTTGAACGACCTGGTAATCGATTTTGATGTCATAACCAAAGTCGCCCGGCTGCAGCGGTTCGCGATGGATATGCAGGTGACCGGGTTCGAACGAGGCCATAGGGCTGCTCCTTGAGGCTAAGTAGTCAAGGGCAGACCGCCAGGCCTGCCCTTGGGTTCAGAAGTAGGTAATACCAGGTTTCTCGGTGCTCACTCGAGTACCTGCCTTACCTTGAACGATTGCTTCAATATCCGCCAGTGCGCCGATCACGGCAGTCTTGCCGGTCTTGCGGGCAAATTCACAGGCCGCTTCAACTTTAGGGCCCATGGAGCCAGCGGCAAAGCCGAGTTTTTCCAGTTCGTCCGGGTGCGCCTGTGTAATGCCTTTCTGGTCAGGTTTGCCCCAGTTGATAAAGGCAGCGTTGACGTCTGTGGCGATTACCAGCAAGTCACTGTTGAGCTGTTGAGCCAGCAGGGACGAGGCCAGGTCTTTGTCGATCACCGCCTCAATGCCTTTGAGATTGCCGTCTTCGCCGTACATGGTCGGAATACCGCCACCGCCCGCGCAGATCACCACGGTGCCTTTTTCCAGCAGCCATTTGATCGGGCGGATTTCAAAGATGTGTTTGGGCTTGGGGCTTGGCACCACACGGCGGAACTTGTCGCCGTCCGGGGCAATGTCCCAGCCTTTTTCAGCGGCCAGTCGCTTGGCGTCAGCTTCGCTGTACACCGGGCCAATCGGCTTGGTCGGGTTCTTGAAAGCCGGGTCTTTGGGGTCGACTTCGACCTGGGTCAGCAAGGTGGCGAAAGGCACGTCCTTGGGCAGCAGGTTGCCCAGTTCTTGCTCGATCATATAACCGATCATGCCTTCGGTTTCAGCCCCGAGCACGTCCAGCGGGTAGGGCGCAACGTCAGTGTAGGCAGCGGCTTGCAGCGACAGCAGGCCCACTTGCGGGCCGTTACCGTGCGCCACCACCAGTTCATTGCCAGGGGCGACGCGGGCGATTTGGGCGGTGGCTGTACGGATGTTTTCGCGTTGGTTGTCAGCGGTCATGGGCTGGCCGCGACGAAGAAGGGCGTTACCGCCCAGTGCAACGACGATACGCATAGAAAATGTCCTTATTTAAAGGGGAGGGTAAGCGACGCTGTGGTGTGGGAGCGGGCTTGCTCGCGATGCTGTCGACGCGGTCTGTCTCTGAACGCGCGCTGATACCATCGCGAGCAAGCCCGCTCCCACAGAAGGCCGGTGTGCACAGGCCAACCGAACCAGGGCTTAGATATCAGCCAGCGCCGCCACCAGAATGGCCTTGATGGTGTGCATGCGGTTTTCAGCCTGTTCAAACGCAATGTTGACCGGCGACTCGAACACTTCTTCGGTCACTTCAATGCCGTTTTTCAGGTTCGGGTGATGCTCTGCCACGTCCTTGCCGACTTTGGTTTCGCTGTTATGGAACGCCGGCAGGCAGTGCATGAACTTCACGCGCGGGTTTTCTGCCGCCTTGATGATGTCGGTGTTGACCTGGTAAGGCAGCAGCAGTTTGATGCGTTCGTTCCAGGTTTCAACCGGCTCGCCCATCGACACCCATACGTCGGTGTGGATGAAGTCCACGCCTTTGACCGCGGCTTTAGGGTCTTCGGTCAGGGTGATTTTGGCACCGCTTTCCTTGGCGAATTCCTCGCATTGTTTGACGAAGGCTTCTTCTGGCCACAGGCTTTTTGGTGCGGCGATGCGCACGTCCATGCCCAGCTTGGCGCCGATCAGCAGCAGCGAGTTACCCATGTTGTTGCGCGCATCGCCCAGGTAGGCGTAGCTGATGTTGTGCAGCGGCTTGTCGCTGTGTTCGCGCATGGTCAGCACGTCAGCGATCATTTGCGTCGGGTGGAACTCAGCGGTCAGGCCGTTGAACACCGGTACGCCTGCGTACTTGGCCAGCTCTTCGACAACCACTTGCTCAAAGCCACGGTATTCGATGGCGTCAAACATGCGGCCGAGAACGCGGGCGGTGTCTTTCATGCTTTCTTTGTGGCCGATTTGCGAAGAAACCGGGTCGATGTAAGTCACGTGCGCGCCCTGGTCGTGGGCCGCCACTTCGAACGCGCAACGGGTGCGGGTCGAGGTTTTTTCAAAAATCAGCGCGATGTTCTTGCCTTTCAAGTGCGGCTCTTCAGTACCGGTGTACTTGGCGCGCTTGAGGTCACGGGACAGATCCAGCAAGAAGTGCAGCTCACGAGGGGTGTGATGAACCAAGCTCAGCAAGCTGCGGTTTTTCATGTTAAACGCCATGGGGATCTCCTGGGTTTCTGGTTAACCGGCTTGCGCCGCCCCTTGTGGGGTCAGCGCAAGCAATCAATGGGTGACTTAGTAATCGATTGGGTCGCGTACGATCGGGCAGGTCATGCAGTGGCCGCCGCCACGGCCGCGTCCCAGTTCAGAGGCGCTGATGGTGATCACTTCGACACCGGCCTTGCGCAGCAGGGTGTTGGTGTAGGTGTTGCGGTCGTAGCCGATGACCACGCCAGGCTCCAGTGCCACGACGTTGTTGCCGTCATCCCACTGCTCACGTTCGGCGGCGAAGCTGTTACCGCCGGTTTCGACAACGCGCAGGGTTTTCAGGCCCAGGGCTTTGGCGACCACATCGAGGAAGCTGGCTTCTTCACGACGAACGTCAATGCCACCGGCTTTGCTTTCATCCGGGTACAGGGAGAAGGCGACAATTTGATTGACCACTTCCGGGAAGATAGTCACCAGGTCGTGATCGCAGAAGCTGAACACGGTGTCCAGGTGCATCGCCGCGCGAGACTTGGGCAGCCCGGCAACAATCACACGCTCAACCGCTTTGTTCTTGAACAGGTTCTGTGCCAGTTGGCCGATGGCCTGGCGTGACGAGCGCTCGCCCATGCCGATCAGCACCACGCCCTTGCCGATTGGCATCACGTCGCCGCCTTCGAGGCTGGCATTGCCGTGGTCAACGGTCGGGTCGCCGTACCAGACCTTGAATTCAGCTTGGGTGAACTCAGGGTGGAACTTGTAAATTGCCGTGGTCAGCAGGGTTTCCTGACGGCGGGCTGGCCAGTACATCGGGTTCAGCGTTACGCCACCGTAGATCCAGCAGGTGGTGTCACGGGTGAACTGAGTGTTCGGCAGGGGCGGCAGGATAAAGCTGGTGTGGCCCAGGAAATCACGGAACATCTGGATGGTTTTGCCACCGAAGCTATTGGGCAGGTCGTCAGCAGAGACACCGCCAATCAGGTACTCGGCAATGTGGCGCGGCTCAAGGCTCTTGAGCCAGGCTTTGACTTCATTGACCAGGCCCACGCCCACTTGGTTTGGCGTGACCTTGTGGTCAAGGATCCAGTCCAGCGCTTCTGGAATGGCAACAATATCGGTCAGCAGGTTGTGCATCTCCAGCACATCAATCCCGCGATCGCGCATTTTGGTGACGAAATCGAAGTGGTCACGCTTGGCCTGGTTGACCCAGAGCACGTCATCAAACAACAGCTCGTCGCAGTTGCTCGGGGTCAGACGCTGGTGAGCCAGGCCTGGGGAACACACCATAACCTTATGCAGCTTGCCGGCTTCGGAATGCACGCCGTACTTCACTTTTTCCGTGGTCATTACAGTCATCCTCCAAAGTACATAAAACAGGGTATTACAGGGTTAGAAAGCCGTCGTAGAGGCCATACGCTGCCACCAGGGCACCGATAATCACTGCGGCAAAAATCACTTTCTCGATGTTGGTAAACACTTGTTGGCCGCTTTCGCGCTTGGCCTTGGCGAACAAGATGGCGCCAGGTGCATACAGCAGCGCCGAGAGCAGCAGGTACTTCAGACCACCGGCATAGATCAGCCAGATCGCGTAGATCAGCGCGACAGAACCGATGATCAGGTCTTTTTTGCGTTCAGCCAGGGCGTTCTCGTAAGTCTCGCCGCGCACCGCCAGCAGCAGGCCGTAGGCCGCCGACCAGAGGTAAGGCACGAGGATCATCGAGGTCGCCAGATAGATCAGCGACAGGTAGGTGCTTTCCGAGAACAGGGTGATGATCAGGAAGATCTGCACCATCACGTTGGTCAGCCACAGGGCGTTGACCGGTACGTGGTTGGCGTTTTCCTTCTTCAGGAACGCCGGCATGGTGTGGTCTTTGGCAGCCGAGAACATGATCTCTGCACACAGCAGCACCCACGACAGCAGGGCACCCAGCAAGGACACGATCAAGCCGACGCTGATCAGCACCGCCCCCCAGTGGCCGACCACATGTTCAAGCACGGCCGCCATCGAAGGGTTTTGCAGTTTTGCCAGTTCTGGCTGAGTCATGATGCCCAGCGACAGCACGTTCACCAGCACCAGCAAGAGCAGCACGGTGATAAAACCGATCACGGTGGCGCGACCGACGTCTGAGCGTTTTTCGGCACGGGACGAGAAGATGCTCGCGCCTTCGATACCGATGAACACCCACACGGTGACCAGCATCATGTTGCGCACCTGGTCCATCACGCTGCCCAGCGACGGGTTTTTCAGGCCCCAGATGTCACTGGTGAAGATGTCCAGTTTGAACGCGAACAGTGCAATCAGAATGAACAGAATCAGCGGCACGACCTTGGCGACGGTGGTCACCAGGTTGATGAACGCTGCTTCCTTGATGCCGCGCAAGACCAGAAAGTGCACGGCCCAGAGCAGAATTGACGCGCCGACGATGGCGGCGACCGTGTTGCCTTCACCGAAGATAGGGAAGAAGTAACCGAGTGTGCTGAACAGCAGCACGAAGTAACCCACGTTGCCCAGCCAGGCACTGATCCAGTACCCCCAGGCCGATGAGAAACCCATGTAATCGCCAAACCCGGCCTTGGCATAGGCGTACACGCCGCCGTCCAGGTCGGGTTTTCGATTGGCCAGGGTCTGGAACACAAATGCGAGGGTCAGCATGCCCACGGCGGTGATCGCCCAGCCGATTAAAATCGCCCCGACATCCGCACTTGCCGCCATGTTTTGCGGCAGCGAAAAAATCCCGCCGCCAATCATTGAACCGACTACCAGAGCAACCAATGCACCTAGTCGAAGTTTTCCAGGAGTGTCAGACATTTAGAGTGACTCCAATCCATGTGAAGTGATGTCTCAGAGGTTATTGCGTTGTTTGCTTACCCTGTTGACTTAGGTCAGGTCATGACTACATTCCATTGTCAGTAGAGCGGGGAGGTCGCTATTGCGCATTTTTATGACGCGCGCTGGAAACCCGGCTCCAGAGGGCTTTCAGGTAATACAGCGGCTTTAATTGATTCGTCGTGGGGAATGAAGCTAGACACTATTTGAGAATTTGCAAATGTGAGCCGAATGTTTCATTTAACGACCTGTGAAATGAAAACGTCATCTGCATCTGCGCTAGTTTTTGGTCTTTAATAGAAAATCTTGCTGTTAAAAAAATCAGGCTTATAGCGCAACTTTATTAAACGTTTGGGACAAACATTTATTTACTCGCAACTGCCTGTCGCTTGATAACCAGCATTAATAAAACACCCAACAAAGAGGTAGCGATGTCTCAGCAGACCCAGAAGCTTCGGCTCAATGCCTTGATTGCGTTAGTGGTCGGGTCGATGATTGGCGGCGGTATTTTTTCATTGCCACAAAATATTGCCGAACGAGCCGCTGGCGCTGCGGTATTGATTGGTTGGGCAATCACGGCGGTGGGCATGCTGGCGCTGGCCTTTGTGTTCCAGACCCTGGCCAATCGCAAGCCGGAGCTGGATTCGGGGGTGTACGCCTACGCCAAGGCCGGGTTTGGCGACTACATGGGCTTCTCGTCGGCCTGGGGGTACTGGATCAGTGCCTGGATGGGCAACGTGGGTTACTTCGTGTTGCTGTTCAGCACCTTGGGTTTTTTCGTCCCCGCGTTTGGCCAGGGCAATACGCCCATTGCCATTGGCTGTGCATCGCTGTTGCTGTGGGGCGTGCATTTTTTGGTGATGCGCGGCATCAAAGAGGCCGCGTTTATCAACCAGCTCACCACCGTCGCGAAAATCGTACCGATCGTGATGTTTATCGTGCTGGCCGCCGTGGCGTTTAAAGCCGACATCTTCACCCGTGACCTGTGGGGCTCTGAAATGCCCAGCGTCGGCAGTGTGATGGACCAGGTGCGCAACATGATGCTGGTCACCGTGTTTGTGTTTATCGGCATCGAAGGCGCCAGTGTTTATTCGGGGCGCGCCGAAAAGCGTTCCGATGTGGGCAAGGCCACCGTGATCGGGTTTCTCGGCGTGCTGGCGTTGCTGGTGCTGGTGAACGTGCTGTCGATGGGCATCATGACTCAGCCCGAACTGGCGCAACTGCAAAACCCGTCGATGGCCGGGGTGCTCAAGCATGTGGTGGGGGATTGGGGGGCGATTCTGATCAGCATCGGCCTGGCGGTTTCATTGCTTGGTGCGCTGCTGTCATGGGCGTTGTTGTGCGCCGAGATTTTGTACGCGACGTCTCGGGATAAAACCATGCCGGCGTTCCTGAAAAAGGAAAACGCCAACCATGTGCCGGTCAACGCCCTGTGGCTGACCAATATCATGATTCAGCTGTTTTTGGTCATCACGCTGGTGTCTGCGGGCACTTACACCACCCTGATCTACCTCGCCTCATCGATGATTCTGGTGCCTTACTTCTGGTCGGCGGCGTATTCAGTGTTGTTGTGCGTGCGCGGTGAGACCTATGCCAAGGCCAGTCGTAGCCGGGTCAAGGACCTGCTGATAGGGGCCATCGCTTTGATCTACGCGATGTGGTTGCTGTATGCGGCGGGGCCCAAGTACTTGCTGTTGTCCGCGTTGCTCTATGCGCCGGGGATATTTCTGTTCGCCAAGGCCAAGCGTGAGCAAGGGCAGGTGCTGTTCAAGGGCATTGAGCCGCTGATATTCGCGGCAGTCGTGATTACCGCGCTGGGCGCGGCGTATGGGCTGTACAGCGGGGCGTTAACTCTCTAACCCCCAATAAACGGTAGGAGCGAGCTTGCCGTTCAGTTACTCGCTCGCCAGCGGCAAGCGTTCCGGGCGGGACCAGATCCACAGGTTGCCCATGCTCATGCCCGCAATGGCCAGGAACACCGGCCAGTCGTGATCAAGCACGTAAAGCATCAGCCCGGCACACAGCAGCATGCTGATGGTGGCGCTGACTTTGGCTTTGCGCTGGATGATTTTACCGTTGCGCCAATTGAACAAAATCGGGCCAAACAAACGGTGGTTTTCGAGCCAGGCACTCAGGCGAGGGGAGCTTTTGGTCGCAGCCCAGGCAGCGAGCAAAATAAATTCGGTGGTGGGTAAGCCAGGGATCACGATGGCGATCAGGCCGATGCCCAAGCTGACGTAGGCCAGCACGCCAAACAGGAAACGGGCGATTTTGGATGAGGATTGAGTTGGGTGTGTCATAGGCTCAAGGCGCAGAAAAAGATACTCGGTCAGCGCTCGCTGACCGAGCAGATCCTGCTTAGGCCAGTTCTGGCTCAGCAGCGTAAGCATGTTCCAGCAATACGGTAAAACGTTCAAACGCGGCGACAGCACCTTTGTCCAGGTCGGCTTCTTCTTCGGCGCTCAGTTCCAGGCCGTCGAGGGTTTTAACGAAGCTCTTCCAGCCTTCAGCACGACCACCGGCCGGTTCGCCCAAGTGGCGTGCACCGAAAGTTTCGCTCAGGTCCAGTGCCACAGCACGCTTGATCAAAAACGCAGCGCCAAGCTTGGAGCCTTCCGACACAAAGATCCAGCCCAAGGCTTCAGCTTTGCTCGGAGCATTGACTGCGCCAGCGACTGGAGCAGGCACCTGGGTGTTCAGGTCCGCCAGGTCAGCCTTGGCTTGTTCTGCACGGCAACGCTCTGGCAGGTCCGGCACGATCTCTTTCAAGGCCGCGTCGGTGTACAGCGCTTGCAGCTCGGATTGGAACAGGTATTGAGCCACAACAAAACGGGCGAAGTTTTCGCGGGTGTCGAAAGGCTTGTGAGCTTTTACCAGTGCATCGAGCTTTTGATGCGGCTCGTTGGTGATCTGGTTCAGGCGTTGAGAACGCAAGGCTGGACGCTGTGCGGAATCAGGAGTGGTCATGCAAATATCCTTGAGAATGAGATGCGCTTTGTAACTAGACGATCAAGATGACGCATCACAGTAAAAATTCCTCACTGCGTAGCCTAAAAAGACTACGCAGTGGATGTGTCTATCAGATGTCCCACACCAGATTGACCGAGAAGTTGCGACCTGGAGCGGTCAGGCGGTCCATGTTGGCGGGGTTTAGCACACCGGCTTCACCCACGCTGTCGTAGCCGCGCACGTCATCCCAGTTCCAGTATTTCTTGTCGGTCAGGTTGTACAGGCCGGCGTTGACGGTGACGTCCTTGGTGACTTTGTAGAAGCCGGTGAGGTCCAGTACGCCATAGCCTGGCGACTTGAATTGCTTGCTGGTGCCGTCCGGGGCAAAGAAGCTGGTGTTGTCCACCTGGTCCTTGCGCTTGACCAGTGTCCAGCTGACCAGAGCGCCGTAGGTTTCCTGGTCGTAGCCCAGACCCATAACGGCTTTGAGTGGGTTGACGCTGTTGATCGGCTCGCCGTTGTCGTCGTTTTTGCCGTGGGCATAAGCCACCGAACCGCGTGTGTACAGGCCTTTTGGCGCACCGAACGCATCCAGGTTCAACTGACCTTTAACCTCGGCACCCTTGATGGTGGCGTGTTTGATGTTGTTGCTCTGGAACGTGGTTTCGCTGTAGCCGGGGGTGATAGCGTCTTCGTTAATGAAGTCGCGGTATTTGTTGTAGAACACCGCTACATCGAACGAACCCGCATCAAACTTGCCACGCAGGCCGGTTTCGAAGCTTTTGCTTTTTTCCGGTTCCAGGTTCGGGTTGGCCGCCACTTTGTAACCGGCAGCCAGGTTCTCAAAGGTGCCGTACAGCGCTTTGGCCGTCGGCGTACGGAAACCTTCCGCGTACTGGCCGTACCAGGTGTATTGCTCAGTCAGGGCGTACGTCAGGCCGAATTTTGGCGAAACGCGGTGCCAGATTTTCTTCTCGTCACTGACGTTGGCGCGTTCATCGGCCGGGATCGTGTTGAGGAACTCCTGGGTGATGTGCGGCGTCAGGCGCGTGTAGTCGTAACGCAAGCTTGGCGAGAACGTCCAGTCGTTCCAGCTGATCTGGTCTTGGGCGAACAGGCTGTAGGTGTTGATGGTGGGGTCCGGGAAGTCGCTGGACTTGACCAGGTAATCGGACGGGCTGTCAGCGCCGATTGCCGTACAGCCGCGGCCTACTGCCAGGCACGTACCCGAGCCGCTGCGCGAGCTGGTGACTTTCTGGTTTTTCAGAGTGGCGCCGTAGGTCAGCAAATGATCGGTTTCACCGATGCTGAAGGCCTTGTCTGCCTGAGCGTCGAGTACCCATTGCTTCTCTTGATACGTGGTGTCGCGAGAGCGCATGACATTGCGGGTGAACGGGAAATAATCTTCCAGCGTGGTCTCGTCGGTTTTGGCGATTTGGTAGTTCAGGCTGGTCTTGATGTGATCAGCAACCAGGCTGTCGACCGTCATGGTGTTGACCAGGCCGAAGCGTTCACGGCTCACCGTGTCGGTGCCGGTACGCGAGCGGTACATGCCCAATGGCTGGCCGTTGGTGAACGGCCCGCCGACGGCGCTCTTCACATTGACGTCGTCGTGGCTTTTGTACTTCTCGTAGGTGAAGGCCAGTCGGTCGTCATCGTTGTAGTTCCAGCCGGCCTTGGCCAGCACGCTGGTGGTTCTCACATCTTCCGGGTTGGCCGCGGTACGGGCCAGGCCGTTGCCGCCACGGTCGCCGTAAGATTCGGTGTCATGGCCATCGCGCTGGCTAAAGTGCAGCAAACCGTCGAAGTCACCCGAGCGACCGGCCACGGTGCCCGACTTGAGCCAGCTGCGGTCAGCCGAGCTGTAACCGGTTTTGAGGCGGGCGCCAACGTCCTGGCCCGGCTTGATGATGTCATCCGGGTCCAGGGTGAAGTAGCTGACGGCACCGCCAATGGCGTTGCTGCCGTACAGCACGGACGCCGGGCCACGGAGGATTTCAACGCTTTTGATGATTTCAGGGTCAACGTAGTTGCGTTGGGTCTGGGCGTAAGGGCCGTTGAAGAACGAGTCCGGGATCTCAACGCCATCGATCTGGGTGAGGATCCGGTCGCCGTCGATGCCGCGAATGTTGTAGCCGGTGATGCCGCCGCGCTGGCCGGCGCCGCCTACCGAAACACCCGGCTCATAACGAACCAGGTCTTTGATGGTGTTAACGTTTTCGCGGTCCAGGTCCAGGCGGTCATGAACGGTGACGGTGCTGGGTACGGCGCTGACGTCTTGTGCGTTACGCGTGGCACTGATGGTCACTTGCTGCAAGGCCAGGGTGCCGGAGGTCGCGCTGCGTTTTTCCAGCACGATGTTGTTAGTGCTTAGCTTGCGGTACGTCAGGTTGGTGCCGGTGAGCAGGCGCTCCAGGGCTTTTTCCGGGCTCAGGGAGCCACGTACGCCGGGCGAGGCCACGTCCTGTGCCAGCTCTGCCGGCAGGCCGACTTGCCAGCCAGTCACGCTGCTGAAGTCATTCAACGCAGAGGCGAGAGGCTGCTGAGCGATCGCAAACTTGTAACTGCCCACGGAGCGGCTGGCTGGCTGCGGATCGGTTGCGGCCAGGGCCGGTGCGGCCTGTACGCCAGCCATCAGCATGGCAACGGTCAACAACGACAATGTGCACTGGTGCAAGCCGCCAGTGCGAGCGTTGGAAGTGGACCGGCTGTTGAAACGTGTGGGCATTGATAGCGCTCCAGAGGTGACAAGTCTTGTAGTTGCGAAGCTGACTCAAAATGCGAATCAGTTGCATTGATCACAACGAGACGAATGACCTTGGGCTATCGAGTAAAAAAAGATGCGATTAAACGAGTTTTTTTAATTGAGGATGACCAGCGCCGGGTATTCCGAGAGGCGGCTGGAGGTGATGTGGGCCAGCGAGCGCACGATATCCAGTGGCTGATCCAGCCGGTAGTTGCCGGTGACGGCCACGTTGGCGAGCTTTTCGTTGTTGTTGACGATCCAGCCGGGGTAGTAGCGGCGCACTTCATCGAGCACTTTGCTCATCGGGCAGTTTTCAAACACCAATCGGCCTTGCACCCAGGCAAGGTCGGTTTGGGGGTTGAGTGTAGTGGGGCGGCCGAAGCCGTTCGGGCCAATGCTGACGCTGTTGCCCGCCGACAGGCGCATTTGTGTGCCGACACTGTTCACTCGCAAGTCCACATCACCGCGCTGTACCCGTACTTGCGCTTCGCCATTGAAGTAGCTCACCGCAAACGCGGTGTCACGCACGCTGACGCGCACCGGGCCGGCATCCAGCACCATGGGCAGTTCAAGGTTGGCCGGGACTTCAAAAAAGGCTTCGCCCTGCAACAGCCGGGCGCGGGCCTGGGTATTCACCACTTTGCTGGAAAATGCCGAATTGGTATTGAGCAGCACTTTAGAGCCGTCTTCGAGCTGCAGGCGCTGGCGTTCACCCACCACGGTCAGGTGGTCTGCCTGAAGACGCAGCGGCACATTGCTGTAACCGCCCACCGTCAGAACCAGCACAGCCGCCGCAGCAACGTGCTTCCAATGCCGGCTGATACGCCGCAGCACGCTGGGCTTACGCCGGATTTGCAGGGTTTGTGCAGCATCTAGCACGGGTTGCCCGTTCCAGATGGCGTTGGCCTTGGCAAACGCCCGGGCGTGCGCCGGGTCGGCATTCAGCCACTGCTCAAACACGATTTTCTGTTCGTCGCTCGCACACTCAAGGGTGATCAGCCAATCCAGTGCCTGATCCATGGCGCTGTCTTGCAGCACCTCGTGCGCCGGGTCGGGCGCAGCAGATTTGTGAGTGTCCGTCACAGAGGTTCCTTGGCAGTTTCAGGGCGTTCGCGTGGCATTGAAGGGCAAGGTTAAGGCCGATTCAGCCTGTCGGCTACCCCGATGCAGATCGCCATGATCAATTTGAGTTCCTTTTGAACGGTACTCAACGACACGTCAAGTTCTTCGGCGATCTCTTGATAACTGCAGCCATGCAGCCGGCTGAGGATAAAAATCCGCTGCTGACGTGCGCTTAACTGGCTCAGGCTCACACTCAAACGCTCCAGTAATTGCGCTGCTTGGTGGGCTTCTTCCGGGGTGCTGTGGGTAGACGCAATGCCCTCAAGCACCTCGATCGGGACATCTTCAACCACCGTGCGTGCCTGAATGCGCCGCGAGCGCAGGTGATCGAGCGCCAGATTGCGCGCGGTCTGGTAGACAAACGGTTCCAGGTGCTCGACCGAACGCTCGTTCAAGGCGCGGGTAACCCGCAGGTAAGTCTCTTGCAGCAAGTCTTCGGCGGTGCTGGGGTTATTCACCATCCGCTGTAACGTGCGCAGCAAGGTCACCCGCTGAGTAAGGAAGACTTGATTGAACTGGGACTGACTCACAGCACTACCCGACCGATTTTGAGCGAATGATAATGCTTATCATCTGTGTGTTTGGTCAAGTGATGTTTTGAGTTTGTTGTTTGGCCGGTCCAGTCTGTGGGAGCGGGCTTGCTCGCGATTGGGGCGACGCGGTCTGAGGGTTGACCGAGTCGATCCTCTTCGCGAGCAAGCCCGCTCCCACAAGATATGTGTTTTATTCCAGGTTAAA
Organism: Pseudomonas sp. FSL R10-2189; assembly: GCF_009600325.1. Classification (NCBI taxonomy): domain Bacteria; kingdom Pseudomonadati; phylum Pseudomonadota; class Gammaproteobacteria; order Pseudomonadales; family Pseudomonadaceae; genus Pseudomonas; species Pseudomonas sp. FSL R10-2189. Next base: position 84,189 of record NZ_WIVZ01000021.1, read on the forward strand.
CCCGGCCTTTCAAATACGCGGCGTAATCGGGAATGCGATGTTCGTGCGGCTGGTTCATCAGGGGGCTGCTGAGCAAATAGTCAGCGGTGCATTCATTGCTCGCCATCGGAATGTTCCACACTGCCGCCACGCGCAGCAGGGCCTTGATGTCCGGGTCGTGGGGCTGTGGCTCGAACGGGTCCCAGAAAAACACCAGCATGTCGATTTTCTGCTCGGCGATCTGCGCCCCCACCTGTTGATCACCGCCCAGCGGGCCGCTGATCATGCTTTCGATCGGCAACCCCAGGCGCTTGCTCAATAACAGGCCGGTGGTGCCCGTTGCGCACAAGTCATGCTGGCTGAGCGCGGCCTTGTGGCGTTCGGCCCAGTCCAGCAAAAACCCTTTGCAGTGATCATGCGCCACCAGGGCGATGCGCTTACGCGCCGCCAAGGTGGCCGTGGTGAAGCTGATACCGATCATCGCGTCACTCCGCGTTGTGCAGCGCCAGGCAGTTGTCGAGCATACGGTTGGAGAAGCCCCACTCGTTGTCGTACCACGCCAGCACTTTGAGCAACTTGCCGCTGACCTTGGTGTGGTTGGCGTCAAAGATCGACGACAGCGGGTTGTGGTTGAAGTCGCTGGAAACCAGCGGCAGGCTGTTGTAACCCAATACCTTGGAGTGCTGACTGGCCTCTTTAAACACCGCGTTCACTTCTGCCGCCGTGACTTCGCGCGTTAGTTCTACGGTCAGGTCGACCAGCGACACGTTGATTACCGGTACGCGTACGGACATGCCGGTCAGCTTGCCGGCCAGCTCTGGCAGCACCAGGCCTACGGCTTCGGCGGCGCCGGTTTTGCTCGGGATCATGTTCTGCGTGGCCGAACGCGCGCGGTACGGGTCGGTGTGATAAACGTCGGTCAGGTTCTGGTCATTGGTGTAGGCGTGGATGGTGGTCATCAGGCCGTTGGCAATGCCGAACTCGCGGTTGAGGATTTGCGCCACAGGCGCCAGGCAGTTGGTGGTGCACGATGCGTTAGAAATGATTTGATGCGATTGGCGCAGAATGTCGTGGTTAACACCATAGACCACCGTCGCATCGGCATTTTTACCCGGCGCCGAGATAATCACCTTACGTGCACCGGCCGTAATGTGCGCCTCTGCTTTACTGCGCTCGGTGAAGAAGCCGGTGCACTCAAATACCACATCAACCTTCAGGTCGGCCCAAGGCAGTTCAGCCGGATTACGGATGGCGGTCACCGCAATTCGGTCACCATTGACCGTCAGACTTTCCTGATCATGCTCAACAGTGGCATCGAACGTGCCGTGAACGGTGTCGTACTTGAGCAGGTGAGCGTTGATGGAACTGTCGCCCAGATCGTTAATGGCGACGATCTGCAAGTCCTGTCGGTAGCCTTGGGTATACAGTGCTCGCAGGACGTTACGGCCGATCCGGCCAAAACCATTGATTGCGATTCGTAATGTCATGGACAGCACCTGTCATCAATTTGTTGTTGGAATTACAAGATTATTCTCATAAAAATAGAAAACAAGCCATTTAAGTGGCAATATTTTGTTTTATCTACAACGAGTGACCTGAATCAACGGGTCCGAACGACTGAGCACGCGTCTGCGAGCCTCAGTCAGCATAGGACACGCACAGGTCGCCACATCCGTTAGCCTGGAGTTCAACACATGCATCCCCGCGTTCTTGAAGTCACCGAGCGTCTTATTGCCCGCAGTCGAGCTACCCGCGAGGCGTACCTGACGCTTATTCGTGATGCGGCCAGTGACGGACCGCAACGCGGCAAGCTGCAATGTGCCAACTTTGCCCATGGCGTGGCCGGATGTGGCACAGAAGACAAAAACACCCTCAAGCTGATGAACGCCGCTAACGTGGCAATTGTTTCGTCATATAACGACATGCTCTCGGCGCATCAGCCTTACGAGCACTTCCCGGAACAAATCAAGCAAGCCCTGCGTGAAATGGGCTCTGTGGGCCAGTTCGCGGGCGGCACCCCGGCCATGTGCGACGGCGTGACCCAAGGCGAGGCCGGCATGGAGCTGAGCCTGTTGAGCCGCGAAGTGATCGCGCTGTCGACCGCCGTGGCGCTCTCGCACAACATGTTCGACGCGGCGCTGATGCTGGGCATTTGCGACAAAATCGTGCCGGGTCTGCTGATGGGCGCTCTGCGTTTCGGTCATCTGCCGACCATCTTTGTACCGGGCGGGCCGATGCCGTCGGGCATTTCCAACAAAGAAAAAGCCGACGTACGCCAGCGCTACGCTGAAGGCAAAGCCAGCCGCGAAGAGCTGCTGGAATCCGAGATGAAGTCCTATCACAGCCCCGGCACCTGCACTTTTTACGGCACCGCCAACACCAACCAGTTGCTGATGGAAGTGATGGGCCTGCATTTGCCGGGTGCTTCTTTCGTCAATCCTTACACGCCATTGCGCGATGCCCTGACTCGCGAAGCGGCGCATCAAGTCACCCGTCTGACCCAGCAAAACGGTAACTTCACACCGTTGGGCGAGATCGTGGACGAGCGTTCTCTGGTCAACTCCATCGTTGCCCTGCACGCGACTGGCGGCTCCACCAACCACACCCTGCACATGCCGGCGATTGCCATGGCCGCGGGTATTCAGTTGACCTGGCAAGACATGGCCGACCTGTCCGAGGTGGTGCCAACCCTGTCCCATGTGTATCCAAACGGCAAAGCCGACATCAACCACTTCCAGGCCGCGGGCGGCATGGCGTTCCTGATTCGTGAACTGCTCGAAGCCGGGTTGTTGCACGAAAACGTCAACACCGTGGCCGGTTACGGCTTGAGCCGCTACACCCGCGAACCGTTCCTCGTGGATGGCCAGTTGGTCTGGCGTGATGGCCCGATCGAAAGCCTCGATGAGACCATTTTGCGCCCGGTGGCCCGTGCGTTCTCGACCGAGGGCGGCCTGCGTGTGATGGAAGGCAACCTGGGGCGCGGTGTCATGAAGGTCTCGGCGGTTGCGCCGGAGCACCAGATTGTCGAAGCCCCGGCGCGGGTATTCCAGGACCAGCAGCAACTGGCCGACGCCTTCAAGGCCGGTGAACTGGAACGCGACTTTGTCGCCGTGATGCGCTTTCAAGGCCCGCGCTCCAATGGCATGCCAGAGCTGCACAAGATGACGCCGTTCCTGGGCGTGCTGCAGGATCGTGGCTTCAAGGTGGCACTGATTACTGACGGGCGTATGTCCGGTGCGTCGGGCAAAATCCCGGCAGCGATTCATGTCAGCCCCGAGGCAGAAGTGGGCGGCGCGCTGGCGCGGGTCCAGGACGGCGACCTGATTCGCGTCGATGGCGTAAAAGGCACGTTGCAACTGTTGGTGGATGAGGCAGAATTCGCCGCACGCACCCCGGCTGTCGGCACCTTGAGCAATGCCGTCGGTACCGGGCGCGAGTTGTTTGCGTTTATGCGTCAGGCCTTCAGTTCGGCCGAGCAGGGCGCGAGTACCTTTACCTCGTCTCTGGAATCCCTGAAATGAAACTCGCCCTCGTCGGTGATATTGGTGGCACCAACGCCCGTTTTGCCCTCTGGGAAGACGAACAGTTGCGTTCTGTCAGCGTGTTGGCCACGGCCGATTACGCCTGCCCGGAAGATGCAATCAAGGTTTACCTCAATGCGTTGAACCTGGCGCCCGGAGCGGTGGGTTCGGTGTGCCTGTCGGTGGCCGGGCCGGTGAGTGGCGATGAGTTTCGCTTTACCAACAACCATTGGCGCTTGAGCCGGTCGGCGTTTTGCGAAACCTTGCAGGTCGATCACTTGCTGCTGATCAATGACTTCAGCGCCATGGCGCTGGGCATGACGCGCCTGCAACCTGAAGACGTGCGCCAGGTGTGCCCCGGCATTGCAGATCCGGCGCGCCCGGCGGTGGTCATCGGGCCAGGCACGGGGCTGGGCGTGGGCACCTTGCTCAACTTGGGCGACGAGCAATGGATGGCCTTGCCGGGGGAGGGCGGCCACGTCGACCTGCCCATGAGCAACCCGCGTGAAGTGCAACTGTGGCAGCACATCTACAATGAAATCGGCCACGTCAGCGCCGAAAGCATCTTGAGCGGTAGCGGTTTGCCGCGTGTGTATCGGGCGATCTGTGCGGTCGACGGGCATGAGCCGGTGCTGGACAGTGACCGGGCGATCACTGCGGCGGCGTTGGCGGGTGATCCGGTGGCGTTGCAGGTGCTGGAGCACTTCAGTTGCTGGCTGGGCCGTGTGGCCGGCAACAACGTATTGACAGTCGGCGGGCGTGGCGGGGTGTACATTGTCGGCGGCGTGATCCCGCGCTTTGCCGATATTTTTGTGGCCAGCGGCTTTGCCCGAAGCTTTGCCGATAAAGGCTGCATGAGCGACTATCTCAACGGCATCCCGGTCTGGCTGGTGACCGCGCCATACTCGGGCCTGATCGGCGCCGGTGTGGCACTGCAACAAGCGTTCGGTTGACTGTAGGAGCGAGCTTGTCTCGCGATCTTTTGACCGTTGAAAAGATCGCGAGGCAAGCTCGCTCCTACCGAGTGATCTTTCGTCCATAACAACAATAAGGATCAGCGCCTGTGAGCACATCCGGCAAATCCATTTTGCTGGTCGATGATGACCAGGAAATTCGCGAGCTCCTTGATATCTACCTCAGCCGTGCCGGCTTTCAGGTGCGCACCGTGGGCGACGGCGCGGGCTTCAGGCGGGCGCTCAATGAGCAGGCCAGCGATTTATTGATCCTGGACGTGATGCTGCCCGACGAAGACGGTTTCAGCCTGTGCCGCTGGGTGCGCCAACACCCGCGTTTTGCGCAAATTCCGATCATCATGCTCACCGCCAGTTCCGATGAAGCCGACCGGGTCATCGGTCTGGAGCTGGGCGCCGATGACTATCTGGGCAAGCCTTTCAGCCCCCGTGAACTCCAGGCGCGCATCAAGGCCTTGTTGCGCCGTGCGCAGTTTTCCAGTGCCAGCGCCGGTCATGAAGTCATGGCGTTTGACGAGTGGCGACTCAATACCGTGACCCATCGGCTGTTCCATACCGATGGCGAAGAGGTGATTTTGTCAGGGGCGGATTTCGCCTTGCTCAAGCTGTTCCTGGACAACCCGCAGCAGATCCTGGATCGCGACATGATCGGCAACGCCACCCGTGGCCGCGATCTGATGCCGCTGGACCGCATTGTCGACATGGCGGTCAGCCGTTTGCGCCAGCGCCTGCGTGATACCGAGAAGCCGCCACGGCTTATCCGCACGATCCGTGGCAGCGGTTACCAGTTGGCAGCCGAGGTCACTGTCGGAAATGGCCATTAAGTTTCTATCCCGCCTGCATCTCCCCCGTTCGCTGCTGGGCCGCATGTTGCTGCTGACGCTGCTGGCCATCTTGCTCGCGCAGACGTTGTCGAGTGCCATCTGGCTCTCACAATTGCGCACCACCCAGCTTGAAGGCCTGGTCAACAGTGCTCGCAGCATGGCGCACTCGATGAACGCCACGGTGACGTACTTGCGTTCCTTGCCGCTGGCCTATCGCCCGCTGGTGCTGGACCAAATGCGCAGCATGGGCGGCACGCGCTTTGTCGTCAGCCTCAATGACCGGCCGCTGGACATGCAGGTGCTACCGCCAACCCAGCGTAAACAAGCGGTGCTGGACGCCGTGGACCAAGTGCTGCGCCAGTCGCTGGGACCTGATGTCGACCTGTCGGTGAAGTTTGTCAGCCCCCAGGACTTACGCATTTTCAACGCGGGCCTGAAGCTCGACGAGTTGCCGCGTTCGTGGGCGCACTTTGCCCTGACCCTGGAGCCGGTCGACCCGCCGGTGCTGGTGACGCAGATCCAGATGGCCCAGGGCGAGTGGCTGTACATCGCGTCTTTGCTGCCCCAGCCCTACACCAGCCTTGAAGAAGAAGGGCTGCCGGCGCTGCAACTGTGGTTTATCGTGCTGAGCAGCATCTTTTTGCTGTTGTTTATCGGTGTGCTGGTGCATTGGCAAAGCCGCCCGCTCAAGCGCCTGGCGAGGGCGGCCCGCGACATGTCATTGGGCGAAGACGAGGTCCAGCCTGTTGAAGTGGGCGGCGGCAGCGAAGTGGTTGAAGTGGGGCGGGCCTTTAACACCATGCGTGCGCGCATCAGCCGATACCTGACCGAGCGTGGTCAGTTATTCAGCGCCATCTCCCATGACCTGCGCACGCCCATCACCCGGCTGCGTTTGCGCGTGGAACTGCTGGATGACGAGCAACTGCAATACAAGTTTGGTCGCGATCTGGACGAGCTGGAAATGCTGGTCAAAGGCGCGCTGCAATGCGTGAAAGACACCGACATTCACGAGAATATCGAGCTGGTCGACGTCAATACTTTGCTCGACTGTCTGATAGAACCCTATGTGCTGCCGCAGGGGAATGGCCGGGTAACGCTGCAGGGGCGAGCGACCAGTCCTTATCACGGCAAACCCCTGGCCCTGCGCCGCTGCATGGGCAACCTGATTGATAACGCACTCAAGTACGGCACCAACGCGCACTTGCGCATAGACGACAACGAGCAAGCGTTTGTGCTGACCGTCGACGACGAGGGGCCGGGCGTGCCCGAACAGCGACTTGAGCAGGTGTTTGAGCCGCACTTTCGCCTGGCCGGGCAGCAACAAGGCTATGGCTTGGGGCTGGGAATAGCGCGCAGCATCGCCCACAGCCATGGCGGTGAAGTGAGCTTGCAAAACCTGCGTGTGGGCGGCTTGCGTGTCACTTTGTACTTGCCGCGAAATGCCGACTGATAGACAGGCTGGCCTGCTCGGCACTGATCGGCAGTATGCGTTCCATCTGCGTGCCAGAGACCTCTTGAGCGGTGGGCTTGGGCTCGCGGGGCTTGTGCATGGCCGCCTTGATACGGTTCTCGCGCACGCGCCGGCTGGTCTGGCTGAAGTGATGCTGGAGCTTTTCCATGGCGACATCGTAAGGGTCGCTGCACAGGGTTAACTGCCGTTCACGTTCCTCAAGCGCCAGCTGTTTGGCCTGGTCATCGCCATATTTATCAATGCGAAAACTCTTGCTCAGGTTGTAGCCGTGAATGCGCGTGGTGGCGCGCCAGTAATCAATCTGATTGGACTGCACGCGATACACGCCGGGGTGGCCGCTGGTGTTATGCGGCATCAGGCGCTGGCGGTCTTCATAGGTGAAAGACTGCGGCATTTTCAGCACCAGTTGGTTACGCAAGTTTTCTGCGGCCTCCAGTGCAGGAATCTCGCCGCCATATTGGTCGAAAGCAAAGTGATGCACATGCACTTTGCCCGCGCGTTGAATATCGATTTTCCAGGCGTAGGGGCGACCTTCCTGATCTTTGATGGGGTAAATGAAGCAATGATTCCGGGACGTTAAGTTACGTTCTGTCATGGCTAAAATCTCCTGAGGGGGTCGGCATCCGTTCTTTTTCTACGACGATGAGTAGCAGACTCGCTGATGTTATTTGCGGGTACAACGTGGGAAAACGACTTCGGGATGCGTCCTACAGGCAATGCGGAAAAAACTGTATCTCGTAAGGATTTCAACGGTTCTGGCCTACAAGAAGCCTGACGTTGCTTATGCTGAAAGATCGCAAACAGCCCCGCGACTGCGTTTTTGAATGTCACCAGACGGTGACAAACAGACGTCTCTTCGTTACTTGAGGCGGGTGGCGCGTGGATACACTCATTCGTAGCGCAAGCAAAAGACTTGCACAGCTATAACAACAAGAAAGGGCATCTCATGAATTCATTCAATCGCCTCGCCGTCGTTATCTCTCTCGCCACACTATTCCCCCTGAGCAGCTATGCCGCCGACTCCAAAGGTTCGGTTGAAGTGGTGCACTGGTGGACGTCAGGTGGCGAAAAAGCTGCTGTCGATGTGCTGAAGGCTCAAGTTGAAAAAGACGGTTTCACCTGGAAGGACGGCGCTGTCGCCGGGGGTGGCGGTGCCACCGCGATGACCGTACTGAAAAGCCGCGCTGTGGCGGGTAACCCGCCGGGTATGGCACAGATCAAAGGGCCGGATATTCAAGAGTGGGCGTCTACCGGGCTGCTCGACACTGACGTGTTGAAGACGGTCGCCAAAGACGAAAAGTGGGACAGCCTGCTCGACAAGAAAGTCTCCGACACCGTGAAGTACGACGGTGATTACGTGGCCGTGCCGGTGAATATCCACCGCGTGAACTGGCTGTGGATCAACCCGGAAGTCTTCAAAAAAGCCGGTATCGAAAAACCACCGACCACCCTCGAAGAATTCTACGCAGCTGGTGACAAGCTCAAGGCCGCGGGCTTTATTGCGCTTGCCCACGGCGGCCAGCCTTGGCAGGACAGCACCGTGTTTGAAGCGGTGGTGCTATCGGTCATGGGCGTCGATGGCTACAAAAAAGCCCTGGTTGACCTCGACAACGATGCGTTGACCGGCCCGCAAATGGTCAAGGCGCTGACCGAACTGAAGAAAGTCGCGACCTACATGGACGCCGATGGCAAAGGCCAGGACTGGAACCTGGAAGCGGCCAAAGTCATCAACGGCAAGGCTGGCATGCAGATCATGGGTGACTGGGCCAAGAGTGAATGGACCGCCGCCAAGAAAATCGCCGGCAAAGACTATGAGTGCGTAGCCTTCCCGGGCACCGACAAAGCCTTCACCTACAACATCGACTCTTTGGCGGTGTTCAAGGTGAAAGACAAGGGCACTCAGGCCGGTCAACAAGACATTGCCAAAGTGGCCTTGGGTGAAGATTTCCAGAAAGTCTTCAGCATCAACAAGGGCTCGATTCCGGTTCGCAACGACATGTTGAACAACATGCAAAAGCTCGGCTTTGACGCCTGTGCCCAGACCTCGGCCAAGGACTTCCTGGCAGACGCCAAGTCCGGCGGCCTGCAGCCAAGCATGGCGCACAACATGGCGACCACGCTGGCCGTGCAGGGGGCGTTCTTTGACGTAATCACCAATTACATCAACGACCCTAAAGCCGACCCGGCCGACACCGCCAAAAAACTTGGCGCAGCGATCAAGTCCGCCAAGTAACCCCCTCCTGTAGGAGCGAGCTCGCCTCGCGATCTTTTGAGGCTCTAAAAGATCGCGAGACAAGCTCGCTACTACCCGGAGCAGTCTCTACTTTTTCCTCGCACGGATTTCCACCATGAGTTCTGTTGCTGCGTTCAGGAAAGTCTCGCCCTTCGATGTGTTGCAACGCTGGCTACCCAAACTGGTGCTGGCGCCGAGCATGATCATCGTGTTGGTGGGCTTCTATGGCTACATCCTGTGGACGTTCGTTTTGTCGTTCACCACCTCGACCTTTCTGCCGACCTACAAGTGGGCAGGCTTGGCGCAATACCAGCGTTTGTTCGACAACGACCGCTGGTGGGTCGCCAGCAAGAACCTGGTGGTGTTTGGCGGCATGTTTATCGGCATCACCCTTGTGATCGGCGTGACCCTGGCGGTGTTTCTCGACCAGCGCATCCGCCGCGAAGGGTTTATCCGCACGATTTATCTGTACCCGATGGCGCTGTCGATGATCGTCACCGGTACCGCCTGGAAATGGCTGTTGAACCCCGGCATGGGCCTGGACAAGTTGCTGCGTGACTGGGGCTGGCAAGGTTTTCGTCTCGACTGGCTGGTCGACCCTGACCGCGTGGTGTATTGCCTGGTCATTGCCGCCGTCTGGCAAGCCTCGGGTTTTATCATGGCCATGTTTCTTGCGGGCCTGCGCGGGGTGGATCAATCGATCATTCGTGCCGCCCAGATCGATGGCGCAAGCTTGCCGCGCATTTACTGGAAAGTGGTGCTGCCCAGCCTGCGTCCGGTGTTTTTCAGTGCGGTGATGATCCTCGCGCACATCGCGATCAAGAGCTTTGACCTGGTGGCGGCGATGACTGCCGGTGGGCCGGGCTACTCGTCAGATTTACCGGCCATGTTCATGTACTCCTTCACCTTCAGTCGCGGCCAGATGGGCATGGGCTCGGCCAGTGCGATTCTGATGCTCGGGGCAATTCTCGCGATCATTGTGCCTTACCTGTATTCCGAGCTGAGGGCCAAGCGAAATGACTAGTCTGACCGGCAAACGCTCAATAAGCCTGAGCCGCATCGCGATCTACGCGGTGCTGATTGTCGCGGTATTGCTGTACCTGGTGCCTTTGGTGGTCATGCTGCTGACCAGTTTCAAAACCCCGGAAGACATCAGCACCGGCAACTTGCTGAGCTGGCCGAGCGTGGTCACCGGCATTGGCTGGGTCAAGGCCTGGGCCACCGTTGACGGTTACTTCTGGAACTCGATCAAGATCACCGTTCCGGCGGTGCTGGCCTCGACCGCCATCGGCGCGTTGAACGGCTACGTGCTGTCGATGTGGCGCTTTCGCGGTTCGCAGTTGTTTTTCGGCTTGCTGCTGTTTGGCTGCTTCTTGCCGTTCCAAACGGTGCTGCTGCCAGCCTCGTTCACCCTCGGCAAGATGGGCCTGGCCAGCACCACCACGGGCCTGGTGATCGTGCACATCGTTTACGGGCTGGCGTTCACCACGCTGTTTTTCCGTAACTACTACGTCAGCATTCCCGACGCACTGGTGAAGGCTGCACGTCTGGATGGCGCGGGTTTCTTCACGATCTTTCGGCGGATCATTCTGCCGATGTCGACCCCGATCATCATGGTCTGCCTGATTTGGCAGTTCACCCAGATCTGGAACGACTTCCTGTTCGGTGTGGTGTTTTCCAGCGGTGATTCCCAGCCCATTACCGTGGCGCTGAACAACCTGGTCAACACCAGCACCGGGGTCAAGGAATACAACGTGGACATGGCGGCGGCGATGATCGCCGGGCTGCCGACCCTGCTGGTCTATGTGGTCGCAGGCAAGTATTTCGTGCGCGGGCTGACGGCCGGCGCGGTCAAGGGGTAATCATGGCAACGCTCGAGCTTCGTAACGTAAACAAGACCTATGGTGCTGGCCTGCCAGACACCCTCAAGAACATTGAACTGTCGATCAAGGACGGCGAGTTTTTGATCCTGGTCGGGCCTTCGGGCTGCGGCAAGTCGACGCTGATGAACTGCATCGCGGGCCTTGAGAACATCACTGGCGGCGCGATCATGATTGATGATCAGGACGTCAGCGGCATGAGCCCCAAGGATCGCGACATCGCCATGGTGTTCCAGTCTTACGCGCTGTACCCGACCATGAGCGTGCGCGAGAACATCGAGTTCGGCCTCAAGATCCGCAAGATGGCCCAGTCGGCCATTGATGAAGAAGTCGCGCGGGTCGCCAAGCTGTTGCAGATCGAGCACTTGCTCAATCGCAAGCCCGGCCAGTTGTCCGGTGGTCAGCAGCAGCGGGTGGCGATGGGGCGTGCGCTGGCACGTCGGCCCAAGATCTACCTGTTCGACGAACCGCTGTCCAACCTCGACGCCAAGCTGCGGGTCGAGATGCGTACTGAAATGAAACTGATGCACCAGCGTCTGAAGACCACCACCGTCTACGTGACCCACGACCAGATCGAAGCCATGACCCTGGGCGACAAGGTTGCGGTCATGAAGGACGGCATCATTCAGCAGTTCGGCACCCCCAAGCAGATCTACAACGACCCGGCCAACCTGTTCGTCGCCAGTTTCATCGGTTCGCCGCCAATGAATTTCATTGGTCTACGCTTGAAGCGTCAAGACGGCCGCTTGATGGCCGTGCTAGACAGCGGGCAGGCACGTTGTGAGTTACCGCTGGGGGTGCAGGACGCAGGGCTTGAAGAGCGGGATGTCATCGTCGGGATTCGTCCCGAGCAGATCATGCTGGCACCGCACGAGGCCAATGGCCTGCCAACGCTTCGCGCCGAAGTCAAAGTGACCGAGCCCACCGGGCCGGACACGTTGGTGTTCGTCCAGCTCAATGACGTCAAGGTGTGCTGCCGCCTGGCACCTGATGTTGCGCCGCAAGTGGGCGAGAGCCTGAACTTGCAGTTCGATCCGGCCAAGGTCCTGCTGTTTGATGCCCAGACAGGTGAGCGTTTAGGGGTTGGCGCTGCGTTATCCGCCCAGGACAGCAGGGGCGATAACGTCGCCCAATTCAAAGGACGCTAAAGCTGCACACAAGGACGCGTGTTGTTTCTGGCTGAAGATGTTGTAAACCGCGTTAGATAAAAACAGTTAATAACAAAAGACGAGGATTTTGGGATGAAAAAGCAACACGGCAATACCCGGTTGTTCTGCCAGCTGTCAGCGGCCGCCGTGCTGGTTATGTCTGCCAATGCGATGGCAGACGAAGCGTTCAGTGCCGATTCAAAATGGATGACCGGGGATTGGGGGGGCGAGCGGACCAAACTCATCGAACAGGGCATCGACATCAAGGCTGATTATGTCGGTGAAGTAGGCGCCAACCTGCATGGCGGCTACAACAACAATAAAACTGCGCGTTACAGCGACCAGTTTGGCCTGGGCGTGGCGCTGGACCTGCAAAAGCTCTGGGGCTGGGACAACACCCAGGCCAAGATCCAGCTCACCAACCGTAACGGTGATAACATCTCCAACGACCGTATCGGCGATCCGCGTGCCGGCACCTTGAGTTCGTCGCAAGAAGTCTACGGCCGTGGGCATATGGTGCGACTGACCCAGTTGTACATCCAGCATCAGTTCCTCGACGGCAAGCTCGACGTCAAAGCCGGTTACTTCGGTGAAGGCGAAGACTTCAACACCTTCCCGTGCGAGTTCCAGAACCTGGCGTTCTGCGGGTCTCAAGTGGGTAACTGGGCGACCAACATCTGGTACAACTGGCCGGTCAGCCAGGCGGCTCTGCGCGTGAAATACAACATCACGCCTGAGTTCTACGCACAGATCGGTGCCTACAACCAGAACCCGTCGCAACTGGAGCACGGCAACGGCTTCAAACTCAACGGCAGCGGCACCAAAGGTACGGTCTTGCCGGTCGAGCTGGTCTGGTCGCCGAAGGTCAACAACCTGCCGGGCGAATACCGCATCGGTTACTACAAAAGCTCGGCCCCTGCGCCTGACTTGCGCCAGGACATCAACGGCCAGGACGCGGCTACCACCGGCCAACCGTATCGCATGCATGACAGCAAGCACGGTTACTGGCTGGTTGTGCAGCAACAGCTCACCAGCCACAACGGTGATGCGTCGCGCGGCCTGAACATCGCTGCCAACGCAACCTTCCATGACAAGGCCACCAACATCGTCGACAACTACCAGTCACTGATGTTCGTGTACAAAGGCCCGTTCGATGCGCGTCCAAAAGATGACATCGGCATTGGCTTTGCCCGCATCCACGTCAACGACCAAGTGAAGAAAAACGCTGAGCTGGCTAACGTCGCCAATGATGTGACCAACTATGACAGCCTGTCGTACTCACCGCTGCGCGACACTGAGTACAACTACGAGCTCAACTACGGTATCCACGTGACCAATTGGCTGACCGTGCGTCCCAACTTGCAGTACATCACCCACCCCGGTGGCGTGGACAAAGTGGATAACGCATTGGTGGCCGGTTTGAAAATTCAGTCGGTCTTCTAACGGTTGTTGCGATAAGCTCCTTTTCGTTATGCGTAATTTCCGGATAGCCTGTGCTATCCGGTTTTTTTTGGGGAGGGCGCTTTGATGCAGACGAGGCCGTTTCCAAAGGGTTGGACGACATGATTTTCAGGACTGTGGGACATGCATGAGCATCCGCTTCACCGTTTTTTCAAATCAAAGCGTGAGCAGCCGATTTTCCAGTGGGAGCGTTTTCAGCAACGCGACGTACTGGTCATCGACCACCCGCACTGTCAGGCCGTGTTCAGTCGTCAAGGTGCGCAGTTGCTGCACTTCAAGCCGACCGGGCAAAAGCCCTGGTTGTGGTGCGCGGCTAAATGGCCTCAAGTGGGGGCGATCCGTGGGGGCGTGCCGATCTTTTGGCCGTGGTACGGGCGCCATCCCAGCGAAAATGCCTGGCCGTCCCATGGCTGGGCGCGGCTGATCGACTGGAAACTGCTGGACAGCAGCACCGACGAAGAAGGTGTTTCGCTGCACTGGCGTTTGCAGTTGTGCGACTGGCAGGTTGATCTGCACGCCCGGCTGGGCGAAAGCATGGAACTGCGCCTGAGCACCGAGCACCAGGACGACGAACCTTGCCAGGTCAGCCAGGCGTTGCGGGCTTATTGGCGGATTGGAGACGTGGCTGAGGTAGCGCTGTCTGGGCTTGATGGTGTGCGCGGTTACGACCAGCTCAATCGCGAGGCGTGCCAGCAAAAAGGTGAACTGAGGGTGGTGGGTGGATGCCAGCGCGTGTTCCAGCACGAAGGCGAAATGCAGCTAAACGACCACGCTTGGCAGCGTGCTTTAAGCATCGACACCGGCGATCATGCCAACACCGTGGTCTGGCACCCGGGCAAGCGGCCGTTGCTGGGCGTGAGCTGGAATGAAGTGATGGGGTTTGTCTGTGTCGAATCCGCCAGCACTGGCGCCCAGACCCAAAGCCTGGCCCCCGGCGAACAAGCGCACCTGAGCCTGCAGGCGCGGGCAGGTCTGTGTAACGCCTGACCCACAAAAAACTGTAGGGGCGAGCTTGCTCGCGATCTTTTAAAAGATCAAAAGATCGCGAGCAAGCTCGCTCCTACAGAGGCAACATGACTCTTGATCTAAACCACGCAGGCCGAACGCGGCAGTCCCAGAGTGATCAGTTGAACTCATCCCCCACCGGATAACGGCTGGCATTCAGGCTTTCTTTGATCTTGCGCAAATGCGGCTGGAAATCCACGCCCCGGCGCAGGGTCATGCCGGTGGCCAGCACGTCCAGCACCGTGAGCTGGATGATGCGCGAGGTCATGGGCATGTAAATGTCCGTGTCTTCGGGCAGCGGGATGTTCAGGCTCAAGGTACTGGCTTTGGCCAGTGGTGAGTTCTCAGCCGTCAGGCCCAGCACCGAAGCCCCGTTGGCGCGGGCAATGCGCGCCACTTCAACCAGTTCACGGGTACGCCCGGTGTACGAAATGATCACGAACAACTCCCCGGTGTGGGCCACCGAGGCGATCATGCGTTGCATCAGCACGTCAGCATGGGCCGTGACCGCCAGGTTGAAACGGAAGAATTTGTGCTGCGCATCCAGCGCCACCGGGGCCGAAGCGCCCAGCCCAAAAAAGTGGATTTGGCGTGCCTGAATCAACAAATCAACGGCGCGGCTGATCAGGTTCGGGTCCAGGGCCTGGCAGGCGCTGTCCAGCGAGGCAATCGCACTGCCGAAAATCTTTTGCGTGTAGGCCGCCGGATTGTCATCGGCCTCAACCGCCCGACTCACGTAAGCTGCGCCACTGGCCAGGCTTTGTGCCAGTTGCAGTTTTAACTCCGGATAACCGCTGACACCAAACGAGCGGCAGAAGCGATTGACCGTCGGCTCACTGACCGACGCCGCCTGCGCCAGGGCAGCAATGCTGAACCGGGTCGCTTGTTGCGGGTTCTGGAGAATAATTTCAGCTACCTTGCGCTCAGCCTTGTTCAGCTCTTCGAGGCGGCCTTTGATCTGTTCGAGTAAATTTCGCACGCGGTCCATTTGTGTTCCTTGGGTCGGCGATGCAATCAACCGTGCTAAAGCGGTTCGTGAGGTGGCCTATCCTACTGGTGGCCCGAGATGACCACTAGCGGGAATCTGTATTTAGAGAAAATGTTGTGTTTATTACTACATTTTTCCTTGAGTGATGCCTTGAAAAAAGGTATTTGTAGCTTAACTTGATAAAAGAACAAACATCATGCCTTCGATTACGGTTGAACCGTGCACCTTTGCCTTGTTCGGCGCCTTGGGCGATCTGGCCTTGCGCAAACTGTTCCCTGCCTTATATCAACTGGACCGTGCCGGCTTGCTGCATGCCGACACGCGCATTCTGGCGCTGGCCCGTGAGCCCGGCGATGCACTGAGCCATCTGGCGCATATCGACAGTCAGTTGCGTCAGTATGTCGGTGCCAAGGAAATCGAAGATGACGTGCTCACGCGCTTTTTAGCGCGCTTGAGCTACCTGCATGTGGATTTTCTCAAGACCGAAGATTACGTGCCGCTGGCCGAACTGGCGGGGACCGAACAGCGAGTCATCGCTTACTTCGCCACCCCAGCAGCGGTTTACGGCGCCATTTGCGAAAACCTGTCCAAAGTCGGCCTGGCTGACAACGCCCGTGTGGTGCTGGAAAAGCCGATCGGTTCGGACCTTGAGTCGTCGCGCAAGGTCAACGACGCCGTGGCGCAGTTCTTCCCCGAGAACCGCGTGTACCGCATCGACCACTACCTGGGCAAAGAGACGGTTCAAAACCTGATTGCCCTGCGCTTTGCCAACAGCTTGTTCGAAACCCAGTGGAACCAGCGCTACATCTCCCACGTGGAAATCACCGTGGCCGAGAAGGTCGGCATTGAGGGCCGTTGGGGTTACTTCGACAAGGCTGGCCAACTGCGCGACATGATTCAAAACCACTTGTTGCAGTTGCTCTGCCTGATCGCCATGGACCCGCCTGCGGACTTGTCGGCAGACAGCATCCGTGACGAGAAAGTCAAAGTACTCAAGGCCCTGGCGCCGATCAGCGCCGAAGGCCTGACCACCCAGGTGGTACGCGGTCAGTACATCGCCGGCTACAGCGAAGGCCAGTCGGTGCCGGGCTACCTGGAAGAAGAGAACTCCAATACCCAGAGCGACACCGAAACCTTCGTCGCCCTGCGTGCAGACATTCGCAACTGGCGCTGGGCCGGTGTGCCGTTTTATCTGCGTACCGGCAAGCGCATGCCGCAAAAGCTGTCGCAGATCGTGATCCACTTCAAGGAGCCGTCGCACTACATCTTCGCTCCTGAGCAGCGCCTGCAAATCGGTAACAAGCTGATCATTCGCTTGCAGCCGGACGAAGGCATTTCCCTGCGGGTGATGACCAAGGATCAAGGCCTGGACAAAGGTATGCACCTGCGCAGCGGCCCGTTGCAATTGAATTTTTCCGACACGTATCACAGCGCGCGGGTACCGGACGCTTACGAGCGTTTGTTGCTCGAAGTGATGCGCGGCAACCAGAACCTGTTCGTACGCAAAGATGAAATCGAAGCGGCGTGGAAGTGGTGCGACCAGTTGATCGCCGGCTGGAAAAAGTCCGGTGATGTGCCCAAGCCTTACGCGGCGGGCTCCTGGGGGCCGATGAGCTCCATTGCACTGATTACACGAGACGGGAGGTCTTGGTATGGCGATATCTGATTTGAAACTGCCCGAAGGTGTCACTGCGCACACCTTCAAAAACCCGGCGGTACTGGCCGAAGGGCTGGCCATTAAGGTGGCAGGGCGACTGAATGACGCCATTCAGGCGCAAGGCACTGCAACGCTGGTGGTCTCCGGTGGGCGTAGCCCGGTGGCGTTTTTCCAGAGCTTGATTAAACAACCGCTCGACTGGTCAAAAGTGGTCGTCAGCCTGGCTGACGAGCGCTGGGTGCCGGTAGAGCACGCCGACAGCAATGCCGGTTTGCTGAAAAAACATTTGCTTCAGGGCCCGGCTGCCAAAGCGCGCTTTGTGGGCTTGTACAACGTAGCTGCCAATCTTGAAGACGCCGCAGAACAGGCCGATCGAGCCTTGGCCGAGCTGCCGCCGATTGATGTGCTGATTCTGGGCATGGGCGATGACGGGCATACCGCTTCGTTGTTCCCGAACAGCCCGAATCTGGCCGAAGCGTTGACGCTGGATAACCCCCGTCGCTGCTGGCCGATGCTGGCGCCGACTGTGCCGCATCAGCGTTTGAGCATGAGCCGCAGCCTGTTGGCGAGCGCAAAAAACAAGGTCCTGTCGATTAGCGGGCAGGGCAAATTGAACACCCTCAACGATGCGCTGGGAGGCACCGACATTGCCGCCTTGCCGATTCGTGCCTTTCTGCAACCTACGTTAGAGATTTACTGGTGCCCATGAGCCAAGGATCAGCTGCCATGACAACACGCATTGCCAACGTCTCGATGGCGGATAAAGTCGCCCTGATCGACGAATTGTGCGCCAAGGCGCGCATTCTGCCGGTGATTACCATTGCGCGTAAGCAGGACATTTTGCCGTTGGCCGATGCGCTGGCGGCAGGTGGCCTGACAGCCCTGGAAGTCACCCTGCGTTCGGAGTTCGGCCTGGAAGCCATCCGCGTGCTGCGTGATCAGCGCCCTGAGCTGGTGACCGGTGCTGGCACCATTCTGGATCGCCACATGCTGGCGGCGGCCGAAGAGGCCGGTTCGCAATTTATCGTCACGCCGGGTATTACCCGTGATCTGCTCGAAGCCAGCGTGGCCAGCGATATCCCGCTGCTGCCGGGCATCAGCAACGCCTCCGGCATCATGGAAGGCTATGGCTTGGGCTATCGCCGATTCAAACTGTTCCCGGCTGAAGTCAGCGGTGGCGTCGCTGCCATCAAGGCGCTGGGCGGCCCGTTTGGCGAAGTGAAATTCTGCCCGACCGGCGGCGTAGGCCCGGCGAACATCCGCAACTACATGGCGTTGAAAAACGTCATGTGCGTGGGCGGTAGCTGGATGCTCGACAGCGAGTGGATCAAAAACGGTGATTGGGCGCGCATTCAAGAATGCACCGCCGAGGCACTGGCACTGCTGGATTGATGACCTTGTAACGAATTGTTGTGTGTTCTACGGTTTTTGGTGCGCTTGGTCGGCGCACCTTTTTTTTGCCTGGAAATTGGGGCCTTATACCTTTCGGATCAAGATCAAAAGATCGCGAGGCAAGCTCGCTCCTACAGGATTTGTGGCTTTAATGCCGTGGCTTGGGCTTGCCATGTTTGGCCCGCAACGGGTCCAGCAGGTCCGAGAGGCCGTTGTGATCAATCTCTTGCATCAACGCCAGCAAACCACCCAATTCCCCTTTGGGGAAGCCTTCGCGGGCAAACCAGTTCAGGTACTGCCCCGGCAGGTCGGCAATGATTCGGCCTTTGTATTTGCCAAAGGGCATTTCGTGGGTGATCAGCAGTTCGAGTTTTTCGGGGTTCATTCCTGGGCCTTAAGTGCGTGCAGCAACAGGGTGGAAAATACAGGCATTTTGCATGCAGGCCAAATGACAGATCATGCAAAACAGCCGGAAGCTGATTTTCTATAATTAGTTAAGTTATTGATTTATAAGGTTTTATTTTTATTCAAAAGCTGGCACGAGGACTGCAATCTCTATTGCACGATCCTCAACTCAGCAAGGAATTGAAAAATGACTGACCTTAATAAAGAAGCCATCTCTGTCCTGAACGACCTGATCGAAACCAGCAAAGATGGCCAGGAAGGCTTCAAGACCTGCGCCGAAGATATCAAGAACCCTGAGCTCAAAGCGCTGTTTGTTAAGCGTTCTGCAGATTGCGGCACGGCCGCAGCTGAGCTTCAGGCCGAAGTGCGCAAGCTTGGCGGTGACCCGGAAACCAGCACCAGCGTAGCCGGTGACCTGCACCGTCGTTGGGTCGACGTTAAGTCGATCTTTACCGGCAAAGGTGAAGAGGCTGTGCTCAACGAAGCCGAGCGCGGTGAAGACCATGCGCTGAAAGCGTATAAAGAAGCGCTGGAGAAAATCTCCAAGCACAACCTGATCGGCATCCGTGATGTGGTTGAGCGCCAGTACTTGAACGTACAACGCAACCACGACCAGGTTAAAGCACTGCGTAACCAGGCGCGTGCCCGGGCTTAACCTCAGCCCTTAAGCCAATGTGGGAGCGGGCTTGCCCGCGATAGCAGCAACGCGGTCTTTAACAGGACCGCGTTGTTTTTATCGCGAGCAAGCCCGCTCCCACTTTTTTGGCGCTCAATCAGCCAATGCTGATGGTTGGCAACACCGGCAGGTTCACGGTTTGTTGCTTGCGTGGCGCAATGATCTCAGCTTCGCCGTCGACCACGATTTCTTCACGTTGGTTGAACACTCGGGTGGCAATGCGCACGCGAAACTTTGGCAGCTTTTCCAGAATCTCCAGACGCACGGTCAGGGTGTCGCCGATTTTGACCGGCTTCTGAAAGGTCATTTGCTGGCCCACATAAATAGTGCCCGGGCCAGGCAGCTCGCACGCTACGGCAGCGCTGATCAGTGCACCACTGAACATGCCGTGGGCAATGCGCTCTTTGAACATGGTCGCGGCGGCAAATTCTGGGTCGAGGTGCACCGGGTTGTGGTCACCAGACATGGCCGCAAAAAGCTGAATATCACGCTCTTCGACGGTTTTGCTGTAGCTGGCAGTCTGGCCGACTTCGAGGGCTTCGTACGGGGTGTTGGTAACCTGGGTCATCTAGCGCATGTCCTGTGACGGGTGATTAGTTTCAAGGTTTTGATTTTAAAGTCTTTTTAAAAAATAAGTGATTCGATTATTCGCTCCGCGGCGGGCGTGAACAGCTTAGCGCCTGATTCAGCCATGCGATGGCATCAGCCGTCACATCGTCGCGGTTGGTTTCATTAAATAGCTCATGACGCGCGTGGGGGTACAGGTTGAGTTGCACCTGTTGAAGTCCCGCCTTGCGCAAAGCGTCGCTCAGATCTACCAGACGCTTGCCTTCACTGACCGGGTCACAGGTGCCGCCGATAACCAAAACCGGCAGTGAAGAGTCAATCTGGACGAGATTGGACGCTTTGCTGATTTGCTGCAAGCCACCGAGCAGGTCGACCCACAACTGATTGGTGCACCTAAAACCGCACAACGGGTCATTGGCGTAGGCGTCGACCTCGGCCGGATCACGGCTCAGCCAGTCATAGCGTGTGCGATTGGGCTTGAAGGCTTTATTGAATGAACCGAACGACAGCCATTCGATCAGCGCGCTGCGGCCTTTAGGCCCTTGGCGCCAACGCTCGAAACGGGCAATCAGGCTGGCGCTGCGGTACAACGCCACCGGTTGAAAATTGGAAGCGCTGAGGATCGCGCCCTGTACGCTGGCGCTGTGATGCAGCAAGTACGCCTGGGCGATGTAACTGCCCATGCTGTGGCCGAGAATAAACACGGGTGTGCCGGGGTGCGACTGGCCAATGTGGCGGTTAAGGTTTGCTACATCGCTGACCACCGCGCACCAGCCGTCTTCATCGGCGTAATAACCCAGCGTGCCGCGTTCTGCCGTCTTGCCATGCCCGCGCTGGTCGTGGGCATACAGCCCAAAACCGGCCTCACTCAAAGCTTGGCCCAAACGTGCGTAGCGCCCACCGTGCTCGGCCATGCCATGGGCCAGCAAGACAATTGCCTTGGGCTTATCCTCAGGTAGCCACTGGTGCACGAAAAGCCCTGTACGGTCATTCGTTTCCAGCCAAAAGGTGTGTGGGTTCATGGCAGTTCCTTTACACGGTGTCGTAGCACTGTATAGCGCATTAACGGCACCACAGGCGAAATCACAGTAATAAGATTCAAGATGTAAATGGCGAAGATCGCCTTATTTGCCTACTACTTGATAACTGTTAACGTCCGGATGCTGTGCTTTTACTGCATCACGATGCAGCCAGACATGCTCAGGTAAGAGGATAAAAACAATGCATCCTGATTTCTGGAACGACAAACGTCCCGCAGGCGTACCGCTGGACATTGATATGACTGCCTTCACCTCAGTGGTGGATGTCTTTGAGCGCTCCTGCAAAAAATTTGCAGACCGGCCGGCCTTCAGTAACCTCGGGGTCACCCTGACCTATGCCGAGCTTGATCGCCACAGCGCGGCGTTTGCCGGTTATTTGCAGCAGCACACCAACCTGGTGCCCGGTGACCGCATCGCAGTTCAAATGCCCAATATTCTGCAGTACCCGATTGCGGTGTTTGGTGCGTTACGTGCGGGCCTGGTGGTGGTTAACACCAACCCGTTGTACACCTCGCGTGAAATGCGCCATCAGTTCAAGAGTGCGGGCATTCGTGCATTGGTCTACCTGAACATGTTTGGCAAGCGCGTGCAGGAGGTGCTCGAAGACACCGAAATCGAGTACCTGATCGAAGCAAAAATGGGCGACCTGATGCCCACCGTCAAAGGTTGGGTCACTAACCTGGTGGTCGACAAGGTTAAAAAGCTCGTGCCGTCCTACCGGTTGCCGCAGGCCATTCATTTCAAGCAGGTGTTGCAGCAAGGAGCAGGGCATCCGTTGCGGTCGCTGCAAGTCAGGCTGGATGACATTGCTGTGCTGCAATACACCGGCGGCACCACGGGTTTGCCGAAAGGCGCGATGCTGACCCATGGCAATCTGGTAGCCAATATGCAGCAGATTCGTGGCTGCTTGTCCCAGCATGCCGAAGATGGTTTGCCGCTGCTCAAGGAAGGTCAGGAAGTCATGGTGGCGCCGTTGCCGCTCTACCATATCTATGCGTTCACCGCGAATTGCATGTGCATGATGGTGACCGGCAACCACAACATCCTGATCACCAACCCGCGTGACATCGCAGGCTTTATCAAGGAGCTTAAAAACTGGCGGTTCACTGCATTTTTGGGCCTGAACACCCTGTTCGTGGCGCTGATGGATCACCCGGAATTCAAGACCCTGGATTTCTCCTCACTCAAACTCACCAACTCGGGCGGCACGGCGCTGGTCAAGGCCACGGCAGAGCGCTGGGAAAAACTCACCGGTTGCCGCATCGTCGAGGGCTACGGCCTGACCGAAACGTCGCCGGTCGCCAGTGCCAACCCTTACGGCGGGTTTGCCCGGCTGGGCACGGTGGGCATGCCGGTGCCAGGCACGCTCATGAAAGTCATCAGCGATGACGGGGCTGAGCTGGGGCTGGGGGAGCGCGGCGAACTGTGCGTCAAAGGCCCGCAGGTCATGAAAGGCTACTGGAAAAATCCCGAGGCCACGGCCGAGGTGCTGGATGCCGAGGGCTGGTTCAAAACCGGCGATATCGCGGTGATCGATCCCGATGGGTATGTGCGCATCGTCGACCGTAAAAAAGACCTGATCATTGTCTCGGGTTTCAATGTGTACCCCAACGAAATCGAAGACATCGTGATGGCTCACCCCAAAGTGGCGAACTGTGCCGTTATCGGAGTACCCGACGAACGGACAGGCGAAGCCGTCAAATTGTTCGTGGTGCCGCGTGCCGGGGGGGTGAGCGTTGAAGAGCTCAAGGCGTACTGCAAAGACAATTTCACCGGCTACAAAGTGCCCAAGCAGATTGTGGTTCGGGATTCATTGCCCATGACGCCGGTGGGCAAGATTTTGCGCCGGGAGTTACGAGATACCGTCTGATTCGTTCAGTCAGGCGACAAATGCCCGTGTGCCTTTGGCACGCGGGCTTTTTTATTGGGTGTGAAATCAACCGGGTCGGGTCTTAAAAGGGCCGTTGATGGCGCTGTAAGCCCTTGTTTAGACGGGTTTTGACAAAAATAGAGTTATGGCTCTAATGGTGACTTAGGATTGTAGGACAGTCAGAAAAGTGACGCTAAGGGCCTTTTTTGGCTCTAGGCGGCCTCTGGCAAAGCTGCTACTCTCGGCGCGCTTTGTGACTTCTCGGTAAGTAAAAAAGCCGGAATTACCATTACAAAAATCAAACAAATAATAACCGCATCAAATGCGGTGAAGAATTCGCGACGCTGAGGAGTGGGCTTCCATGATTGAAGACTTTTGGAAGGATAAGTACCCAGCTGGGATTGCTGCTGAAATCAATCCTGACGAATACCCAAATATTCAGACGGTATTGCGCCAATCTTGCCAACGTTTCGCCGATAAGCCGGCCTTCAGTAACCTCGGCAAAACCATCACCTACGGTGAGCTTTACGAGCTGTCAGGCGCCTTTGCTGCCTGGTTGCAACAGCACACCGACCTGCAACCTGGCGACCGTATCGCCGTACAACTGCCCAACCTGCTGCAATACCCGATTGCTGTGTTCGGAGCCATCCGCGCCGGTTTGATCGTGGTCAACACCAATCCGCTGTACACCGCGCGGGAAATGGAACACCAGTTCAATGACTCCGGCGCCAAGGCGTTGGTGTGCCTGGCCAACATGGCGCACTTGGCCGAAAAGGTCGTGCCGCAGACCTCGGTCAAGTATGTGATCGTCACCGAAGTGGCCGACATGCTGTCGCCGTTCAAGCGTGTGCTGATCAACAGCGTCATCAAGTACGTGAAAAAAATGGTCCCGGCGTACCACTTGCCGAACGCCATCAAGTTCAACGACATCCTGAGCAAAGGTCATGGCCAGCCCGTCAAGGAAGCCAACCCGATTAGCAGCGATGTCGCGGTGCTTCAATACACCGGTGGTACTACCGGCGTGGCCAAGGGCGCGATGCTGTCCCACCGCAACTTGATCGCCAACATGTTGCAGTGCAAGGCACTGATGGGCTCCAACCTCAATGAAGGCAGCGAGATCCTCATCACCCCGTTGCCGCTGTACCACATCTACGCGTTTACCTTCCATTGCATGGCGATGATGTTGCTGGGCAACCACAACATCCTGATCAGCAACCCGCGCGATCTGCCGGCGATGGTTAAAGAACTGTCGAAGTGGAAGTTCTCCGGCTTTGTCGGGCTAAACACCTTGTTTATTGCGCTGTGTAACAGCGAGGCTTTCCGCAAGCTGGACTTTTCGCACCTCAAGGTCACCTTGTCGGGCGGTATGGCGTTGCAATTGTCAGTGGCTGAGCGCTGGAAGACCGTGACCGGTTGTCCGATCTGCGAAGGCTACGGCATGACCGAAACCAGTCCGGTGGCGTCGGTCAACCCGATCCAGAACATCCAGGTGGGCACCATCGGGATCCCGATGCCTTCTACCTTGTGCAAAGTCATCAATGATGCGGGCGAAGAGTTGCCGTTGGGTGAAATTGGCGAGCTGTGCATCAAAGGCCCGCAGGTCATGAAAGGTTACTGGGAGCGCCCTGACGCCACCGCCGAAATCATGGACAGCGATGGCTGGTTGAAGTCCGGTGACATTGCGGTGATTCAGCCGGATGGCTATATGCGCATCGTTGACCGCAAAAAAGACATGATCCTGGTGTCGGGCTTCAACGTGTACCCGAACGAGCTGGAAGACGTCATGGCCTCGTTGCCAGGTGTTTTGCAGTCGGCGGCGATTGGTATTCCGGATGAGAAAACCGGTGAACTGATCAAGGTCTTCATCGTGGTCAAGCCAGGCATGACCCTGACCAAAGAACAGGTCATGGCGCACATGCGGGCCAACCTGACGGCTTACAAAGCACCCAAGATCATCGAGTTCCGTGAAAGCCTGCCAACAACCAACGTGGGCAAGATCTTGCGTCGCGAATTACGCGATGAAGAACTGAAAAAACTGGGCCTCAAAAAATAACCCCGCCCAGACACAACAAAGCCCCGCATTGCGGGGCTTTGTTGTTTTTGCAGCGGCTGCACATCCTCTGAACTGCCCCCCAAAAGTTGGACAGATTAACTAGCGCCCAGCGCAGCCTGAGTCCTGTATCCCACAGGGCTTAGGC
>NZ_WIVZ01000022.1:0-103519 GCF_009600325.1 Pseudomonas sp. FSL R10-2189
CCGCCGTATGCGGAACCGCACGTACGGTGGTGTGAGAGGGCTGAGGGAAAAAAAAATCCCTCACCCTACTCGATCCTGTTAATTCATATGCGTTTAAGGAATAAACAAATGAACAAATATGATTTATGGATATAAAAAACACCTGTTAAGGTCAGTTCCATCTAAGCGAAAACGCTGACAGAAAATTGAAAAATTTCATTCAAGGAAACCGTAAATGCTGGTTGTGACAATCGGAGGTAGCCCAAGTCAACGCTCCCGTTCCGGAGTGTTGCTGGACCGCGCCAAACACTGGCTCAACCAGAATGGCGTCGAAGTGGTGAGTTACCAGGTACGTGACTTTCCGGCTGAAGACCTGCTGCATGCGCGTTTCGACAGTCCAAAAATTATCGACCTGCTGGAGCAGATTGAGCGGGCCGACGGCCTGGTGATTGCGACTCCGGTGTACAAGGCTTCTTTCAGCGGTGCTCTGAAAACCATCCTCGACCTGCTGCCTGAACGTGCCTTGAGCCACAAAGTGGTGCTGCCCATTGCGACCGGCGGCAGCATCGCCCACATGCTGGCCGTGGACTACGCCCTCAAGCCCGTGCTGTCGGCGCTCAAGGCCCAGGAAATGCTGCACGGCATCTTTGCCGAAGACAACCAGATTGCTTACGGCGAAGGCAGCGCTCAGGCGCAGCTGGTGCCGGTGCTGGAACAACGTTTGAGCGAGTCACTGGAGCACTTTTACAGCGCCCTGGCCCGTCGCCCAAAACCGCTGGACCCCGACATCCTCAACGAGCGCCTGCGTACGGCTCGCTGGAGTATCTGAACTAACACACAACGGTAGGAGCGAGCTTGCCTCGCGATCTTTGGATCTTTTAAAAGATCGCGAGGCAAGCTCGCTCTTACAGAACAAAAAAATAAAGGAGAGCGCCATGCGCCCTGTCATTTTGCGTCGTGGTTTGGCCACACTGCTGGCTGCAGCCGTGTCATTAGGCGTGGCACTTCAAGCCCAGGCCGATACCGTGCGTATTGGCTACCAGAAGTACGGCACGCTGGTGCTGCTCAAGGCCAAAGGCACGCTGGAAAAGCGTCTGGCCGATCAGGGCGTCGACGTGCAATGGACTGAATTCCCGGGCGGCCCGCAGCTGCTGGAAGGCCTCAACGTAGGCTCCATCGACTTCGGCGTGACCGGCGAAACCCCGCCCGTGTTTGCCCAGGCCGCCGGTGCCGACCTGCTGTACGTCGCATACGAGCCGCCAGCGCCGACCAGTGAAGCGATTCTGGTGCCCAAAGACTCGCCTATCACCTCGGTCAAAGACCTCAAAGGCAAAAAGGTTGTCCTCAACAAAGGCTCCAACGTGCACTACCTGCTGGTGCGCGCTCTTGAAGACGCCGGCCTGAAATACACCGACATCCAGACCGTCTTCCTGCCGCCAGCGGACGCCCGTGCCGCCTTCGAGCGTGGCAGTGTCGATGCCTGGGTCATCTGGGACCCGTACCAGGCCGCCGCCGAGCAACAACTGCACGCCCGTACGCTGCGTGACGCGACCGGCATTGCTGACAACCACCAGTTCTACCTGGCGACTAAACCGTTTGCTGAAAAGCACCCCAAAGTCATCGAAACCCTGATCGAAGAAGTGCGCAATGTCGGTGAGTGGGCCAAGGCGCACCCTGACGAAGTGACCCAGCAGGTTGCTCCGTTGCTCGGCTTGCCGGTCGATATCACCGAAACCTCGGTGAAGCGTCAGGGTTACGGCGCGCAGTTCCTGACCCCGGAAGTGGTCAATGCGCAGCAAAAAATTGCCGACAGTTTTTACCAGCTCAAGCTCATCCCCAAGCCGTTGACGATTAAAGACGTGATCTGGACGCCGCCCGCCACCGCGGCCACAGCCCCTTAATGCTTGCCGTACCCCTTTAGGAGACCACTCCATGAGCCTCAACATTTTCTGGTTCCTGCCTACCCACGGAGATGGCCATTACCTTGGCACCTCCGAAGGTGCTCGCGCTGTTGATCACGGTTACCTGCAACAAGTGGCGCAAGCCGCAGACCGCCTGGGTTTTGGCGGGGTACTGATCCCGACTGGGCGCTCATGCGAAGACTCCTGGCTGGTGGCCGCCTCGCTGATCCCGGTGACCCAGCGCCTGAAATTTTTGGTGGCCCTGCGCCCCGGCATTATTTCGCCCACCGTGGCGGCGCGCCAGGCGGCGACCCTGGACCGACTGTCCGGTGGCCGTGCCCTGTTCAACCTCGTCACCGGTGGTGACCCGGACGAACTGGCCGGTGACGGCCTGTTCCTGAGCCACGAAGAGCGCTATCAGGCCTCGGTGGAATTCACCCGTATCTGGCGCCGCGTACTGGAAGGCGAAACCGTGGATTACGACGGCCAGCACATCCAGGTCAAAGGCGCCAAGCTGCTCTACCCGCCGATCCAGCAACCGCGTCCGCCACTGTACTTCGGTGGCTCGTCAGAAGCGGCGCAAGACCTGGCCGCCGAACAGGTTGAAATGGTCCTGACCTGGGGCGAGCCGCCGGCTGCGGTCGCAGAAAAAATCCAGCAAGTGCGCGACAAGGCCGCCAAGCTCGGCCGCACCGTGCGCTTTGGTATTCGCCTGCACGTGATCGTGCGTGAAACCAACGAAGAGGCATGGAAAGCCGCCGACAAACTGATCTCGCACCTGGACGACGACACCATCGCCCGTGCCCAGGCGTCACTGTCGCGCTTTGACTCGGTAGGCCAGCAGCGCATGGCTGCGCTGCACGGCGGCAGCCGCGATAACCTCGAAGTCAGCCCTAACCTGTGGGCGGGCGTGGGCCTGGTTCGCGGCGGCGCGGGCACGGCACTGGTCGGCGACGGCCCAACGGTTGCAGCGCGGGTCAAGGAATACGCAGACCTGGGCATAGACACCTTTATTTTCTCGGGTTATCCCCACTTGGAAGAGTCGTACCGCGTGGCTGAACTGCTGTTTCCGCACCTGGACATCGAGCGCCCGGAATTGCCGAAAAGCGCAGGCTACGTGAGCCCGTTTGGCGAAATGGTCGCCAACGACATCCTCCCTAAAGCTGCGTCGCAGAGCTGAGGCGAGCATGAGTACGGCAAAGGCTACAAGCCTTCATAAAATCGCCCACACGTTTGCCCCCTGGGCATTGCCCGTGTTGCTGTTGGCGGTGTGGCAGTTGTCGGTGTCGGCGGGCTGGTTGTCGACGCGGATCCTGCCTTCACCGATTGCAGTGATTGAAGCGGGCGTGGAGTTGGTGCGCAGTGGCGAGATCTGGAAACACCTGGCCATCAGCGGCTGGCGTGCCGGTGTGGGCTTCGCGATCGGTGGCAGCATCGGCCTGGCGCTGGGCTTTATCACCGGCCTGTCGAAGTGGGGCGAGCGCCTGCTCGACAGCTCGGTGCAAATGATCCGTAACGTGCCGCACCTGGCGCTGATCCCGCTGGTGATTTTGTGGTTCGGCATCGACGAGTCAGCGAAGATTTTTCTGGTGGCGTTGGGCACCTTGTTCCCGATCTACCTCAACACGTATCACGGCATCCGCAACGTCGACCCGGCGCTGGTAGAAATGGCGCGTAGCTACGGCTTGTCGGGTTTCAGCCTGTTTTGGCAAGTGATCCTGCCGGGCGCGTTGCCGTCGATTCTGGTCGGCGTGCGCTTCGCCCTGGGCTTTATGTGGCTGACGCTGATCGTGGCTGAAACCATCTCCGCCAGCTCCGGCATTGGCTACCTGGCGATGAACGCCCGGGAGTTCCTGCAGACCGACGTGGTGGTATTGGCCATTGTGATGTACGCGATCCTCGGCAAGCTGGCAGACACTGCCGCCCGAGGTCTGGAACGTGTCTGGTTGCGCTGGCACCCGGCTTATCAAGTGCCAAAAGGCGGTGCCGCATGACAGCTCAACAACCTCCGCATTTGCGTCAGGGCATCCCGCTGGTGGTCAAGGGCCTGCAAAAAGCCTTTGGCGATCGTCTGGTGCTGCGTGGCATTAACCTGCACATTCCGGCAGGCCAGTTTGTCGCCATTGTGGGCCGCAGCGGTTGCGGCAAAAGCACCTTGATGCGCCTGCTGGCCGGGCTTGACCAGCCCACGGGCGGCGAACTGCTGGCCGGCAGCGCGCCGCTGCAAGAAGCCCGTGAAGACACCCGCTTAATGTTTCAGGAAGCGCGCTTGCTGCCCTGGAAAAAAGTCATCGACAACGTGGGCCTTGGCCTCAAAGGCGACTGGCGGCCAAAAGCCCTCAAGGCGCTGGAAGAAGTCGGCCTGGCCGAGCGCGCCAATGAATGGCCGGCGGCCTTGTCGGGCGGGCAAAAGCAGCGTGTAGCGCTGGCCCGCGCCTTGATCCACCAACCGCGTTTGCTCTTGCTGGACGAGCCCTTGGGTGCACTGGATGCGCTGACCCGCATCGAGATGCAACAACTGATCGAACGCCTGTGGCGCCAGCATGGCTTCACCGTATTACTGGTGACCCACGACGTCAGCGAATCGGTTGCGATTGCTGACCGGGTCATCCTGATCGAAGACGGTGAAGTGGGGCTCGACCTCACCGTCGAACTGCCGCGCCCTCGGGTGCGTGGTTCACATCGACTGGCGGCACTGGAAACCGAAGTGCTTCACCGAGTGCTCGCTTTACCTGGCTCGCCACCTGAGCCAGACCCTGTTGCACCGCTGCCGACGCAACTGCGTTGGGCGCTTTAAACCTACTTTTCTCAAGACAGGAATCGACACCATGACCATCAAAGCCATCAACGTTCGTAACCAATTCAAAGGCCACATCAAAGAAATCGTCTTGGGCGACGTACTGTCCGAAATCGACGTACAAACCGCCTCCGGCATCGTCACCTCCGTCATCACCACCCGCTCGGTCAAAGAGCTGGAACTGGTGGTCGGCAGCGAAGTGATCGCCTTCGTAAAATCCACCGAAGTGTCCATCGCCAAGTTGTAACCCATGCCAAGACCCACAACCCCGAAAGGCGCGAGCCCTTCGGGGTTTTCTTTTTTAAAGATCAAAAGATCGCGAGCAAGCTCGCTCCTACAATTTGGTAGTGCGTTTACAACCAGATGGCATCCCAGTGAGGGTAGTCACCCAAACGCTTGACCAGGCCTGCTCGCAAGGGATTGGTAAATCGAATAGCCCGGTCGTGATAGCCCGCTTGCCAGCATTGAGCAAAGCGTCCACACGCAGCATTAATGGCTCGTGCACTACGTGATTTTGTGCGCTGCATGACGATTGAAAGCGGGCTCTGTTGAAGCTCGATCAGCCAATGAAAGTGATCCGGCATCACGACCCACGCAAGGGAATTCACCAACCCTTCTGCGTGAGAGCGTCTGAGCTCGTTTATCAACAAACGGCTTAAACCAAAATCGTTGAAGATCGGCTTTCTGTTTTTGACAACCGCGGTAAGTGCGTAGATGCGGCCCAGTTCTCCATACCTACCTTTTCGCAATCGACAGGCCTGTGCAGCCCCAGACATCCCTTTGCCCTTTCATCAAGACTAAAAACAAAGAGTAGGCGGGGGCACGCAAACGACCTGTATGGCTGTGAATCTGAATATGTCCAAGCCCTCTGTAGGAGCGAGCTTGCTCGCGATCTTTTGATCTTGGGGTTACTTACGCCAAACACTCACCAGCCATGGCTGTTGGTCGCGGGGCAGGCCGGTGGGGCGGTAGTAGTGTTCCAGCTCGGTAAAACCCGCTGCTGTGAGCAGCGCACGCCAGTGTTCGAGGTCGTGGTACGCGCCGTAGCGCTGGCCATTCCAGCCTTCGCGGTTGTCGCCGCGCGGGTTGGAGCTGAGCAGCACACCGCCCGGTTTGAGGCTGGCGTGCAGTTCACTCAGCACGCGCTCAAGCGCTTGGGTTGGGACATGAAACAACGAGGCGTTGGCGAAGATGCCGTCAAAGCGCTCAGCCGGCAGATCTAGCTTGAGAAAGTCCTGGTGCCACACTTCACAGCCGCTGTCTTCGCGGGCCATTTGGGTGAAGCGCTCGGTGCCGTCCAGGCCGATGGCGACATGTCCCAAGCGGGTGAAGGCTTGCAGGTCGCGGCCGGGGCCGCAGCCGAAATCCAGAATCGTGAACGGCGCCGCGCCCTGAAGGTGGCGCAGCAAGGCGTCGATGTTCTGGCTGACGTCGTGGTCGCGAGTGCCTTCGCGAAAGCCTTCGGCACTCTGCTGGTAATGCGCCAGGGTGGTGGCAGCAATCTGTTCGAGGGTGGTGGGGTCCAGGGTCATTGCAGGCTCGGTCGGCGGCGGTGTTGCCGCCGACTATACCTCAGCGTTTGTTCAGCACACGCGCCAAACGATCGCCGCCGAGCTGAATCACCGCCACCAGCACCACCAACAAAACAATCACGGTGAGCATGACCTGGGTGTCAAAGCGCTGGTAACCGTAGCGGTAGGCAATGTCGCCCAAGCCCCCCGCACCAATCGCCCCGGCCATGGCCGAAGAGTTGATCATGGTGACGATGGTGATGGTAAAACCCCCGACAATGCCCGGTAACGCTTCTGGCAGCAGCACGTGCCAGATGATGTGATGCCGTTTGCAGCCCATCGCCTGGGCAGCTTCGATCAATCCGTGATCCACCTCGCGCAGGCTCACTTCGGCAATGCGCGCAAAAAACGGCGTGGCGGCGATGGTCAGCGGCACGACGGCCGCCCACACACCGTAAGTGGTGCCGACAATCAGCCGGGTAAACGGAATGAGCGCCACCATCAAAATCAGAAACGGGATGGAACGGAACAGGTTTACAAACGCGCCCAGGGCTTTGTTCAGCGTCGGGGCTTCATAGATGCCGCCCTTGCCGCTGGTGACCAGAATCACCGCCAGCGGAATGCCCAGAATCAACGCAATAAGTGACGACACGCCGACCATCAAAAAGGTGTCGATCACGCCCTGCCATAAACGATCAAACCCCATAGCCCAGCACCTCGACTTGTTGTGCCCATTGTTCAGCGCGCTTGCGCAGTTCTTCTGCCCCCAGTGAGGCGCTGGTCACGCTGAGCAGCAGTTGCCCCAAGGCATGCCCCTGGATCTGCTCGACGCCGCCGTGGAGCAATCGCACCTGGCCGCCCAAGGCGCTGAATAACGCGCCCAGATCAGGCTCCTGGGCCTGACCGCCGGTGAAGCGCAGGCGCAGAATCACGCTCGATTGCGATGACTGTGGCGTCGCGCTGATGCGATGTTGCAGCGCCTCGGGCAGGTTGTCTTGCAAGGGTGCGAGCAAGGTTTTGCTGACCTCGTGTTGCGGGTCGCCAAACACTTGCCACACCGGGCCTTGCTCCACGACACGGCCTTGCTCCAGCACCACTACGCGGTGGCAAATATCGCGGATCACCGCCATTTCGTGGGTGATGAGGATGATGGTCAGGCCCAGGCGCTGGTTGATCTCGCGCAGCAAGCCGAGGATCGACTGGGTGGTCTCCGGGTCGAGGGCCGAGGTGGCCTCGTCGCAGAGCAAAATCTGCGGGTCGTGAACCAGTGCGCGGGCAATGCCCACGCGCTGTTTTTGCCCGCCGGACAGTTGCGCCGGGTAAGCCGTGTGCTTGCCTTGCAGGCCCACGAGTTCCAGCAGCTCGCGGACCTTTTGTTCGCGTTGCGGCTTGGGCACACCCGCTACCTTGAGCGGCAGCTCAACGTTCTGCCACACCGTCTTGGCCGACATCAGATTGAAGTGCTGAAAGATCATGCCGATCTGGCGGCGCAACGCCACCAGCTTGTCTTCGTCAAACCCGCCGATGTCGATTTGATCAATCAACACCCGCCCGCTGCTGGGCTGCTCAAGGCGGTTGATGGTGCGAATCAACGACGATTTACCGGCGCCGCTGCGGCCAATAATGCCGAAGATTTCACCGCGTTGAATCGCCAGATCTATGCCTTTGAGGGCGTCTACCGGGCCTTGGCGGCCGTCATAAGTTTTGCCCACGCCAATAAAGCGCACGTGGGCGTTGGTCAGCTCCGGGTGCAGTTCGGTGCGAACGGCATCGGGCTGCGGCTCGTCGAGCCGGGCGCGATCAAGGGCCAGGTTCATCGTCAGTTCTTCCAGCCAGGTTGGTACAGGGTGCCGTAGGTTTTATCCAGCGAGGCTTTGACCACCGGTGAGTGCTGGTAAATGTCGATGAATTTGGCCAGGCGCGGGTCGTCTTTGCTCTTGGGCTGGATGACGAACTGAATCACGTATTCCGGGTGGTCGATGCCGTCGAACAGGATGGCGGAGGTGGCATCGAAGGTTTTGGCCAGGCGGATGTAAGCCGGGTAGCCCAGCACCAGGTCGGCATCGTCGTAGGCGCGTACCAGTTGCACAGCTTCGACCTGCAAAATCTTCAGTTTTTTCGGGTTGTCGGTGATGTCGTCTTCGGTGGCTTTGTAACCCACGCCGGGCTTGAGCGTGATCAGCCCGGCCTTGGCCAGCAATTGCAGGCCACGGCC
Organism: Pseudomonas sp. FSL R10-2189; assembly: GCF_009600325.1. Classification (NCBI taxonomy): domain Bacteria; kingdom Pseudomonadati; phylum Pseudomonadota; class Gammaproteobacteria; order Pseudomonadales; family Pseudomonadaceae; genus Pseudomonas; species Pseudomonas sp. FSL R10-2189. Next base: position 8,404 of record NZ_WIVZ01000022.1, read on the forward strand.
ACTGTTGATCGGGTCGTTGGCGATGGCCACGGTGGCGCCGGTGGGCAGCTCATCAAAGCTTTTGTACTTTTTCGAATACAGGCCCACGTTGTTGATCACCCCCGGTGCGTACGGCACCAGATCAAAGCCGCTGGCGGCCTTGGCGTTTTCCAGGAACGGGATGTGCTGGAAGTAGTTCACGTCAATGTCGCCGCTGGCGAGGCTGACGTTGGGGGCGATCCAGTCGGTGAATTCCACCAGTTCAACTTTCAGGCCTTGTTTATCCGCTTCAGCCACAGCGGCTTCCAGCGGAATGGCGAAGGCGGCGGTGGTGCCGACCTTGAGCGGTTTTTCGGCGGCGAAGGCAAGGCTGCTGAACAGGCCGAGCGCGAGAACCAGAGCGTGTTTTTTGTTCATGAAATTCATCCGGTCAAATAAGAGTTCTGTTTTTGTGGGAGCGGGCTTGCTCGCGATGGCATCGGCGCGCTGCGCCAGACAGACCGCATCGTTTGCATCGCGAGCAAGCCCGCTCCCACAAGGGAGTCAGGCGTTGTGTCTAAAAGAAGCGCCGGTATGCCGTTCAGGCAGGTGCGCGTCGCCTTCGACAAACAGTTTTTGCCGCAGGCTGCCGCTGTCATAGGCGGTTTTGTAAGAGCCCCGGCGTTGCAGCTCGGGGATCACTAAATCGATGAAATCGGCGTAGCTTTCGGGTGTGACGATGCGGGTCAGGTTGAAGCCGTCGAGACCGGTTTGCTCGATCCACGATTCCAGTTCATCGGCGACCTGTTCGGGTGAGCCGACCACGGTGATGTAGCGCCCGCCCAGTGCGTGTTGTTCCAGCAACTTGCGGCGCGTCCAGTCGTTGTTTTGCAGCACTTTGGTCGCGGACTGGATGGCGTTGCTCTTCACGTACTGGATCGGCTCGTCCAGCTCGTAATCGGCAAAGTCGATGCCGGTGGAGCTGGAAAAATGCGCGACCCCGGCTTCGGCGCTGGCGTAGGCCAGGTATTCCTCACGCTTGGCCTGCGCCTGGGCTTCGGTCGGCGCGACGATCACGTTCAGGCCCATAAACACTTTGATGTCATCCGGGTTGCGGCCCGATGCAGCCGCGCTGGCGCGCACCCGGTCGACCTGGAGTTTGGTCGCGGCCTTGGTCTGCCCGCTGATGAACACGCACTCGGCATGGCGCCCGGCAAAGGCCAGCCCACGGTCCGAGCTGCCCGCCTGAAACAGCACGGGGGTGCGCTGTGGCGACGGCTCGCAGAGGTGATAACCCTCGACCTGATAGAACTCGCCCGCGTGTTTGACCTTGTGCACTTTGTCGGGCTGGGCGTAGATGCGCTGCGCCGGATCGTTGAGCACGGCGTCGTTTTCCCAACTGCCTTCCCAGAGTTTGTAGAGCACCTCCAGGTATTCGTCGGCCTGGTCGTAACGGCGGTCGTGTTCCACTTGTTCGGTCAGGCCCATGGCCTTGGCGGCGCTGTCCAGGTAGCCGGTGACGATGTTCCAGCCCACGCGGCCACGGGTCAGGTGGTCGAGGGTCGACATGCGCCGCGCGAACAGGTACGGCGGCTCGTAGGTGAGGTTGGCGGTCAAACCGAAACCGAGGTTTTTGGTGACGGCGGCCATGGCTGAAACCAACAGCAATGGGTCGTTGACTGGCAACTGGATGGATTCTTTAAGCGGAACATCAACCGATTGTTGATAAACGTCGTAAACGCCGACGATATCCGCGATAAACAGCCCGTCAAACAGCCCGCGTTCCAGCAGTTGCGCCAGCTCGGTCCAGTATTCCAGGGTGTTGTAGCGCGTGGAGGTGTCGCGCGGGTGCGTCCACAACCCGTGGTTGATATGCCCGATGCAGTTCATGTTGAACGCATTGAGCAGGATTTTCTTTTTGCTCATCAGATGGTCCCCCGCAGCGGTGGGTTTTCACTGTTGAGGTAGTAGTTACCGACAGCGTGGTACTTCCAGCGCACCGGGTCGTGCAGGGTGTGCACGCGGGCGTTGCGCCAGTGGCGGTCAAGGCCGTACTCGGCCAGGGTGGCCTGGCTGCCGGCCAGTTCAAACAAAGTGCTGGCCGCGCTCAGAGCCACTTCGGTGCTGATGGCGCGGGCTTCGGCCACGGCAATCGAGGCGGCTGCGACGGTGCTGGCGGTGGTGTTGGTCTGGGCGATGTCGAGGAACTCGCCGCTGCGCTCCAGCAAGGCTTCAGCCGCATGCAGGCGCACGCTCAACTGGCCGAAGCTTTTAAGGGTGAGCGGGTCTTCGCTGGCAATGTCGGTGGTGGCGTCGATCCAGGGCCGGGTTTTGTGCCGCACAAAGTTCAGCGCGTCTTCAAAGGCGGCGCGGGCGATGCCGGTGTCGATGGCTGCGTGCAGAATCTGCGCCAGCGGGCCGACCGGGGTAGGGCGTTCAAACGCGCTTTGAAACGGGATCACGTCATCGCTGGCGACAAACACGTTGTCGAACACCACCGAGCCGCTGCCCGTGGTGCGCTGGCCAAAGCCGCTCCAGTCGTCGATCACGTTCAGTCCGTCGCTGTCGCTGCGCACAAACGCCAAGTGCTGCACGCCGTGGTCATCTACAACCGAGGTCGGGATACGCTGCGCATACAGCGCGCCGGTGGCGTAGAACTTGCGGCCATTGATGCGATAGCCGTGTTCGGCCTTGGCTAAATGCGTGGTGCGATCGTGGGCGGTTTTGGTGCCCAGTTCGGCCAGGGCATTGCCAAAGCGCTGGCCGTTCAACACCTCGGTATAAAGCCGTTGTTTTTGCGCCTCGCTGCCGTTTACCCGGAGCACTTCGAGGGCATAGAAATGGTTCTGCGGGATTTGCCCCAGCGAGCTGTCGGCCGCTGAAATAAGGCTGACCACATCGGCGAGGGTGACGTTGGACACGCCCGCGCCGCCATAGGCCTTGGGCACGGTGATGCCCCACAGACCGGTGTGGGAAAACAATTCCAGCTCATCAAAAGGCAGGCGCCGCTCGCGATCTCGCACGGTGCTTTCACGTTTGAAATGGGCGGCCAGCTCACGCGCTACGCTCAGGGCCTCGGCATCGCTCTGGATGACCGGGACCTGTTTGGATATCAGTGACATGGGTGTCTCCGTTAGATCCAGGAATGCCGTGCAGGCAAAGTGCCGTTGAGGCGATAGGCGCCGATGGCGTGGTATTTCCAGCGCACCGGGTCGTGCAGGGTGTGCACCCGTGCGTTGCGCCAATGGCGGTCCAGGTTGAACTCGGCAAGGGTGGCGCGGCTGCCCGCCAGTTCGAACAGCTTTTCACTGGCCAGTAACGACAGCTCAGTGCTCAGCGCCTTGGCTTCGGCCACGGCAATCGAGGCGCGGGCCGCAGCCGCTGCATCAATCGGTGCCGCGCTGACCTCGTCGAGCACCCGACCGGCCTTGCGCAACAGCGCTTCGGCGGCGTGTAACTCGATGTGCAATTTGCCGATGTCGGCGATCACGTAAGGGTCATCGCTGTTGCGCTCGACCTTGGCATCCACCCAGGGGCGCGACCGCTCGCGGACAAAGCTGATAGTGTCGGCAATGGCACCGCGCGCAATGCCCAAGTCGATAGCGGCCTGAATCAACTGCGAAATCGCGCCTTGAATATTCGGCACTTCAGCCAGGCGCCAGTTGTCGATCACCAGCTCTGCTTCAACGGGTACGTTGTTCAGCAGGACGGTACCGCTGGCGGTGGTGCGCTGGCCGAAACCGGACCAGTCATCGACCACGCGCAAGCCGGGGGTGCCACGGCGGACAAAGGCCATGACCTGTTTGCCATCGTGGTTCAGTGCCTTGACGGCGATCCAGTGCGCAAACAGCGCGCCGGTGGAGTAGAACTTCTGGCCATTGATCACAAAATCATCGCCGTCAGCGATGATCCGGGCCTTCAATTCGAGGGTGTTTTTGGTGCCGCGCTCAGGGCCCGCATTACCTATGCGCCAGCCTTGCAGCACGCTGGTGAACAACTGTTCTTTTTGCGAAGGGCTCGCGACGCTGGCAATCAGGTTAAGCAGCCCGACCTGGTTCTGCGGGATCTGCCCCAGCGCCGGGTCGGCCGCCGAGATGATCGCGAAGACTTCAGCCAAGGTCACAAACGACACCTGTGCCCCGCCAAATTCACGTGCTATCGAAATACCGCCCAAACCGCTGCGGGTGAAGGTTTCTATGAGTGACCACGGCAGCTTGCGTTGCTGATCGCGTTTTGCGGCGTGCTCACGTGCGGCGTCAGCCAGGTCGTGGGCGGCTTGAAGGGCTTCGTTGTCGGTGCGCAGGACGTGCGCTGCTAACAACAGGGGCGCGACATCCAGGTCGCTTTGCAGTTGTGCAGTTGCCAAGAGAGTCATTAGTTCCGCTCCTTGGCTGCACGCAATGCCCCGTAAAGGGTAATTGTGTTGCTGACCATACCTACCTCATCTTTGGAGCGCCGCTTGAGCGGCGCGATGTAAAGCAAGAGAGTCCGGTGGTCCGGTGCATATACCCTAATTGAGTATAAAAATTAAAAGAACTAACTTTTCGGAATATGGATAGATGATTCGTGCTGCCCGCCAGGGTCAGTCGCGCCAGTTGGGCCGTGTTTCGGCAGCCCGCAGGATTTCGCGGGGGGCAGAGTTGATATAACGCTTGTTGGCACCCACCTTCAGCGTGCGGGTCGGTGCCCAGCGTGAGTTGTTGCCCACGCGATCAATCACGCAGTAGGTGATTTCAAGTTTCGGGTCTTCACCGGCTTCCTGGATGATTTCAGGGGGCACGAATACACTGACGGGCTTGTTGATGTCGATGTGGCGCAACTTGGGCAGGTCGAGGCGCACGTCCCCCCACAGCAAGGTGATTTCATCTTCGCCGGCCATGTTGCGATAAGGCTCGATGGTCAGCGGCACCCCGCGTTTCATCTGGCTGGGATTGACCCCGTAGCGTTGGATTTGCTCCGGGATCATCAAGGGCGCGAGGCCCTGGTTCTCTTCTCCGATGGCCACTCCGCCAGGGCAGTCAAGTTTGACCAGAACTTTAAGTTGCGCGGAAAGAGCAGGGCTGCTGCCAATGTGCATCACGCGATAATAAAGACGGGCGGTGCCGTTTTGAATAAAACTTTCAGGCACTCGCAGTGATACCGGTTGCCCTATATCGGCCCGGTAAAGTTGTCGTGAAGATACATAACAGCCGTCCCAGAACAATTCAATCAAGTCGCCTTCTTCCATATTTATATAGGGCGCGATGCTGACAAACAGTTGTTCGGCGGCACGTGCACAAATAGTGAACTTGTTCGAGGGTGCAAGTGTCGGTGCTGCCAACTTTTGGGCGTGTGAGGTAAAGGGCATAAACGTAAACTCCTGTCTAACTTTAAGGCGGCACAGAGCACGGCAATTGAGAGAGTCCGGACGGTGGCGTCCAAGGAAAGCGGGTGCTGTGTTACCGGGGTAGTCGGTTTAACAATCCGTGTGCACCGTTACAGCGTGTTCAATAGTGAGGTTGGGTGCGGTTGAGTCTGGTTGTTTATTAGATAAGAGTCTTGGTGCAAGAGTGTCAAGGTGCGATCTTGCAATTATTAATCTCTGAGTCATATTCAGAAAGTTCCTACTGGCAAGACGTTTAATGTGACGTGAGCAGCGGCAGTCTAGGGGGTTTGTGAATAATTAGCAGGCGATAGAATGTGTTAAAGACGTGGGTACAAGTCGTACGTCATTTAAACCAAATGTGGATTTTTAAAAGGGGTTGGATGAATGGGCGCTAGTTGCTTCAAATAATTAAAGACAACTCCTACGGATGTGCTGATGTATTCGGGCAGGTAAGTTCAAGGGCTGAGTTGAGGCAGCGCTCTATCGAAGGGGAACCGAGGGCGGTGCTTCTTAGCAATAATTTCACACACTCTCTGCATAATACCCGCGTGAGGGGCAATCGGTTTTGCCCGCTTTGTGTTATTTAGACGTAGCAAAATTTCTTGGATGATAACGTTAATGGCCACAGACCCTCTGCAGACCTCGTCTGATCCGCGACCTTCGCGCTTTCGCTTGCGTTGGTATTCCTGGCTTTTTCTGCTGGCAGCGCTGTTCTATGGGATAGCGTCAATCCTGCATTGGGACGACCGGGGTGCTTTGTGGGTGCTGGAGCAGTTCGAGAGCCAGAGCGATCAAAATGAGAGTGTCTGGTTGCCAAACTACCGCGTGGTCATTGATGGCAAGCCGATGACAGGGCTGGAGAAGGACGAAGCCTCGGACCTGTCGTATAACCCCAAGACCAACACGCTGTTTTCAGTCATGGGCAAAAACCCGTTTCTGGTTGAGCTCAGCCTTGAGGGCGATGTGCTGCGCAAAATCCCCCTGGAGGGCTGGAGCAACCCTGAAGGCTTGACCGTGATGGAGAACGGCCTGCTGGGTATCGTCGATGAGCGTGATCATTTATTGACCATCGTCAAAGTCGACGCCGATACCAAAACCCTGAACATCAAGGACTTCCCCAAGTACGACCTTGGCCCTTCCAAAGATCAGAACAAAGCCTTCGAGGCCATTGCCTGGGACCCGCGCCGTCAGCAGTTGCTGCTGGGTGAAGAGCGCCCACCGGCGATGTATGTGTGGAAAAGCGACGGCAGCCAGACCCTCTTGGGCAACAAGCAGAAAGTACCGAGCGATGAGCTCGACCTGCGCAACTTGTCGGGTCTGAGCATTGACCCGCGCACGGGCCACACGCTGGTGCTTTCCGCCGATTCGCACCTGCTGCTGGAGCTGGATGAACTGGGCGAGCAGGTCAGCTTCATGACCCTGCTGCGTGGCTTCAATGGCCTCAAGAGCACCATCCCTCGGGCCGAAGGCGTGGCGATTGATAACGACGGCACCTTGTACATGGTCAGTGAGCCCAACCTTTTCTACCGTTTCGAAAAGAAAGCCAAATAGCCATGACGGATTAAGCTTGAATTCATGCAGCCGTGATATTTCATCCGACTGATTTTTCAAGAGCTTGTCCTTATGTCGCGTGTCAGCCGTTCTACCCCGCTTTTTCTGGGCGTGTTGCTCGTGGCGCTGTTGGCCGCGGGCTTCGCGGCCCAGCATTACCGCCTGTTCGACCGAACCTGGTTCAACCTCAGCCTGCTGTGGCAGCCTGCCAACCCGAATGCCATCAACCTGGGCGATTACCGTGCGGTGCTGCAAGGCCGGGTGATTGAGGGGCTTGAAGACAATGTCTCGGCCCTGACCTACGACCCGGTGCGCAAAAGCCTGTTTACCGTGACCAATAAAAACCCGGAACTGGTGGAGTTATCGCTGGATGGGCGGATAGTGCGGCGGATAAAACTGACCGGGTTTGGTGATGCCGAGGCCATAGAGTTCATTGATGAGAACACCTACGTGATCACCGATGAATACACCCAGCGCCTGATCAAAGTGAAAATCGACGAGGCCACCCGCGAGCTCAATGCCGCAGATGCCGAGCAACTGACCTTGGGCATCAGCCCGTCGGGCAACAAAGGCTTCGAGGGGCTGGCGTACGACTCGGCAGGCAAGCGCCTGTTTGTGGCCAAGGAGCGCGACCCGATGCTGATTTACGAAGTGCGCGGCTTTCCCCATGACAACCCGCAACAACCCTATGCCACCCACGTGATTACCAACCCGCGACGTGATGCGCGACTGTTTGTGCGTGATTTATCGAGCTTGCAGTTTGATGAGCGCAGCGGCCATTTGCTGGCGCTGTCGGATGAGTCGAAGTTGCTGCTGGAACTGGACATCAGTGGCCGCCCGTTCAGCACGTTATCGCTGAAAAAGGGCCGCAATGGTCTGCAAGAGTCAGTGCCGCAAGCGGAAGGCGTCGCCATGGACGACGAAGGGACGCTGTATCTGGTGAGCGAGCCGAACCTGTTTTACGTGTTCAAAAAGCCCTGAATCAACACCGTGTAGGAGCGAGCTTGCCTCGCGATCTTTTGATCGTTTAAAAGATCGCGAGGCAAGCTCGCTCCTACACGGTTACGGGTTATTTGCTCAGGGTTTTCACGCCTTCAGGCGTCCCCAGCAGCAACAGGTCCGCCGGGCGCGCAGCGAACAAACCGTTGGTCACCACACCGACGATGGCGTTGATCTGAGTTTCCAGTTTCACCGGGTCGACGATTTGCAGGTTGTGCACGTCAAGAATGATGTTGCCGTTATCCGTCAGCACACCTTCGCGGTACACCGGATCGCCGCCCAGTTTGACCAGTTCGCGGGCCACGTGGCTGCGGGCCATCGGGATCACTTCAACCGGCAGCGGGAACGCGCCCAGCACCGGCACCAGCTTGCTGGCGTCAGCGATGCAGATAAAGGTTTTGGCCACGGCCGCGACGATTTTTTCGCGGGTCAGGGCTGCGCCGCCGCCTTTGATCAGGTTGAGGTTTTCGTCGCTCTCATCGGCGCCGTCCACGTAGAACTCCAGATCGCTCACGGTGTTCAGCTCGTACACAGGAATCCCGTGGCCCTTGAGGCGTGCGGCGGTGGCTTCGGAACTGGCCACGGCACCGTCAAAAGCGCCTTTGTGCAAGGCCAGCGCGTCAATGAAGCAGTTGGCCGTGGAGCCGGTGCCGACCCCAACGATGCTCTTGTCATCCAGTTTCGGGAGGATGAAGTCGACAGCCGCCTGGGCTACGGCTTGTTTGAGTTGATCCTGGGTCATGCGGGCTCCGGGGCGGGAAGGGTAAACAGAAGGGCGTGGAGTATAACTAAAACCTTTGGATTCGTATGGTCGCCCGTGTAAACGCTGGGGTAGACTCCTTGGTCCCTGCTAACCGCCCAGTGAAGCTTTCCGATGCTCGAACAGTACGTTAAGAAGATACTCACCTCGCGCGTTTATGACGTCGCGGTAGAAACCCCCTTGCAGCCTGCCAATCAGTTGTCTGCGCGTCTGGGCAACCAGATTTTGCTCAAACGCGAAGATTTGCAGCCGGTGTTTTCGTTCAAGATTCGTGGCGCTTACAACAAGCTCACGCAATTGACCGACGCCGAGCGTGCCTGCGGCGTCGTCACCGCCTCGGCCGGCAACCATGCACAAGGCCTGGCGCTGGCCGCCAAGGTGCTGGGGGTGAAAGCCACCATCGTGATGCCCAAAACCACCCCTGAGATCAAGATTGAAGGCGTGCGTTCGCGTGGCGGTATTGTGGTGCTGCACGGTGACTCCTTCCCGGAAGCCCTGGCGTACTCGCTGCAACTGGTTGAACAAAAAGGCTACGTTTACGTACACCCCTACGATGACCCGCACACCATCGCCGGGCAGGGCACCGTGGCGATGGAAATTCTGCGTCAGCACCCGACGCCGCTGGATGCGATCTTCGTGCCGGTGGGCGGTGGCGGATTGATTGCCGGTATTGCGGCGTATGTGAAGTACCTGCGGCCAGATATTAAAGTCATTGGCGTCGAGCCCGATGACTCCAACTGCCTGCAAGCCGCAATGGCGGCCGGTGAGCGCGTGGTCTTGCCAAGCGTCGGGATCTTCGCCGACGGCGTCGCCGTGGGCCAGATCGGCCAGCACACGTTTGATATTTGCAAAGACTACGTCGACGAAGTCATCACCGTGAGCACCGATGAAATCTGCGCGGCCATCAAGGACATCTTTGATGACACCCGCTCGATCACCGAGCCTGCGGGTGCGCTGGGCGTGGCCGGGATCAAAAAATACGTCGAGCAACGCGGTGTGCGCGGCCAGACGCTGGTGGCCATCGACTCGGGCGCCAACGTTAACTTCGACCGTTTGCGCCATGTGGCCGAGCGGGCCGAATTGGGTGAAGGCCGCGAGGCGATCATCGCGGTGACCATCCCCGAGGTGCCGGGCAGCTTCAAGGCGTTCTGCCAGGCGATCGGCAAGCGCCAGATCACCGAATTCAACTACCGCTACCACACCGGCAGCGAGGCCCACATATTCGTCGGTGTGCAGACCCATCCCGAGAACGACCCGCGTAGCGCGTTGCTGGCCAGCTTGGCCGAGCAGGGCTTCCCGGTGGTCGACCTGACTGAAAACGAATTGGCCAAATTGCACATTCGCCACATGGTGGGCGGGCACGCGGCCAAGGTCAGCGATGAGTTGCTGTTCCGCTTTGAATTCCCGGAACGCCCGGGGGCGCTGTTCAACTTCCTCAGCAAGCTGGGCGGGCGCTGGAACATCTCGATGTTCCATTACCGTAACCATGGCGCGGCAGATGGCCGTGTGATGGCCGGTCTGCAAGTGCCCGCCGATGAACGCCACCTGGTGCCTGCGGCGCTGGCTGAAATCGGCTATCCGTACTGGGATGAAAGCGATAACCCGGCGTATCAGCTGTTTCTTGGCTGATAAACGCTACGCTGATTGAACGGCTCAAGAGATAAATCAAATGGAAACGTTCACCGCGTTAAAACTGCTGCATGGCATGTCGACACTGCTGCTGTTTGTCAGTGCGCTTGTATTGCTGGTTGTGGTGATTCGCCGTCGGCGTGCCGGTGACGCCTTCCTGGCGGGTGGCCTGGTGCGCCGCCCATGGGCGTTTCTCTGGGGGCTGATGGGCCTGTGCCTGCTGGCGTTGCCGGTGAGTGGCTGGTTTTTGGTGCACATGGCGGGTTGGCCGCTGAGCCAGCTGTGGTTGCTGGGCGGAAGCAGTCTGTACCTGCTGGGTGGCTTAAGCTGGTTGTGGCTGCTGGTGCGCCTCAACCGCTTGCGGCTGGGGCGAATGGCCAAACACCCGGGCTTTACCGTGGTGCTGGCGGCCTTTTGTGCGATTTGCTTTATTGCGATTGCGGCCATGATGGGCGCAAAACCGGTTTAACCACCCCCTGTAGGAGCGAGCTTGCCTCGCGATCTTTTGACTTTAAAGATCGCGAGGCAAGCTCGCTCCTTCAGGATTGGGGTTAGTCGCGCAGCGAAATCACCGGCCAGCCACGTTTAACCGCTTCTGCCCGCAAGTTTTCATCCGGGTCGACGGCCACGGCGTGGGTCACTTGCTCCAGCAATGGCAGGTCGTTCATCGAATCGCTGTAGAAGTAGCTGTCTTCGAGGCTGTGGCCGTTTTCGGCCATCCAGCGGTTCAGGCGTGCCACTTTGCCTTCACGGAAGCACGGCACGTCAGTGCTGCGGCCGGTGTAACGGCCATCAACGATCTCGCATTCGGTGGCGATCAAATGTTCCACGCCCAGCTTTGCCGCAATGGGTGCGGTGATAAACCGGTTGGTCGCGGTGATGATCACCAGCGTATCGCCCGCGTCGCGGTGTTTGGCCAACAGTGCCTGGGCTTTTGGCAGCATCAGGTCGTCAATGCAGTCGCGCATGAATTCGCGGTGCCATTGATCGAGTTGATCCATGTCATTTTTGCCAAAAATTTCCATGCTGAAATTAAGATAGGCGGCATTGTCGAGCTTGCCGGCCAGGTAATCCTGGTAAAACTCGTCGTTACGGGCTTTGTAGGCGTCACCGTCCAGAATGTTGCGTTCGCACAGGTAATCGCCCCACGCGTGGTCGCTGTCGCCGCCTAAAAGGGTGTTGTCCAAGTCGAATAAAGCCAAACGCATTGCAATTACCCGCTGAGCTGTCGGTTGAAAGCCCACAGAATACGGTCTTTTAATAAGAGTGCACATAAGGCAGGAAGGCGCGTTGCTGCTTTCACAACCTTTGTGGAACAATGCGGCGACATGCGTTTGCGAGGTTGTTGCCGTGATCGACCCCGATGGTTTCCGTCCTAATGTCGGGATTATTCTGACAAATGATGCCGGACAGGTACTGTGGGCTCGCCGTATCAATCAAGACGCGTGGCAGTTTCCACAGGGCGGAATCAACCCTGATGAGACGCCGGAAGACGCCTTGTACCGCGAGCTGAACGAAGAAGTTGGCCTGGAACGCGAAGATGTAGAAATACTCGCCTGCACGCGAGGCTGGTTGCGTTATCGTTTGCCGCAACGCCTGGTCCGTACCCACAGCCAACCGCTGTGCATCGGCCAGAAGCAAAAGTGGTTTTTGCTGCGCCTGGTCTCGAATGAGCAGCGGGTGCGGATGGATTTAACCGGTAAACCGGAATTCGATGGCTGGCGCTGGGTCAGCTATTGGTATCCGTTGGGCCAGGTGGTGACATTCAAGCGCGAGGTCTACCGTCGCGCGCTCAAAGAACTTGCACCGCGCCTATTAACGCGCGCCTGACACGGAGTTCGACCCCGAGCCATGCTCAATACGCTGCGCAAGATCGTCCAGGAAGTAAACGCCGCCAAAGATCTCAGGGCGGCGTTGGGGATTATTGTGTTGCGCGTCAAAGAGGCCATGGGCAGCCAGGTCTGCTCGGTCTATTTGCTTGATCCAGAGACCAACCGTTTTGTACTGATGGCCACCGAGGGCTTGAACAAGCGCTCGATCGGCAAAGTCAGCATGGCACCCAACGAAGGCCTGGTCGGTCTGGTGGGTACCCGCGAAGAACCTCTGAACCTCGAAAACGCCGCCGATCACCCGCGCTACCGCTACTTTGCCGAAACCGGTGAGGAGCGCTATGCCTCATTCCTCGGCGCGCCGATTATCCACCACCGCCGTGTGGTGGGGGTGTTGGTCATTCAGCAAAAAGAACGCCGCCAGTTCGATGAGGGTGAAGAAGCCTTCCTCGTGACCATGAGCGCGCAATTGGCCGGGGTTATTGCCCACGCAGAAGCCACGGGGTCGATTCGTGGCCTGGGGCGGCAGGGCAAGGGTATCCAGGAAGCCAAGTTCGTCGGCGTGCCCGGTTCGCCCGGTGCGGCGGTGGGTACCGCGGTGGTCATGCTGCCACCGGCCGATCTGGACGTGGTGCCCGACAAAACCATCACCGATATCCCTGCTGAAATAGCGCTGTTCAAAAACGCCCTCGAAGGCGTGCGCAACGACATGCGCGCGGTGTCGAAGAAGCTCGCCACGCAGCTGCGCCCCGAAGAGCAGGCGCTGTTCGACGTGTACCTGATGATGCTCGACGACGCCTCGTTGGGCAGCGAAGTCAAAAATGTGATCAAGACCGGTCAGTGGGCCCAGGGCGCGCTGCGTCAGGTGGTGACTGATCACGTCAACCGTTTCGAATTGATGGACGACGACTACCTGCGCGAGCGGGCGTCGGACGTGCGTGACCTCGGGCGCCGCTTGCTGGCCTATTTGCAACACGATCACCAGCAAACCATGGTCTACCCCGACAACACCATTCTGGTCAGTGAAGAACTGACAGCGACCATGCTCGGCGAAGTGCCTGAAGGCAAGCTGGTGGGCCTGGTTTCGGTATTGGGTTCGGGTAACTCCCACGTGGCGATTCTGGCCCGTGCCATGGGCATCCCGACCGTGATGGGCCTGGTTGACCTGCCGTACTCCAAGGTCGACGGCATCCAGATGATCGTCGACGGCTACCATGGTGAGGTCTACACCAACCCCAGCGACGTGTTGCGCAAGCAATACGCCGACGTGGTGGAAGAAGAACGCCAGTTGTCCCAGGGCCTCGACGCTCTGCGCGAGCTGCCGTGCATCACCCCGGACGGCCACCGCATGCCGCTGTGGGTCAACACCGGCCTGCTGGCCGATGTGGCGCGCGCGCAACAGCGTGGCGCAGAAGGCGTAGGTCTGTACCGCACCGAAGTGCCGTTCATGATCAACCAGCGCTTCCCGAGCGAAAAAGAGCAGTTGGCGATTTATCGCGAGCAGTTGGCGGCCTTCCACCCGCAGCCGGTGACCATGCGCAGCCTGGACATTGGCGGCGACAAGTCGCTGTCGTACTTCCCGATCAAAGAAGACAACCCGTTCCTGGGCTGGCGCGGGATCCGCGTGACCCTCGACCACCCGGAAATCTTTCTGGTGCAGGCCCGGGCCATGCTCAAGGCCAGTGAGGGTCTTAACAACCTGCGCATCTTGCTGCCGATGATCTCCGGCACCCACGAACTCGAAGAAGCCCTGCACCTGCTGCACCGTGCCTGGGGTGAAGTGCGCGACGAAGGCACCGACGTGCCGATGCCGCCGATCGGCGTGATGATCGAAGTCCCGGCGGCGGTGTACCAGACCAAAGAGCTGGCCCGTCAGGTGGACTTTTTATCGGTAGGTTCCAACGACTTGACTCAGTACTTATTGGCAGTAGACCGCAACAACCCGCGGGTGGCCGATTTGTACGACTACCTGCATCCGGCGGTCCTGCAAGCCCTGCAATCGGTGGTGCGTGATGCGCATTCCGAAGGCAAGCCTGCGAGCATTTGCGGCGAAATGGCCGGTGATCCGGCGGCGGCGATTTTGTTGATGGCCATGGGTTTTGACAGCCTGTCGATGAACGCCACCAACTTGCCCAAGGTGAAGTGGATGTTGCGCCAGGTCAGCCTGAGCCGGGCCAAAGAGTTGCTGGCTGAAGTGATGACCATCGACAACCCGCAAGTCATTCGCAGCACCATCCAGTTGGCCCTGAAAAACATGGGCCTGACGCGCATGATGAACCCGGCGGCGATCAAGCCGTATTAAAGCCATGTAGTCGCTGCCGAGGCACGAGGCTGCGATGCGGTCCGCAGGCCCGCTGTATGGGGTCGCTGCGCAACCCATCGCAGCCTCATGCTTCGGCAGCGGCTACAGGTTTTGGCATGAGTCAGGGGTGTTCCAGCCGCACCTCACCCAAACGCCCGCCCAGCGGCCCGAAGCTGTGCTCCACCATCACCCGTGAACCATCGGCATTGACGATCAGCGCGGTGCTGGCGCGGGTGCCGTACGTGGGGCTGGCGATAAACACGCTCGACAACAACTTCTCTGTGGCCAGCCCGACGCCGGTATCGGGCAGTTTATTGAAGGGCGCTGCTTGTGGGTCTTTGAGCAGGGCCAGCAAGGCTTGCGGCTGCGGGTCGTTCAGCACCTCGGCCAGCGCCGCCTTGGCCCGGAGCAGCTTGGGCCACGGGGTGTCCAGCCCGGCATTCGACAAGCCATACAGCCCCGCACTCAGGGGCTGCGGCACCAGCTCTCGGGAGTTGAAATGCCAGAGCTGATCGCGATCCCCCAACAGCAGGTTAAAACCGGCATAACTCAGCCTTCGTCCGCCAATATCGTCGAAATACTCAGCAATGGACTGGTTGCCACTCAAAAAATCAGACACCAGCTCACCCCGTGAATGTCGCCCGGGCGGTTGGTGCGGTTCACGGATATTGGTCAGCGCGGCAAAGCGGCCATTGGCCCCTATGCCGAGCCAGGTGCCGCCCGCCTGCAGGTCACGCCCGGCAAACACCTGTGGCGCTTCAACCCACTGGGCCAACGGTTTAGTGCGGCGCGCATAAAATTCATCTCGGTTGGCCGCAACCACCAGAGGCTGTGCGTGGCCGGGGCGCCAAGCGAAGACAATCAGGCACATGGGCAGTCCTTAATGTTTTTTTAATCACTGTACTTATAGATTGCCCCTGCGTGTTACGCCATGCGGGATGGAGCCCGAGCCCTTGCTCCGTTACCATGCGGATCAAAAATAGGGGGCGTCATGGAATTTCTGCTCTATCTGGTGTTGGGGGGCTTCGCTGGCGTACTGGCCGGATTGTTCGGAGTCGGTGGCGGGCTGATCATCGTGCCGGTGCTGGTGTTCAGTTTCACCTTGCAAGGTTTCAGCAACGAGGTGTTGACCCATTTGGCCGTTGGCACGTCATTGGCGACCATTATCTTTACCTCGATCAACTCGGTGATTGCGCACAACCGCAAAGGCGCGGTGCTGTGGCCGCTGTTTGCCTGGATGAGCCTGGGCATTCTGGTCGGGGCCGGGATTGGCGCGCTGACCGCCGAAGCGATCTCCGGCCCGCACTTGCAGAAAATCATTGGCGTGTTTGCCGTGATCATCGCCCTGCAAATGGCCCTGGACTTAAAACCCAAGGCCAGCCGAACGGTGCCGGGCAAGGTGGGTCTGAGCTTGGCCGGTAGCGTAATTGGCTGGGCGTCGGCGATTTTCGGTATCGGCGGCGGCTCGCTGACAGTGCCGTTTTTGACTTGGCGCGGCGTGACCATGCAGCAAGCCGTGGCCACCTCGTCGGCCTGCGGCCTGCCCATCGCGGTTGCCGGTGCGTTAAGTTTCATGATGATTGGCTGGCACAACCCTGACTTGCCCGCGCATAGTCTCGGGTTTGTTTACATACCCGCGTTGGTCGGGATCGCCCTGACCAGCATGTTTTTTGCCCGTTTCGGTGCGCGTTTGGCTCACAAACTCTCGCCGCGCCTGCTGAAACGGCTGTTTGCCGCACTGTTGTTCTGTGTCGGTTTGAGTTTCCTGATCTAACGAGGAGTCGCAATGCTGCCTTACCCGCAGATTGACCCGGTGGCATTGGCTATCGGACCGCTGAAAATCCATTGGTACGGCTTGATGTACCTGATCGGCATTGGCGCCGCCTGGCTGATCCTGTCGCGACGTCTCAACCGCTTCGACCCGACCTGGAACAAAGAGAAACTCTCGGACCTGGTGTTCTGGGTGGCCATGGGCGTGATAGTCGGCGGCCGCCTGGGCTACGTGCTGTTCTATGACCTGAGCGCCTACATAGCCAACCCGCTGCTGATTTTCGAAGTATGGAAAGGCGGCATGGCGTTCCACGGCGGCTTGATCGGCGTGATGCTGGCAACCTGGTGGTTCGGTAAGCGCAACGGCAAATCGTTCTTCCAGATCCTCGACTTCATCGCTCCTGTGGTGCCGATTGGTCTGGGCGCTGGGCGCATCGGTAACTTCATCAACGGCGAGTTGTGGGGCAAGGCCAGCGACGTACCGTGGGCGATGATCTTCCCCACCGACCCACAACAATTGGCGCGCCATCCGTCGCAGCTTTACCAGTTTGCCCTGGAAGGTGTGGCACTGTTCCTGGTGTTGTGGCTGTACTCGCGCAAACCTCGCCCTACAATGGCGGTTTCCGGGATGTTCGCCCTGTTTTACGGGATCTTCCGTTTCATCGTCGAGTTCGTCCGCGTGCCGGACGCTCAGCTAGGCTACCTGGCGTTCGGCTGGGTAACGATGGGGCAAATCCTTTGCCTGCCGATGATCGCGGGCGGCCTGTTCCTGATCTGGCTGGCCTACAACCGTGATCCGGCGGCTCAAAAGGCTGCGCATTAAATTCGAATCGCAGGGCCCGCGCGGCCCTGCATTCAAACGCTAGGAAAACCATGAAGCAATATCTCGACCTCGTTGCCAACGTCATTAAAAACGGCACCTTGCAAGCCAACCGTACCGGCGTGAAGACCATCAGTCTGCCGGGCGCCATGTTGCGCTACGACCTCAAAGAAGGCTTCCCGGCCATCACCACGCGCCGCATGGCGTTCAAATCGGCGATTGGCGAGATGTGCGGCTTTTTGCGCCCGGTCAACAGCGCTGCTGACTTCCGTGCGCTGGGTTGCAAGGTCTGGGACCAGAACGCCAACGAAAACGCCCAATGGCTGGCCAACCCGTTCCGTCAGGGCGAAGACGACCTGGGCGAGATCTACGGCGTGCAATGGCGCAAGTGGCCGGCCTACAAGCAAGTGGCGCGCAGCAACCAGGCCGCCATCGAGCTGTGCCTGAGCCAGGGGTATCGCCAGATCGCCGAAGGCGATGAAGACGGCGAGGCCTACGTGGTGCTGTACAAGGCCATCGACCAGGTGCGCCAGTGCGTCGACACGATCATCAATGACCCGGGCAGCCGCCGCATTTTGTTCCACGGCTGGAACTGCGCCCAGCTCGACGAAATGGCCCTGCCGCCGTGCCACCTGCTGTACCAGTTCCACCCGAACGTCGAGACCAAGGAAATCTCCCTGACCCTCTACATCCGTTCCAACGACCTGGGCCTGGGCACGCCGTTCAACCTGACCGAAGGCGCCGCCTTGCTGAGCCTGATCGGCCGCCTGACCGGCTACACGCCACGCTGGTTCACCTACTTCATTGGCGATGCCCACGTGTATGAAAACCACCTGGACATGCTCAACGAACAACTGACCCGCGAGCCGTTCCCGATGCCAAAACTGGTGATCTCGGACCGCGTACCGGAATTCGCCAAGACCGGCGTTTATCAGCCGGAGTGGCTGGAACTGATCGAGCCGGGCGACTTCAGCCTCGAAGGCTACCAGCACCACGCCCCCATGACCGCACCGATGGCGGTGTAACACCACTCCCCTCGCGCCTTGTGGGAGCGGGCTTGCTCGCGATCGAATCGCTGTGGTCTAAAAGAGCACCGCGTCGTTTGTATCGCGAGCAAGCCCGCTCCCACGGGGCGAGGCTGTTGGTCTAATGCCCGTGGCTTCTGCCCACATGGCTTGGCTCGCCTTCTGGCGCTGCCACTGAGCCGCTGACTTCCAGACGCTGCAAAATCCCGCACTGATCCATCTCCGGCCCTTCGCCACAGCGTTGGCGCAGGTCGAGCAGTTGCGCCTGCAAGGCTTGCAAGCCATCAATGCGCGCCTTGACGTGGTGGATGTGCTCGTCGATCAGCGCATTCACGCTTTCGCATTGGTCCTGCGGGCTGTCGCGCAGGTTGAGCAGGCTGCGGATTTCTTCGAGGGTCATGTCCAGGCTGCGGCAATTGCGGATAAACGTCAGCCGCTCAACATGGGCCTGGGTGTACAAACGGTAGTTGCCGTCACTGCGCGCAGGCTCTGGCAACAAGCCTTCACGCTCGTAATAACGGATGGTTTCGACCTGACAATCGGTCAATTTCGCCAGTTCACCAATCTTCATCGCGCTTATCTCCCAAAGGATGCTTGACCCTATAGTGGCTACAGGGTCTTTACTTGGCAACAGGCACCTTTTTTCGGACGCACCCGATGAGCGACTCCATTCACACCCCGCACACACCACACGCTGACCATGACCACGGCCATGAGGAAAAGCACGACCACGCCAGCCACGCGCACAGTTGCTGTTCAAGCGCTGCCGGGCCGAGCGTGATCAAACTCAGTGCCACGCCCACCGTGGGCGCGCGCCTGAGCAGTTTCCGCATTGAAGCCATGGACTGCCCGACCGAGCAAACCCTGATCCAGAACAAACTGGGCAAGCTGGCCGGTGTGCAGCAGTTGGAGTTCAACCTGATCAATCGCGTGCTGGTGGTGACCCACGACCTGCCGTCGACCGATCCGATTGTCGCGGCCATTAAATCCCTGGGCATGCAGGCCGACCCGCTGCAAACCGGCGCCGATTCTGACGCGCCGCTGCCGCCTGCGCCGAAAAAGCATTGGTGGCCGTTGGCGGTCTCCGGTGTCGGTGCTTTGGCGGCAGAAGTGCTGCACTTCACCGGCGCAGCGCCGACTTGGGTGATTGCGCTGGTGGCGTTGGTGTCGATCTTCAGCGGCGGCCTGACCACCTACAAAAAAGGCTGGATTGCCCTTAAAAACCTCAACCTGAACATCAACGCGCTGATGAGCATCGCCGTGACCGGCGCCCTGCTGATCGGCCAATGGCCCGAAGCGGCGATGGTGATGTTTCTGTTTACCGTGGCCGAGTTGATCGAGGCCAAGTCTCTGGACCGTGCGCGCAACGCCATCAGCGGCCTGATGCAAATGGCCCCGGACAAAGCCACCGTGCAGCAAGCTGACGGCACATGGCTTGAACGTGAGGTTAAAGACGTCGAACTGGGTGTCATCGTGCGGGTTAAGCCGGGCGAGCGCATTGGCCTGGACGGCGAAGTGGTGGCGGGCAGCTCAAGCATCGATCAGGCGCCGATTACCGGCGAGAGCCTGCCGGTGGAAAAAACCGTGGGCGATAAAGTCTTTGCGGGCACCATCAACCAGGCCGGTTCGCTGGAGTTTCGCGTTACCGCAGCGGCCAACAACTCGACCCTGGCGCGCATCATTCTGGCGGTGGAACAAGCCCAGGGCGCCCGTGCGCCGACCCAGCGTTTTGTCGACAGCTTCTCCAAAATCTACACCCCGGTGGTGTTCCTGCTGGCCTTGGCTGTGGCGATTATCCCGCCGCTGTTTATGGGCGAAGCGTGGTTCGACTGGATCTACCGTGCGCTGGTGTTGCTGGTGGTGGCGTGCCCGTGCGCGCTGGTGATCTCGACCCCGGTGACCATCGTCAGCGGTCTGGCGGCCGCTGCGCGCAAAGGCATCCTGGTCAAAGGCGGTGTGTACCTCGAAAGCGGCCACAAGCTGGACTTTTTGGCGCTGGATAAAACCGGCACCATCACCCACGGCAAGCCGGTGCAAACCGACTATCTGCCGCTCGACCCGCTGCACACCGAAAGCGCTGTGTTGTTGGCCGCAAGCCTGGCTTCGCGCTCGGATCACCCGGTGTCGATGGCCGTGGCCAATGCCGCTGAGGATAAAAACCTGGCGCTGCGCACTGTGGATAACTTCACGGCGCTGGCGGGGCGCGGTGTGCGTGGCGACATCGACGGCAAGGTTTACCACTTGGGTAACCACCGCCTGATCGAAGAGCTGGGCCTGTGCTCGCCCGCCCTTGAAGAGAAGCTCTTTGCGCTGGAAGAACAAGGCAAAACGGTGATTTTGCTGATCGACAGCGCAGGTCCCATGGCCTTGTTCGCCGTGGCCGACACGGTCAAGCAAACCAGCCGCGAAGCGATCCGCGAGCTGCACGCGCTGGGGGTCAAAACCCTGATGCTGACCGGCGACAACCCGCACACCGCCAACGCGATTGCGGCTCAAGTGGGCATTGACCAGGCGCAGGGCAACTTGCTGCCAGAGGACAAACTCAAAGCCATCGAAGCCCTTTATGCACAGGGCCATCACGTGGGTATGGTCGGTGACGGCATCAACGACGCCCCGGCATTGGCCCGCGCCGAGATCGGTTTTGCCATGGCGGCAGCCGGTACGGATACCGCCATTGAGACCGCAGATGTCGCCCTGATGGACGACGATCTGCGCAAAATCCCGGCCTTCATTCGCTTGTCACGGGACACCGCGAGCATCCTCAAACAGAACATTGCCTTGGCATTGGTCATTAAAGCGATCTTTCTTGCGGTAACCTTCATGGGCTTGGCCACCATGTGGATGGCCGTCTTTGCTGACATGGGCGTGAGCCTGTTGGTGGTGTTTAACGGGTTGCGCCTGGTGCGCAAATAGATCAAGAGAGGCCACAGTGCTGAGTGCCGAGCTGAAAGCGTTTTACCGGGTGGCCCAGTTGGGCAGCATCACACAGGCGGCGAAAAAGCTCGGGTTGAGCCAGCCGACCGTGACCACCCAGATCCGCCAGCTCGAAAGCCAGTACGGCGTAGAACTGTTCTACCGTGGCGGGCGGCGCCTGACCCTCAGCGATGAAGGCGTGCGCTTGCTGCCCATGGTTAAAACGCTGTTGCAGCAAGAGGCCGATATCGAGTTCTTTTTGCGCAACAGCGGCCACGGCACCGGCACGTTGCGCATCGCCGCCACCGCGCCGTATTACATCCTTGATCTGGTCAAAGCCTTCCGCGAACGCCTGCCGCAAATTGTCGTGTCGGTAGACATTGGCAACTCCCAGCAAGTGCTCGAAGCGCTGGACGAATACCGCGTCGACATCGCCGCCTCGTCGCAGTTGCTGGAAGACCCACGGCTGATACGCCGGGTATTGGGCTCTGACCCGCTGGTGGTGGCGGTGCACCGCAATCACCCGCTGGCCAAGCTCGATCACGTGCCGCTGAGTGCCTTGGCCGGGCACTGCCTGCTAATGCGCGAGCAAGGCTCGACCACGCGTAAATTGACCGAAGAACTGCTTGGCAGCGCCGGGGTCGGTTTTGGCCCGCTGTTGGAAATTGGCAGCCGCGAGTCGATACGTGAAGCGGTGCTACGCGGTATCGGCATCAGCATCATCGCCCGCCAGGAAGTCCCCCACGACCCGCAACTGCGCGTACTGACCCTCGAAGGTGCGCCGATGATCGCCGAGTATTTGTATTGCCTGAAAGAGCGAAAGTCAGCGCGCTTGCCTGCGGCTTTTCTGGGGCTGGCGCAGGAAATGGCAGGCTGCTGAACAAGCCCCTCACCCCAACCCTCTCCCGGAGGGAGAAGGAGCTGATAGGTGGTGTTCTTGAATCCGTGTGCGGTCTGTTCCCTCTTCCTCCGGGAGAGGGCGCTTTTGATTTTGATCTACCCAAATCCACCAATACCTCTATCGGCCGCTTTTGCCTGATTGCCACATCTTGTACGCATAGCGTCTCTAGGATGACCCCATCTGCTTGATGAGGTGCATCCATGAACCGCTCGAACGCAACCCCTTTGACCCAACCCGGCGTGCCGATGAAGGTGCGCAACGTGAGCAAGCGCTTTGGCGCTTTTACCGCGCTGGACAACGTCTCGCTGGAGGTGGCGGCGGGTGAGCTGGTGTGTCTGCTTGGGCCCTCAGGGTGCGGTAAAACCACCTTGCTGCGCTGCATCGCCGGGCTGGAACGTCAGGACGATGGCGTTTTGTACCTCGGCTCACGGGATGTCTCAGACCTCGCCCCGCAAGCACGGGACTACGGGATCCTGTTTCAGTCCTACGCACTGTTCCCCAACCTGACCGTTGAGGCCAACATCGCCTACGGGTTGGCCGGCAGCAACCGTGACGTGGTGCGCAAGCGCGTCAGCGAGATGCTCGAACTGGTGGGCCTCACAGGCAGCGAAAAGAAATTCCCCGGCCAACTGTCCGGCGGTCAGCAGCAGCGTGTTGCTTTGGCCCGCGCTTTGGCGCCTGCACCGTCGCTGCTGTTGCTCGACGAACCGATGTCGGCGCTGGATGCCCGGGTGCGCGAGCATTTGTGCACCGAGTTGCGCCAATTGCAGCGCAGCTTGGGCATTACCACCTTGATGGTGACCCACAACCAGGACGAAGCCATGCTGATGGCCGACCGCATCGCCGTAATGAACAACGGCAAGGTCGAGCAGTACGCCACCCCGCAAGAGATCTATAACAAGCCTGCCACGCCCTTTGTTGCCGAGTTTGTCGGGCAAGGCAACTGGCTGCCGTTTGACCACAACAGCGGCACCTACGCGCAGGTCGGCGGGGTCAACATGCGCTTGGCGGCCGACGCCGGGCGCGTCGAGTCGGGGCGGCTGTTTTGTCGTCCCGAGGCGATCAGCGTCAACCCGGTGCTGCACGAAGAAAACCTGTTCCCGGCACGGGTACGGGACATCACCTTCCTCGGCAATCGCTGCCGCATGAGCTTCGAACTCAACCACCTGCCGGGCCATCCGCTCACCGCCGAAGTCGGCAGCCAGGATTTGCCGCGTCTCGGCGCCCAGGACATCTTCGTCGCCTTGCCGCCGAACAGCCTTCAGGTGTTTGCCTGACATGGCCGCGCCAATGACCTTGCCCCTGTCCGACACCCTGGCCCGCAACGCTGTGCGGGCTGAACGGGGCGACACGTTGTTTGTCCTCGGCGGCAAATTGCTGTTGCTGCTGTTATTGACGATTGCCGTGCTGATGCCGTTGCTGGCGATCTTCTGGCGTGGCTTCAGTGCGCAAGACGGCCAGGGCGGTGGTTGGGTCGCCGCGCGGGAGTTGGTGACCAGCGATAACTTTCATTGGCTGGTGGGCAACAGCCTTAAAGTGTCGCTCAGCGTAGCGGCGATTGTCGTACCGCTGGCGTACCTGTTTGCCTACGCGCTGCAACGCACCTTGATCCCCGGCAAACACGTCTGGCGCGGGTTGTCGCTGCTGCCACTGATGGCGCCGTCGATGTTGCCGGGCATTGCGCTGGTGTATTTGTTCGGCAATCAGGGCCTGCTGCGCGGGCTGATTGCAGACAACATCTACGGCTTCTGGGGCATCGTCCTCGGCGAGGTGATCTACACCTTTCCCCATGCTTTGATGATTCTGCTGTCCGCCTTGTCGCTGGCCGATGCCCGATTGTTTGATGCGGCGTCGAGCATGGGCGCCGGGCCGTTCAAAGCCTTTCGCAGCATTACCTGGCCGGGCACGCGTCAGGCCGTGTTCGCGGCGTTTTGCCTGGTGTTCACCCTGACCATCACCGACTTCGGTGTACCCGTGGTGGTGGGTGGCGACTATCAGGTGCTGGCGCTGGAAGCCTACAAAGCGGTGGTCGGGCAGCAACAATTTGGTCGCGGCGCCTTGATCGGTATGGTTTTGCTGTTGCCCGCGCTGTTCAGCTTCGGCGTCGATGCCTGGCTGCGCCGTCAGCACGGCGACGCCATGAGCGGCCGTGCCCAGGTGTTCAAGCCGGTGCCTTCGAGGTTGCGAGATGGCTGCTACCTGGCCATCGTGTTGCTGATCTGCGCCGCCTTGCTGCTGGTGTTCGGGATGGCGGTGTACTCGTCGCTGGTCAAATTTTGGCCGTACAACCTGTCGCTGTCCCTCAACCACTACCAGTTCAACGACACCGCCGGTGGCGGCTGGCTGGCGTATCGCAACAGCGTGACCATGGCCTTGTGCACGGCGCTGATCGGCAGCGCGGTGATCTTCACCGGCGCCTACCTGATGGAAAAAACCCACACCCAGAAGCGCCTGAACCTGGTGCTGCGCATGCTCAGCTTCATCCCCATGGCGGTGCCGGGTTTGGTGCTGGGGCTGGGCTATGTGTTTTTCTTCAATCTGCCGGGCAACCCGCTGCATGTCTTCTACGGGACCATGGCGCTGCTGGTGGTGTGCACCATTGCTCACTATTTGACCACCGCACAAATGACCGCCAGCACCGCGTTGCGCCAGCTCGATGGCGAGTTCGAAGCCGCTGCGCTGTCGCTCAAGGCGCCGCTGTACCGCCATTACTGGCGCGTCACCGTACCGATTTGCCTGCCCGCGCTGCTGGATATCGTGCGCTACCTGTTCGTCTCGGCGATGACCACCGTGTCGGCGGCGATCTTCCTTTACAGCCCTGACACCATCCTCGCGGCGGTGGCGGTGCTGAACATGGACGACGCCGGCAATGTGGGCGGCGCGGCGGCCATGTCGACCCTGATTTTGCTGACCTCCATTGGCGTGTCCCTGCTCCTGGCCTGGGCTTCACGCGGCGTGTTGCGCCGCTCCCAAGCCTGGCGCCAAGGCGCACCGGCGCAATAACCCTTCCACCTCAAGGAGCCGCACCATGTTCAAGCCTCTTGCTCTTGTCGCTGCTGTCCTCACCGCTTTGAGCGTTAACGCGTTTGCCGCAAAAACCGAGCTAACCGTCTACACCGCCCTCGAAGCCGAGCAACTGAAGAGCTACAAACAAGCTTTCGAGAAGGCCAACCCGGACGTTGAGATCAAGTGGGTGCGTGACTCCACCGGCATCATCACCGCCAAACTGCTCGCTGAAAAAGACCGCCCGCAGGCGGATGCCGTCTGGGGCCTGGCCGCGTCGAGCCTGGCGATCCTCGATCAGCAAGGCATGCTGCAACCCTACGCACCGCAAGACCTGGCCAAGATCGGCCCGAACTACCGTGACCCCGCCAATCCCCCGGCCTGGGTCGGCATGGACGTGTGGGCCGCGACCATTTGCTTCAACACGGTTGAGGCCGAAAAGCAGGGCCTGAGCAAGCCGGTGAGCTGGCAAGATCTGACCAAGCCCGAGTACAAGGGCAAGATCGTGATGCCGAACCCGGCGTCTTCCGGCACGGGCTTTCTGGACGTGAGCGCGTGGCTGCAAACCTTTGGCGAGAAGCAGGGCTGGGTGTACATGGACGGCCTGCACCAGAACATCGGCCAGT
The DNA here is from genome assembly GCF_009600325.1 of Pseudomonas sp. FSL R10-2189. NCBI lineage: Bacteria > Pseudomonadati > Pseudomonadota > Gammaproteobacteria > Pseudomonadales > Pseudomonadaceae > Pseudomonas > Pseudomonas sp. FSL R10-2189. Next base: position 33,855 of record NZ_WIVZ01000022.1, read on the forward strand.
ACGTTCACTCCGGTTCCAAGCCGTGCAAATTGGCCGCCTCGGGCGAGTTCCCGATTGGCATTTCGTTTGAATACCCGGCCGTGCAGCTCAAGCGTCAGGGCGCGCCGCTGGACATCATCCTGCCTAAAGAAGGCCTGGGCTGGGAGATCGAAGCCACGGCCGTGATCAAAGGCACGCCCCATGAAGCGGCGGCGCAAAAGCTCGCTGACTTCTCGGCCAGCCCGGCGGCGATGGAGCTTTATAAAGAGAACTTCGCCGTGCTCGCGCAGCCTGGCATTGCCAAGCCGCAGACTGAATTGCCTGCTGACTACGAGCAACGCCTGATCAAAAACGACTTCGCCTGGGCCTCAAAAAACCGCGATCAGATTTTGACCGAATGGCGCAAACGCTATGACGGCAAGTCCGAGAAAGTGGCGCAGTAAAAGCCCCTCACCCCAACCCTCTCCCGGAGGGAGAGGGGGCTTTATTGAGGTGTTTCCCGATTGTGTGTACGACTCAAATCTGCTCCCTCTCCCTCTGGGAGAGGGCTGGGGTGAGGGTTGCTGTCTTCAAAGGATTTAAAGATGTCACCATCCAACTCAGTGCTTATCGTCGGCGCTGGCATTCTGGGTTTGTCCCATGCCTACGCGGCCGCCAAACGCGGGCTTAAGGTCCATGTCTTCGAACGCACGCACACGCCCTTGGGCGCGTCGGTGCGCAACTTCGGCCAGGCGCTGGTCACCGGCCAGCCACCGGGGGTGATGCTCGATCTGGCCCGGGCCAGCCGGGGTATCTGGGGCGAGTGGGCGCAGCAGGCGGGCTTTGACCTCAAACGCAACGGCGCGTACCTGTTTGCCCGCACCGAGGCTGAAGAACACCTGCTGGAGGCCTTTTGCCAAGGCCGTGCCCGTGAACACTGTTACCGCGCCGAACTGCTGCGCGGTGCTGAACTGGACGCCCTCTACGGCGGCCAGTTCAACCACCATCGCGCCGCGCTGCACGGGCTAGACGATCAGCAGGTGTATTCGCGTGAGGCCATTCCGGCGCTGGTGCAGTACCTGCAGCGCGACTTCGGCGTCGAGTTTCATTTCTCAACCCTGGTGCGCGACGTCGAGCCGGGGCAGGTGCACACCACGGCGGGCAGCTTTAAAGGCGCGCAGGTGATTGTCTGTTCAGGGCACGACTATCAAACCCTGCTGGCCGAGCCATTGGCGACGCTCAACCCACAGGTTTGTCGCCTGCAAATGCTGCGAGTGCGGCCAACAATCGATTTGCAACTGCAACATGCCCTGCTCACCGGCCTGAGCTGCGTGCATTACGGCGCTTTTGCCGATTTGCCGGAAGCGGCCACGGTGCAGGCCGAGATCCTGCGCGACAGCCCGTACCTGGATGAGCACGGTATTCACTTATTGATCAGCCCGACGCCCTACGGCGAGTTGATCGTCGGTGATTCACACCATTACGGCAGCGATCCATCACCGTTTAACGCCGAACAGGTCGATAACTGGATGTTGCAACTGTGCGAAGACACGCTCGGCTGTGAAGTGCAGGTGATGGAGCGCTGGCAAGGCGTTTATGGCGCGCGCGGGGCCAAGCCGTTTACCTGGCTGCCTGTTGCGCCAGGCCTGAGCGCCGCCTTGATGCAAACCGGCGTGGGCATGAGCGTTGGCCCGGCGATGGCCGAGCGCAATATTGCGCGTTTGCTGGGGGAGGCGTGATGACACCGGCACAACTCGCGGTAGAACAGGTTTTTGCCTTGTATCAGCAGTTCGGTACCGACGATTACATCGGCGAGCCCGTGTCACAGATCGAACACATGTCCCAGGCGGCGCAACGGGCGATGGCCGAAGGGCATGACGATGAAGTGGTGTTGGCTGCGTTCTTTCATGACATTGGGCATTTATGCGTTAAAGATGCGCCGAACATGGGCGGATACGGCGTGGTCAGCCATGAACAGGTGGGCGCCGATTACCTGCGCCGGGCGGGGTTCAGTGAGCGCATGGCCAAACTGGTGGAATACCACGTACAGGCCAAGCGCTACCTGACGTTGCGCCAACCCGGCTACTACGACCTGTTGAGCGAAGCCAGTATCAGGACCTTGGGTTACCAGGGCGGCGTGATGAGCGAAGCCGAGGCCGTTACGTTTGAGCAAGACCCGCTGTGCGAGCTTAGCCTGCGCATGCGTCTGTGGGACGAACAGGCCAAGCAACTGCACGCCCCGCTCATCGACTTGCAACAGCTCAAGGCCAAAGCCTTGAACCTGTTAAACACTTAACCCTTGTGGGAGCGGGCTTGCTCGCGATGAAATCACCGCGTTTTAGCGGATGCACCGTGTTGCCTGTATCGCGAGCAAGCCCGCTCCCACAGAAGAGGTGCCGTAGTCAGATTTGCTCGGCCAGCCACTCGATCTGCTCCTGGCGCTCGGCCTGGCTCAATTTGGGGTGCGGGTTGAGCGATGACCATTGCGGGTACGCCCGGGCTTTGTTGAGCGGCTCGGGCAGTTTGCCTTCGCGCCAGGTTTTTTCTTGCGGGGTGGCGACCTGGATGCTGTCGACGGCCGCATGCCCGCGTGCGTTCAGCGCGTGCAGCAATTGGCGCTGACGCAAGGCCAGCAAGCGCAATACGCTGTCGTCCACGGTCAGTTCGCGCTGGCCCTTGAGTTTGCCCAGCAAGCGGCTGCCATAGCTGCGCGCCGTTTGCAGCGCGCCCCCGGCGATCGCCCCGGCCAGTGCTGCTGCGCCCAAGGTCAGGCCGCCGACCATCAAGTCCACACCCGCCCCGGCAGCGGCGCCGGCGGCGATTCCGCTGCCCACGCGCACCCCCAATTGCTTGAGGGTTTCGGGGTTAAACAAGTCGTCGCCCCAGCGTCCGTCCAGCAACGGCAAGTCGCTGGCTGCCGCGTCCTGGGGGCGAAAACCGTACAGCTTGAGCAGCGCCTCGACGCAGCGTTGTTCACGTTGGCGAACTGCTTCGCGCAGTTGATTGATGGCCTGTTGCTCGACGGTTTTTTCGCTCGCCACGCTACGTCGGCACGCGGCGCAGTCAATCAACAGTTCCGCGATCAGGCGCAGGGCACTGTGTTTGCGTGCTTCGCGTTGGGCCTCTTGATCAGTGATCAAGCGTTGCAGCGCGCCGCGTGAATGCTCCAGCAGCAAGGCGAGGCTTTCATACAGGCGCCGCTCGCCGTCTTCCGGCGGGGCCACGCTGTCAAAACGCACCAACGCATGCAGGCCGAGCCGGGCCAAGGCGTCGCGCCATTCAGGCTCGCGGTGCTGCGGGCTGCTGACAAAGTTGAGCACTGGCAACAGCGGCTTGCCGCAACTGGCCAGCACGCTGAGTTCGTCGCGGTATTTGGCCAGCACCGGCTCGCGGGCGTCGATCACATACAGTCCGGCGTCCGAGGCCAGCAACTGGCGCAGCACTTTGGCTTCTTGTTCAAACCGCTGGCGCGCTTCGCTGCCGTCGAGAAAACGTGCGACCCGCGCCGGGCCGTCAAGACGTTCGCCGGGGCGGTCGAGGCGTTCCAGATAGTCGAGCAGGGCGATGGCGTCTTCCAGCCCCGGCGTGTCGTACAACTCCAACAGCGGTTCGCCGTCCACCGACAACCTAGCCCCTTCCACGTGCCGGGTGGTGCTGGGGCGATGGGACACTTCGCCAAAGCCGACATCGCGGGTGAGGGTACGCAGCAACGAGGTTTTGCCGACATTGGTGTGGCCGACCACGGCCAGCGTCAGTGGCTTAGTCATGGCCTGTCTCCAGCCAGTTGATGGGCGCGCTGGTGGCAAACGGCAGCCCGAGTTTTTCCAGGGCGTGGTGCCAGTCGCTCAGGCGGTCGGCGTCCAGCGCCTGGCCGGGCGGTGCTTGCAGCAGCCAGATGCGCGTGGACGCTGCGCTGCGCGCCAGCTCACCGATCAGCGCAAGGCTGCCCCGGTCGGGCGAGCGCCGTGGGTCGCAGGCAATCGCCAGCCGTGCAGGCGGAAAACGGGTCATTTGCTCCAGCAGTTTTTGCCGGGATTCGCGGCTGTCGAGGATGCCCGCGTCTTTGACCGTATTCGGCAGTTTGGGCGGCCACGGGTGCTGGTCGTCCAGCTCGATGGCGACGATCAGCGCGCCCTCGGTGTCCAGGTCGGTCTGCCCGGCGTGCACGTTATGCAACTGCTCGGGGGCCACGTCGTTGACCCCAAGGCGCTCACTGCTCGGCATCAGGCGTTCGCGCAGTTGGCTGTAGCCGGGCAGGTTGAGGTCCAGTTGCAGCGCGTTGCGCCCCCGGATCCAGCGCCAGCGGCAGAAGGCCGCGAGCAACAGGCGCGGCAACACGCCGTAGACCACGACTACGCCCACCAGCCACACGGCCCAGGCCTGACGCACGGCTTCGCTGCTGTAGGCGGTGTCGGTGCTGGCGCGGATCATCGCTTCGGTCGGCCCGCTAAACCCCAGCCAGCCGGGCACCACGCCCAAAGCGCGGGTGGCGCTGACAAACACATCGGCGCTCAAAATGGTGGTTTCCCAGACAAAGCCGTAACGGCGCGTGGCCATCAGCAAGAGCATGAGCGTCAGCGCGCTGAGCATTGCCAGCAGCCACAAACCATTAACCAAGGTGCCCAGCGCCCAGCGATTGAGTTTTTGCCGTTGCAGCACCAGCAGCAACGCCGGGGCCAACTGCGCGGCCTTGGCGTCGCGGGCAAATTTGTCGCTGAGCCACAGCCACAAATGCCCGAGGCTGGCGCTGTGTTCACCGGCAAAGAGCAGGCCCAGCAGCCAGCTGATCAGCAGGATCAGGTTGATGCCGAGCAGGCTGCCGAGTGCCCAAAACACATTGACCGGGGTTTGCCCATTGCCCAGCGCGGCAAAGGCCAGCCCGCCGCCGCTGATGACGGCCAGCACGGCGAGGCCTAGCAGCGCCAGGCGCGAGCCTTGCAGCCAATGGCGCATGGCCGTGACCAGGCCATCGCGTTCGGCCAGCCACAGCGCACGGTTTTGCAGGCGTGTGCTCAAATCACCGGCGCTGCTGCGGGCGCGGCGGTTGGCTTCCAGATCATCCAGCGGGCCTGCGTGTTCTTCGCGCAGGCGCACGGTTTCGGTCAGCCAAAGACGTTGCAACGGGGAAAGTTCAGTCACGCGACATTCCATTCAAGTGAGTCATGAGCATAACCGCTGAATGCCGGTTAGTCAGGCGGGGTACTGACAGCGCGGGCGGCTCTGGTATCCTCGGCAGCATGAAAAAATCACTCCCCCTCAGCCTGATCGCGGCCCTCGGTGAAAACCGCGTGATCGGCGTCGACAACAGCATGCCGTGGCATTTGCCGGCGGACTTCAAATATTTCAAGGCCACCACCTTGGGCAAGCCGATCATCATGGGTCGTAAAACCTGGGATTCGTTGGGCCGCCCGCTGCCGGGGCGCTTGAACCTGGTGGTGAGTCGTCAGACCGGTTTGCAGCTCGAAGGTGCCGAAGTGTTTGCCTCGCTGGAGGCCGCCGTCGAGCGCGCCGAAGCCTGGGCCATTGAGCAGGGCGTGAGCGAACTGATGCTGATTGGCGGCGCGCAGTTGTACACCCAGGGGCTGGCGGATGCCGACCGGTTGTACCTGACGCGTGTGGATTTGAGCCCGCAAGGGGATGCGTGGTTTCCTGAGTTCGATCAGGCGCAGTGGACGTTGGTGTCAGAAGACAAGCATGACGCCGCAGAGGGCAAACCGGCGTTCAGCTTTGAGGTGTGGGAAAGGCTGTAAGGCTGACACATCCCCTGTAGGAGCGAGCTTGCTCGCGATCTTTTAAAGATCAAAAGATCGCGAGCAAGCTCGCTCCTACACAGATTCCTACGTTACGTATGCGCCAGATCACCATGATCGTCTTCGGCCAGAATGGCCTTGTCGGTCTGGTGTAACGCCTGGCTGGTGACTGTGCCTGCGACCATCGAACCGCTGACGTTCAGTGCCGTGCGGCCCATGTCGATCAACGGTTCGACCGAGATCAGCAACGCCACCAATGACACCGGCAAGCCCATGGCCGGCAGCACGATCAGGGCCGCGAAGGTTGCACCGCCGCCCACGCCCGCAACGCCCACCGAACTGATGGTCACAATGGCCACCAACGAAGCGATCCATACCGGGTCCAGCGGGTTGATGCCGACCGTGGGGGCAACCATCACCGCGAGCATGGCCGGGTACAGACCGGCACAGCCGTTTTGCCCGATGGTCGCGCCAAACGAGGCAGCAAAGCTGGCAATCGAAGCCGGAATGCCCAAACGGCGGGTTTGCGCTTCGATGCTCAGCGGGATGCTCGCCGCGCTCGAACGGCTGGTAAAGGCGAAGGTCAGCACCGGCCAGACTTTGCGGAAGAAGCGCAGCGGGTTAACGCCCGACACCGACAAAATCACCCCGTGAATCACGAACATCAGCGCCAGGCCGATGTACGACACCACCACAAAGCTGCCCAGCTTGAGGATGTCTTGCAGGTTGGAGGTGGCGACCACTTTGGTCATCAGCGCCAACACGCCGTACGGGGTCAGTTTCATCACCAGACGCACCAGACGCATCACCCAAGCTTGCAGGGTGTCGATGGCGTTCAGCACTTTGCTGCCTTTTTCCGGCTCGTCCTTGAACAGTTGCAGGGCGGCAATGCCAAGGAAGGCAGCGAAGATCACTACGCTGATGATCGACGTCGGCTTGGCGCGGGCCAGGTCAGCGAACGGGTTCTGCGGGATAAACGACAGCAGCAACTGCGGCACGTTGAGGTCCGAGACCTTGCCGGCGTAGTCGCTCTGGATCACGTGCAGGCGGCTTATTTCGGCAGCGCCCGCGACCAGGCCATCGGCGGTGAGGCCGAACAGGTTGGTCAGGCCGATGCCCACCAGGGCCGCGATCATGGTGGTAAACAGCAACGTGCCGATGGTCAGGAAACTGATCTTGCCCAGCGACGAGGCGTTATGCAGGCGCGCCACGGCACTCAGGATCGAGGCAAAGACCAGCGGGATGACGATCATCTGCAGCAGTTGCACGTAGCCACTGCCGACCAGTTCGAACCAGCCGATGGAGGTTTTCAGGGTTTGGCTGTCCGTGCCGTAGACCAGGTGCAAGCCCAAGCCAAAAAGCACGCCGATAACCAGCGCCAGCAGGACTTTTTTAGCCAGGCTCCACGCGGTGTGGCGGGTCAGCGACAAGCCGAACAGCAACGCGAGGAACACCAGCAGATTGAGAATCAGCGGGACATTCATGAGGGCTCCGGGGGAGAGGGGGACGACGCAGGTGACGTCTTCAAGCGATAAAATTTTCGAACCGGAAATGCTAACAGGTTGATATAGCTCGAAATATATCGTTCTGGAATGACTACCTTCACTTTTGGAATAAGCGCATGACGTTATCAAGACGGTCGAGGTCGCATCCACGCTAAAACTGTCACAGAGGTTTGCTAGCGTCGTCGCCTTTCTTAAGGAGCATAGTCGATGAGGCTGACGGCGAAGTTGATAGCTGCAACCCTGTGTTTGGGCTTGGCCGGGCAGGTGTTGGCAACTGAATTGGAACACTGGCCGGCCGATCAGGCGAAGCAACTGAACGCCATGATTGCGGCCAACGCGAACAAGGGAAACTTCGCGGTCTTTGACATGGACAACACCAGCTACCGCAACGACCTTGAAGAAGCGTTGTTGCCGTACATGGAAAACCTCGGCCTGATCACCCGTGACAGCCTGGACCCGTCGCTCAAGCTGATCCCGTTCAAAGACACGGCCGAGCATCAGGAAAGCCTGTTCAGCTACTACTACCGTTTGTGCGAAATCGACGACATGGTCTGCTACCCGTGGGTGGCGCAGGTGTTTTCGGGCTTCACCCTGCAACAGCTCAAAGGCTATGTGGATGAGTTAATGGCGTCCGGCCAGCCGATCCCGGTGTCTTACTACGAAGGCGACACGGTCAAGACCGCTGAAATCCAGCCGCCCAAGGTGTTTGCCGGTCAGGTTGAACTGTTCAACAAGCTGATGGAAAACGGCATCGACGTGTATGTCATGACCGCCGCTTCAGAAGAGCTGGTGCGCATGGTCGCGGCCGATCCCAAGTACGGCTACAACGTCAAACCGCAGAACGTCATTGGTGTCAGCACCCTGCTGAAAAACCGCGACACCGGCGAGCTGACCACGGCGCGTAAACAGATCAGCGCGGGCACGTACAACGAAGAAGCCAACATGGGCCTGGAACTCACGCCTTACCTCTGGACCCCGGCCACCTGGATGGCAGGCAAACAGGCGGCGATCCTGACCTACATCGACCAATGGAAAAAGCCGGTGCTGGTGGGCGGCGATACGCCATCGAGTGACGGTTACATGTTGTTCCACAGCGTTGACGTGGACAAAGGCGGGATCCACCTGTGGATAAACCGCAAAGACAAATACATGGCGCAGTTGCAAGGCATGATTGCCAAAAACGCCGCGGCCCAGGCCAAAGCCGGCCTGCCAGTGACGGCGGACAAAAACTGGGTGATCGTCAAACCAGACGAAATTCAGTAAACGCAGATGTATCAAACAAAAATCCCGGCACATGGCCGGGATTTTTGTGTAACGCGTTGGCTTATGGCACCAATTTGTCCAACAGCGCCTTATCACGCACCGCGCCCTTGTCGGCGCTTGTGGCCAGCAAGGCGTAGGCCTTGAGGGCGGTGGTGACTTTGCGTGGGCGCACTTCAACCGGCTTCCAGCCTTTTTTGTCCTGCTCAACACGGCGTGCCGCCAGCTCTTCGTCGCTGACCAACAGGTTGATCGAGCGGTTCGGAATGTCGATCAGCACTTTGTCGCCATCTTGTACCAGACCAATCGCACCACCGGCGGCGGCTTCTGGCGAAGCGTGGCCGATGGACAGACCCGAGGTGCCGCCCGAGAAACGGCCGTCGGTCAGCAAGGCGCAGGCTTTGCCCAGGCCTTTGGATTTCAGGTACGACGTCGGGTACAGCATCTCTTGCATGCCCGGGCCGCCTTTAGGGCCTTCGTAACGGATGATCACGATGTCACCGGCCTTCACTTCATCAGCCAGAATGCCGCGCACGGCGCTGTCCTGGCTTTCAAAGATCTTGGCGTTGCCTTCGAACACGTGGATCGACTCGTCAACACCGGCGGTTTTCACCACGCAACCGTCCAGCGCGATGTTGCCGTACAGCACGGCCAGGCCACCTTCTTGCGAGTAGGCGTGCTCGACACTGCGGATGCAGCCGTTTTCACGGTCGTCGTCCAGGGTGTCCCAGCGGGTTGACTGGCTGAACGCGGTCTGCGTCGGGATACCGGCAGGGCCTGCACGGAAGAACGTGTGCACGGCTTCGTCGTCGGTCTGGGTGATGTCCCACTTGGCGATGGCATCCGCCATGGTCGCGCTGTGTACGGTCGGCAAGTCGGTGTGCAGCAAGCCGCCACGGGCCAGCGAGCCGAGGATGGAGAAAATGCCGCCAGCGCGGTGCACGTCTTCCATGTGGTACTTCTGGATGTTCGGCGCCACTTTGCACAGCTGCGGCACATGGCGCGACAGGCGGTCGATGTCTTTGAGGTCGAAGTCGATCTCGGCCTCTTGGGCCGCGGCCAGCAAGTGCAGGATGGTGTTGGTCGAGCCGCCCATGGCGATGTCCAGCGTCATGGCGTTTTCGAACGCCTTGAAGTTGGCGATGTTGCGCGGCAATACCGATTCGTCGTTTTCGACGTAGTACTGGCGGCACAGGTCGACGATGGTGCGACCTGCCTGCAGGAATAGTTGCTCGCGGTCGCTGTGGGTCGCCAGGGTCGAACCGTTGCCCGGCAAGGCCAGGCCCAGGGCTTCGGTCAGGCAGTTCATGGAGTTGGCGGTGAACATGCCGGAGCACGAACCGCAGGTTGGGCAGGCGCTGCGCTCGTACTCGGCAACCTTCTCGTCAGAAGCGCTGGAGTCGGCGGCGATGACCATGGCATCGACCAGGTCGAGGCCGTGGCTGGCGAGCTTGGTTTTGCCCGCTTCCATTGGCCCGCCCGACACGAAAATCACCGGGATGTTGAGGCGCAGTGCGGCCATCAGCATGCCAGGGGTGATTTTGTCGCAGTTGGAAATACACACAATGGCGTCGGCGCAGTGGGCGTTGACCATGTACTCGACGGCGTCGGCGATGATCTCGCGGCTCGGCAGCGAATACAGCATGCCGTCGTGGCCCATGGCGATGCCGTCGTCTACGGCAATGGTGTTGAATTCTTTGGCAACGCCGCCAGCCCGCTCGATCTCGCGGGCCACCAGTTGGCCCATGTCCTTGAGGTGGACGTGGCCGGGTACGAACTGGGTAAAGGAGTTGGCAATGGCGATGATCGGCTTTTTGAAGTCGGCATCTTTCATCCCCGTGGCGCGCCACAAAGCGCGGGCGCCGGCCATGTTGCGGCCGTGGGTGGAGGTCTTGGAACGATAGTCAGGCATGGAACAACTCCGGGCGGCTAATCAGGTAACAAACAGGGAAGTGAGCTTCTAATCGCTAGGGGATCACACAGAAAATGACCACGTATCCACTAGTTGCCGTGAACGCTGCGGGATCGCCGCACGCTTGGGCTTGAGCTCATAAACCCGCCGGGGATGATTGGCGATGAATGCGTCGATTCTACACGGCTGGCGGTGGGAGGGAATGGGGCAACCCGTCGGGTGCAAGCACAAATAAGCGACTGTGCAATGCTCAGGCGATAGAGTGATGGCTGTTTTTTCAGCAGGGATTCTGAATGCTAACCCTCAAACGATCCGTCAAGGCCAGCCTGGCCATTGGCCTGGTGCAAGGGCTTTTACTGTGGCTGGCCAGTGACATTGCCGAGCCGGGCATCAAATACGCGCTGGTGACCGCCGTGCTGGTGGGCGGGATCAACCTGTTGCTGCTGGGCGACAACGTGCGCCAGCGAGGCGCCGTCTGGCTGGTGCTGGGCTTGACCGGGGTGATGACGGCGATCAGTGCCTGGGTGTTCTGGAAGTACAGCGAAACCTGGCTTTACAGCCATTGGATGAGCGGTAGCTGGTCCTGCTTTGCCGTGGTCATTGCCTACATTTGTACGGCGTTTATCTTGAGTTGGCCGACCCGTGAAGGGCGCATGCCGCGCTATGAAGATTTGTTCCGGCATGCCTGGGACACGGTGTTTATCGTGCTGCTGGGCTTGCTGCTGAATGCGGTGTTTTGGGCGTTGCTGCTGTTGTGGGGCAGCCTGTTCAAAATGCTCGGCATCGTGGCGCTGAACAAACTGTTTTTTACCGATGGTTTTGTCTGTGTCAGCTCGGCCGTGGTGTTTGCCCTGGGGCTGCAAATGGGCCGTGATAACGACCGGGTGATTGGTCTGTTGCGTGGCATCTTGCTCACGCTGTGCCGCTTTTTGCTGCCGCTCAGTTCAATGATCGCCATTGTGTTCACGTTTACCTTGCCGTTCAGCGGTCTGGCGCCCATTTGGGACACCGGCTATTCGACGCCGATCATGGTGTGCCTGGTGGCGGCCAACCTGTTCTTGCTCAACGGCGTGTTCCAGGACGGTCATCAAAGCAGCGGCTACCCGCTGTGGCTCGTGCGCATGGTGGATCTGTGCCTGCTGTGTTTGCCGGTGCTGGTGGTGCTGGCCGGGTATTCGAGTTGGTTACGTATTGAGCAATATGGCCTGACCCCAAGCCGTGTGCTGGCGATGTTGCTGGTGCTGGTGGTGTTCGCCCATTGTGTGGCGGCGGTATGGGCCGTGTTTGCCTCGAAGTCGGGTTGGTTGGGCAGTTTGCGGGTCAGCAACCCGTGGATCGCGCTGGCGTGCGTGGTGCTGTTGCTGGGCATTCACACGCCGTGGTTCAGCCCGTTGAAGTTCAGTGCGCATAACCAGGTGCAGCGCGTGCTCAACGGTAAAACCCCGGTTGAGACCTTTGATGCCGACACCTTGCGCTTTCGCCTGGGCGCGCCGGGCATGCAGGCGTATGAAACGTTGCTGGGGCAAGTCGAGCGCGGTGAGGTGCTGACCGAGCCTGCGCGGGCGGTGCTGCTGAAGCGGCTCAAGGAGGTCGAGATCGGCCGGGCCGGGGCGGCGCAGAACGATCGGTTACTGGAGTGGATCGGCCCTGGCGTGGAAGGCAGCGAGCAGTTCGATGCGCTGGGCATGGCTGGCCATCTGTGCCGGTATCCGGGGTGTGCGATGTGGGCTGTCGATCTGGATCAGGACGGGCAGCTTGAAGTGCTGCAGTTGCCCAAGCAGGAATGGCCGGGCCCGCTGTACTTTTTCAAGCGCAATGCCCAGGGCAAGTGGCTGCGTGCCGGGTTGTATGAAATGGACGATAACCCGCTTGAATTGATCAAGAAGATTCGCGAAGGGGAAGTCCAGGTGGTGAAACCGCGTTACCAGTCGTTGCAGATCGGCGGTGCGGTGCTGAGCCCGCGGGTGGATAAGCCCTGATGCTAAACCCGTGGGAGCGGGCTTGCTCGCGATGCAGGCGATGCGGTTTTCAGTTAAACCGTGTCGTGCCAATCGCGAGCAAGCCCGCTCCCACAAGGGGGTTTAGGTGTTAGGCAGCAAGCGGCAGGTGATGCTCTTGATGTAGCGCGTTTCGACAATCGCCGGGTGCACCGGGTGGTCCGGGCCCTGACCGCCGCGTTCGAGCATCTGGATGTTGCGGTCCAGATGGCGGGCGCTGGTCAGCAGGATGTTTTGCAGATCGTCTTCCGGCAAGTGCATCGAGCACGAAGCGCTGACCAGAATCCCGTCTTTGTTGAGCAAACGCATGGCTTGCTCGTTGAGACGGCGGTAAGCCGCTTCACCGTTTTTCAGGTCTTTTTTGCGTTTGATGAAGGCAGGCGGGTCAGCCACGATCACGTCAAAGCGCTCTTCGTTGGCTTTGAGCTCGCGCAGGGCTTCGAATACGTCGCCTTCCATGCTGGTGACTTTGTCGGCCACGCCGTTCAGCGCGGCATTGCGATCAACGCCGTCCAGGGCGAACCCCGAGGCATCGACACAGATCACTTCGCTGGCGCCGAACGCCGCTGCCTGTACGCCCCACCCACCGATGTAGCTGAACAGGTCGAGGACTTTTTTGCCTTTGACGTACGGGGCCAAACGCGCGCGGTTCATGCGGTGGTCGTAGAACCAGCCTGTTTTCTGGCCTTCCATGACCGGTGCTTCGAACTTGACGCCGTTTTCTTCCAGGGCCACCCACTCCGGTACCAGACCGAAGACGGTTTCGACGTAACGCTCAAGGCCTTCTGCATCGCGGGCTGCCGAGTCGTTCTTGAACAGGATGCCGCGTGGCTTGAGCACTTGAACCAGCGCTGCAACCACGTCGTCTTTGTGGCGTTCCATGGTGGCAGAGGCCAGCTGCACCACCAGAATGTCGCCGAAACGGTCAACCACCAGGCCTGGCAGCATGTCGGAATCGCCGTACACCAGACGGTAGTAAGGCTTGTCGAACAGACGGTCACGCAGGGACAGGGCCATGTTGAGGCGGTGAACCAGCAGCGACTTGTCCAAGGGCAGCTTGATGTCACGCGACAGCACGCGCGCGCAGATCAGGTTGTTCGGGCTCATGGCCACGATGCCCAGCGGCTTGCCACCTGCGGTTTCGAGCAGCGCTTGGTCACCGGCTTTAAAGCCGTTAAGCGGGGTGGTGGCTACATCAATTTCGTTGCTGTAGACCCACAAGTGGCCGGCGCGCAGGCGTCGATCGGCATTGGCTTTAAGGCGCAGGCTTGGCAGGGACATGAAGTCGCTCCGGGTATTGAAAAGGGCGCGATTATAGCCTTAGACGCTGCCTGCAAGCTTGGCTGATTCGCGGTATTGCGTCGGATCGCGCGCCCATTCGCGCAGAAAATTCCGCTAGAATCGCCGCCTATTCCAGAGTGTGCAGACATGCCCCCAGAGCTTTCATCGCAACAGATCAGTCAGGCTTTGCAAGGCATCAGCGTGCCGCCTCAACCGCAAATCATGGTGGATTTGCAGATGGAGCAGTACATGCCGGACCCGGACCTTGAGGTGATTGCGCGCTTGATCGCTCAGGACCCTGGCTTGTCGGGTGCGCTGCTTAAAATCGTCAACTCGCCGTACTACGGCCTGACCAACAAAATCGCTTCGATTCGTCGCGCAGTCACGCTGCTGGGCAGCCGCACAGTCATCAACCTGATCAATGCGCAGTCGATCAAGGGCGAGATGGGTGACGACACCATCGTCACCCTCAACCGTTTCTGGGACACCGCCCAGGACGTTGCCATGACCAGCCTCAGCCTGGCCAAGCGCACCGGCATGTCGGCGCCCGATGAAGCCTATGCGCTGGGCTTGTTTCACGATTGCGGCATCCCGCTGATGCTCAAGCGCTTCCCCGATTACATGCACGTGCTGGAACAGGGCTACGCCAATGCAGGCCCTGGCCGTCGCGTGGTGGACACGGAAAACCGCCACTTCAACACCAACCATGCGGTGGTCGGCTACTACACGGCCAAATCCTGGCGCTTGCCGGGGCACCTGACCGAGGCGATTGCCAACCACCACAATGCGCTGGCTATTTTCAGCGACGAGTCCTCGCGCAACGGCCCGCTGAAAAACCTGCTGGCGGTGCTGAAAATGGCCGAGCATATCTGTGCGTCGTCCAAAGTCCTCGGCAACCAGCGTGAAGACCATGAATGGAACAGCATCAGCCATCTGGTGCTGGACTACATTGGTTTGTCCGAGTATGACTTCGAGAACGTTAAAGAAAGTATCCGCGAGTTAGGGGCTGACTAGATGCCTGAATTACCAGAAGTCGAAACCACCCGCCGGGGCATTGCCCCGCACCTTGAAGGGCAGCGGGTCAGCCGGGTCATTGTGCGTGACCGGCGTCTGCGCTGGCCGATCCCCGAAGACCTGGATGTGCGTTTGTCCGGGCAGAAAATCGTGCAGGTTGAGCGCCGCGCCAAGTATTTGCTGATCAACGCCGAAGTCGGAACGTTGATCAGCCACTTGGGCATGTCGGGCAATTTGCGTCTGGTCGAAGCGGGCCTGCCGGCGCTCAAGCATGAGCACGTCGACATTGAACTGGAGTCGGGGCTGGCCTTGCGCTACACCGACCCGCGACGCTTTGGCGCGATGCTCTGGAGCCTTGACCCGCTGAACCACGAACTGCTGATCAAGCTGGGGCCGGAGCCGTTGACCGACCTGTTTGATGGCGAGCGGTTGTTCCAGCTGTCACGCAAGCGTTCGATGGCGGTCAAGCCCTTCATCATGGACAACGCCGTGGTGGTAGGCGTGGGCAATATCTATGCGACAGAAGCGTTGTTTGCCGCAGGCATTGACCCGCGCCGCGAGGCCGGGAGCATTTCGCGGGCGCGTTATTTAAAGCTGGCGATTGAGATCAAGCGGATTCTGGCGGCGGCGATAGAGCGGGGCGGCACCACGCTGCGCGACTTTATCGGCGGTGACGGCCAGCCGGGTTACTTCCAGCAGGAGCTGTTCGTGTACGGCCGTGCCTATGAGGCGTGCAAGGTCTGCGGCACCGAACTGCGCGAGGTCAAACTGGGCCAGCGAGCCAGCGTGTTCTGCCCGCGCTGCCAGAAGTAACCCCAAACCCTGTAGGAGCGAGCTTGTCTCGCGATCTTTTGATGGTTTAAAAGATCGCGAGGCAAGCTCGCTCCTACAGAGGTAAGCCTTACGCCTTACCCGTGATCAGCCGGTATTTTTCCATCAGCTGTTCTTCGGTTTCCGGGTGGGCTTCATCCAGCGGGATGCAGTCAACCGGGCACACCTGCTGGCACTGCGGCTCGTCGTAGTGGCCTACGCACTGGGTGCACAGGTTCGGGTCGATCACGTAGATCTCTTCACCCTGGGAAATAGCAGCGTTCGGACACTCGGGTTCGCAGACGTCGCAGTTAATGCAATCGTCGGTGATGATCAGGGACATGGGTACTCCGGCCGGGGCAGTTTGCCCGGGCAACTAAAATCGAATGCGGCAATTGTGCCGCATTGGCGCCCGCAGTGCACGCGGGCGCCGCTTCAGCGGTTACTTCTTGCGAAACCGCTCGGTCAGGGCGTCAGCCACAGCCGGGTGGACAAACTTGCTGATATCGCCGCCCAAAGCCGCGATTTCACGGACTAACGTCGACGATATAAACGAATAGCGCTCGGACGGCGTCAGAAACAGGCTTTCGACGTCGGGGGCCAATTGGCGATTCATGTTCGCCAGCTGAAACTCGTATTCGAAGTCCGACACGGCACGCAGGCCACGCAGAAACACATTGGCGTTCTGCTCTTTGGCGAAGTGCGCAAGCAGCGTCGAGAAGCCGACTACCTCGACATTGGGCAGGTGCTTGGTGACCTCACGCGCCAGCTCAACGCGCTGTTCCAGAGGGAAAAGCGGGTTTTTTTTGGGGCTGGCCGCGACCGCAATGATCACGTGATCGAACAGGCGCGAGGCACGCTCGACCAGATCGCCATGGCCCTTGGTAATGGGGTCAAATGTACCTGGGTACAACACTCGGTTCATCGCGTCGTCCTGGCGGGAATCCGTTGGGGAGTCGGATGGTATCGCAGCATTCCCGGTCGGCCAAGTCGCCAATTTAAGAAGAAAGCACTATAGACGCCGCCAGTTAACTCCTTTTTCACGGATTTTTAAGTCGTTGGGCCAGCTCTGTGGCGAGTTTGGCGGTGAGTGCGTACACCGACAATTGTGGGTTGGCACCGATGCTGGTGGGGAACAAAGAGCCATCATGGATCGACAGATTGCGTAACTGATGATGGCGGCCAAGGCTGTCGGTGACCGCCATGTGCGGGTTCTCCCCCATGGCGCAGCCGCCCATCACATGGGCGCTGGCCAGGCGCGTTCGGTACAGTTCAAGGCTCAGGTTATTGATGTGCTCGCGGGTTTCGCCCTGGGTTTTGAGGTAGCGCGCATCGCTGTGCAACGGCATCACGGCGCTGGCCCCGGCGGCAAACTGGATCTCGGCCATGCTGTGGAACGCCCGCCTGAGCCCGTCCCAGCTATAGGGCGTGACGCTGTAATCGAGCACGGGGCTGCCGTCACTGCGTAATTCAACGTTGCCGCCGGGGCTGTCGGGGTGAAAACCGTCGCGCATCAGGGCCAGCATCATGTGGGTGTTGGGCAATTGCGCCATGTGTTCGGCGTTGGTTTCGCCGTAGCCGCCAAACAAGGTGGCGGCCAGCGCCGGGTGCAAGGGCGGGACTTCGAGCTTGTAACCCATGGGGCCGGTGGCGCCGTCTTGCCACTGAAAGTGGTCCGTGTAAATCGACTGCGGTGCGCCATAAAACGGATTGATCGCTGTCGGAAACTGCGCAGCCGAGAAGTTGACCAGGTGCAGAAACGTGCGCTTGCCCACTCGCCTGTACGGGTCGGGCGCCTCTGAGCGCAGCAGCAGGCCGGGGCTGTTGATACCGCCGCCGGCCAGCACGTAATGCCGCGCCTTGACCGTAATGGTGCAGCCTGTGGGCGCCACGCTGCGCCTGTCCATGGCCTGGCATTCCAGGCCGGTGATGTGATCGCCTGTGATCAACAAGCGCTGGGCGCGGGCCAGGTACAGCAGCTCGCCGCCGTTTTCGAGGGTCGCGGGGATGGTCGTCACCAGCATCGACTGCTTGGCATTGGTCGGGCAGCCCATGCCGCAATACCCCAGGTTCCAGCAGCCGCGCACATTGCGCGGGATTACATGCCAGTGGTAGCCGAGCTTTTCACAGCCGGTGCGGATCACCTCGTTGTTGGCGTTGGGCGGGACCAACCACGGGGCCACGCCGAGTCGTTGCTCCATCTGCGCAAACCAGGGCGCCATGGCCTCTTCACTGTGGCCGCTGACCGCGTGCTCGCGGGCCCAGTGCTCCAGCGTCGGCGCCGGGGTGCGAAAACTGGAGGTCCAGTTGACCAAGGTAGTCCCGCCCACCGCGCGGCCTTGCAGGATGCTGATGGCGCCGTCTTTGCTCATGCGCCCGACGCCCTCCTGATACAGGTTGGTGTAGGCCTCGCCTTCGAGCAGCTTGAAATCGCTGCTGGTCTTGAGCGGGCCTTCTTCGATCAGCAGCACTTTAAAGCCCGCGTTGCTGAGGATTTCTGCCGTCGTGCCACCCCCGGCGCCGCTGCCAATGATGGCGATGTCGGCTTCCAGCGTCAGGTCGTTGTCGAGGGTTGAGCCGTTATGGGTTTTCCATCCGCGGGCCAGGCCCTCGCGAAATAGATCGGGTACAGGCATAAGGACGTCTCATGAAAAATTATTATTGTGTGAGTCAAACCGTCGGCGGGCCGGGGTACCCGCAATGGGGCCACAACTCGGGCTTTTCGTAGCCGCTCATCATCACCAGTTGCAGCAGCGAGGCATGGCCCATGCGCAACAGACTCAAGCTGCTGTTTTGCCAGCGGTGCAGGAAGTAGCGGATTTGATCGGGGGTGGTTTTCTCCCAACTGCTCCAAAGCCCCGTGAGCGGGCCGCGAGTGACCGGCATGGCCAGCACGTCAAATAACTGCAAGGTCAGCTTGAGCAGCTCTGGCGAGAGGTGGGCCAGGTTGTTGTCCAACGTGTGCAAGGTGGCGTCTGTTGCCCCCGGCAGGGATGTGTGCGAAATGCTGCCCGCCAGCATCACCGGCACCAGCGCCTGCAAAAACACCAGGTCGGTACTGCGCAGCACCCTAAAACCCCGGGCGCTGAAAGTGGCCGAGCAGCCGCTGAGGCTGGCGCCCAGCCCGGCAGTGGCCAGAAAAGCCGAGGCACAAAGGCCGACTTTTAAAACACCACGGCGGGACAGGAGCGTCGGTTCATCCATAAATTCCGGCATGGCTTGGTCTCGCCGTTTGAGGCTATCGAATAAACAGCTTTTGAATCAGGCGCACCAGCGACCGGCCATACGGCGGGTAAATCGCCAGTGAACTGTTCCAGCGCTGTTTGCTCAACACCCCTTTGGCGTGGCTGAACGTCAGGAAACCTTCGTGGCCGTGGTAACGCCCCATGCCGCTGTGGCCGATGCCGCCGAACGGCAGGTCGTCGATGGCCACGTGCAGCAGCGTGTCGTTAATGCAGACGCCGCCCGAGTGAGTGTCTTGGAGGACGCGCTGTTGTTCGGCCTTGTTGTATCCGAAGTAATAGAGCGCGAGCGGGCGAGGTCTTGAGTTGATGTAGGCAAGCGCTTCATCGAGCGTGCTGTAGGCGACAACAGGCAGCAGCGGGCCGAAGATCTCGTCCTGCATGACCTGCATCTGGTCGTTCACATCCAGCAGCAACGCGTGGGGCATGCGCCGGCCCTGGCCTTGGGCATAGAGCGGCATCAGCCGGGCGCCTTTTTCGCAGGCGTCTGTTTGCAGGTGTTCAAGCCGCGCCAATTGGCGCTCGCTGATGATGGCGGTGTAGTCCGGGTTGTCGGCCAGCGTTGGATAAAAATCGAGTACGGCCTGGCGGTAAGCCTCGATAAACCCGTCGACCCGCTCGTGCGGCACCAGCACATAGTCGGGCGCGATACAGGTTTGCCCGGCGTTCAGGGTTTTGCCCCAGGCGATGCGCCGGGCGGCGTCTTTGAGCGGCACCCCAGCCGAAACGATCGCAGGGGATTTGCCGCCCAACTCCAGCGTCACCGGGGTCAGGTTATCGGCGGCGGCACGCATCACCTGCTTGCCGACATGGGTCGAGCCGGTGAACAGCAGGTGATCGAAGGCCAGTCCGGAAAACCCCATCGCCACTTCGGCGTCGCCCAACACCACGGCGACCATGTCTTCGGGGAAAATCCGCCCCAGCAGGTCTTTGAGCAAACGGCCGGTGGCGGGCGTGTACTCACTGAGTTTGAGCATCACTCGGTTGCCCGCCGCCAAGGCGCCGATCAAAGGCCCCATGGCCAAATACAGCGGGTAGTTCCACGGCACGATTACACCCACCACGCCCACGGGCTGATACACCACCTTGGCGCTGGCGGGCTGGAACATCACGCCCACGTGGCGCCGTGACGGTTTCATCCAGCGTTTTAGGTGTTTGAGGGTGTAGTCAATGCCCTGCAGGCTGGGCATCAACTCGGCAAACAAGGTTTCGTCGGTGCTGCGGTGGCTGAAGTCCTGGCTGATGGCGTCGATCAACACCTCACGCTCACGGCTCAGCAATACTCGCAGGCTCTTCAACCATTGCTGTCGCTGTGCTATTGGTGGGCAAGGGTGATCCGAGTAGGCCTTTCGTTGCAGACCGATAATATTATGGAGATCATCCATTGAGGTTGAGGAACTGTGTCGGTGGGCACTGTCGGTAGACATCGTTCGCTCCCTGCGGATGGTTGGGGTGCTCGTAAGCGCAAAGATGTTTTTAGAGCCTGCGCTCTATGTTGTCAATTGGGGGTCTGCCACTCGGGCTGTTTGAGCCACGGTGGTTAGGCTTTAAGATGTTTTTCGATATTCATCGAAGACCAATCCATGGCCGCACGATTAAAAACCAGCCAGCGCATCATCAATAACAGTCTGGAGTTGTTTAACCAACTGGGTGAACGCAATGTCAGTACCAACCACATTGCGGCTCACATGGAGATTTCGCCGGGTAATTTGTATTACCACTTCCCCAACAAGCAGGCGATCATCTCGGTGCTGTTTAGCGAGTACGAGGTGCTGGTGCTGGACTTTCTGCGCCCGCCCGAGGGTCGTTTGCCTGACGTCAGCGACAAACGCGACTACTTGAAGCACCTGCTCAATGCCATGTGGCGTTACCGCTTTTTGTACCGTGACATTGAACACCTGCTGCTCAGCGACTCTGAACTGGCCGTGCGTTACCGGTGCTTTTCCACGCAATGCTTGGCTCAGGGGCAAGCCATTTATTCGGGGTTTGTGCAGGCGGGCATTCTCGACATGACGCCCCAGCAAATCGAATCGCTGACGCTCAATGCCTGGATCATCCTGACGTCCTGGGTGGGTTTTTTGTGCACCACGCGTGAGAACGCCACCCACCTGTCCGAAGAGGCGCTGACCCGCGGAATCTACCAACTGCTGATACTGGAATCGGGCTATGTAACGCCGCCGTACCGTGCTGCGGTTGATGAACTGCTCAAGGAATATTACGTTCCATTGCAAAAGACATTGGTCGTACAGTAGCGCTGTTCCCATCCCCCTCAGGAGTTCGCCATGCCCGTTGCGCAACTGATCAGCCCTCAAGCCCTGAACGAACGTCAGGCGCACCCCGGCCTGGTCATTCTGGATTGCCGTTTTGCCCTGGAAGACCCGGACTACGGGCACAGCAGCTATGTCGAAGGCCATATTGCCGGTGCGCAATATGCCGACCTTGAGCGCCACCTCAGTGGCCCGGTGATCAAAGGCGTCACGGGGCGCCATCCGTTGCCAGAACCGTCGGTCTTGCTTGAGCAACTGCGGGCGTGGGGCATCAATCAGGACAGCGATGTGGTGCTGTATGACGACGGCCCCGGTGCGTTTGCGGCCCGTGCGTGGTGGTTGCTGGCGTGGCTGGGCAAGCGCGATGGCGTGTTTATTCTCGATGGCGGGTTGAAGGCCTGGCATGCGGCGGGTTTTAAACTGACCACGGACGAGCCCCATGTTGTGCCTGGCACCTTTGATGGTCAGCCGGATAGCCACTTGGTGTTGAGCGCTGAGCAATTGCAAGCGCGCTTGGGCCAGCCGGGGTTGACCTTGATCGACGCCCGCGCCAAGCCACGTTTTCGCGGTGAGGTTGAGCCGATTGACCCGATTGCCGGGCATATCCCTGGTGCGCAATGTGCGGCGTTTAATGAAAACCTCGACAGCAGCGGGCGCTTCTTGCCTGCCGAGCAACTTAAACAGCGATTTACCGAACAACTGGCGGGCCGCTCGCCGGATGAACTGGTGGCGTATTGCGGCTCGGGCGTGACGGCGTGTCACAACCTGTTTGCACTGGGACTGGCGGGCTACCCGCTGGGCAAGTTGTACGCGGGCTCATGGAGCGAATGGATCAACGACCCGGCGCGAGGTATCGCAACCGGGGATTGACCCGTAGGAGCGAGCTTGCCTCGCGATCTTTTGATCTTTAAAAGCTCGCGAGACAAGCTCGCTCCTACACGGTTTTGATGCAGCGATGCGGGCCGTAGACCGCCGCCAAACGTGCAGCCAACACTCCGTAGGAGCGAGCTTGCTCGCGATCTTTTGATCTTTAAAAGCTCGCGGGCAAGCTCGGTCCTACACGGTTTTGATGTAGCGATGCGGGCCGCAACACCACCGTCTACAGGCTTTGTGCGTGCTGGGCACTGGCCGCACGGTAGGCCGCCGGACCGACGCCATAGACTTTTTTGAACTGGCGGCTCAAATGGCTTTGGTCGGCAAAACCCAGTTGTGTAGCGACTTGCAGCGGTAAGCAGCCTTGTTGCAACAAGCCGCGGGCATGGGCGATGCGTTGTTGCATCAGCCAGGTGTGGGGCGGCATGCCGGTGGCGCGCTGGAACACGCGGGCAAAGTGGAACGGCGACAAGTTAACCGCTGCCGCCAGTTCTTCCAGCGAGGGCGGTTCGGCCAGCCGCGATTGCAGCAGCTCTTTGGCCTGGCGCACCGCCCGGTGTTCCACGCCCGGCTTGCCGGGCATCGGCAGGCGGGCATGGCGGTTGAGCAGGGCAAGCATCATTTGCCGCCAGAGCGTTTGCTGATGCAGCGCCGACTCCGGGCCTTCCAGCAAATGATGCAGTTGCTGCAACCCATGGAACAGCTCCGGGTCGTGCAGCAGGGTGTCGTTGAAGGTGGGCAGGTGGGTGCCGGGCAGGTTCAATTCTTCCAGCAGGCTTTGGATCTGTTCGTTGTCCGGGTAGAACGCACGGTAGCGCCAACCGGCATCATGGCCTTTGTGGCCGTTATGCACTTCGTCCGGGTTGATCAACACCAGTGTGCCGGTGCTAGCCAGGTGCTCTGCACCGCGATAGCGATAACGCTGGGCGCCGTCCATGATCATGCCAATCACAAAACCATCATGCACATGGGGCACAAAGCGGTGTTCGATGTAGCGCGCGGTGAGCAATTCGACGCCGTTCAACGGCGCCGTTTGCCAAAAGTGGATGGACTCACCTTGCTCCACATTCATTACGCAGACTCAGGCTTGAGGCTGGCCAACCACTGTGGAATGCGTCGTTCCAGGTAGTACCTGGGCGTTCTCGGCGACCCCTCAACGAAACCCACATGGCCGCCCTTGGTGTGCAGCTCAAGTTCGGTGCAGGCGGACAGTTCGCTGGCTTCGGGGATGCTGTGTTTGAACACAAACGGATCATCCTCGGACTGGATAATCAGCGTGGGCGTTTCAATCGCGCCCAGGAAGTAGCGGCTGGAGGCGCGGCGGTAATAGTCGTCGACGCTCTGATAACCGTTGAGCGGCGCGGTGACCCGGTCGTCGAACTCCCAAAAGGTGCGCAGTTTGCTCAGCGATTTGAGGGTGCCCAGCTTGGCCAGTGCGGCCAGCGCTTCGTGCTTGGCGTCCTGTTGAAACTGGCGCTGTTTGATTTTGACGTAGGCCACCATTTCACGCATGAAGTGCGCCTGGTACACCTTGGAGAAGCCCATGCCGATGCGGTCGGCGCACTGGTCGAGGCGAAACGGTACCGAAACCGCGACGCCACCTTGCAGGCCGCTGGCGCTGCCCGATTCGCCCAGGTATTTAAGCAGCACGTTGCCGCCCAGTGAGTAACCCACGGCATAGATCGGCGCCAGCGGGTAGCGCGCCCGCAAATGCGCAACGGTTGCGGCCAGGTCTTCACTGGCGCCGGAGTGGTAGCTGCGTGGCAGCAGGTTGGGCTCCCCCGAGCACCCGCGCCAATTCAGGGCCACGCTGGCCCAGCCCTGTTTTGCCAAGGCGCTCTGCTGGCCTGCAATGTAGTGCGAAGCCGAGGAGCCGGTCAGGCCATGCAGCACCAGCACCAGCGGTTCATGGGCTGACGGCGTGCCGTGCCAGTCCAGGTCGAGAAAGTCGCCATCTTCGAGCCACAGGCGCTCGCGTTGATGTTCAACAACAGGTTTGGTGCGCCACAGCGGCCCCCACAGCGTTTGCAAATGAGGGTTGCCGAGGCCAGAAGCTGGTGTGAACAGTTCCACGGGTAACGCAGGGGAAGCGAGGGCGCGCACTTAAGTTCTCAGTCGGTGACAGGTATCGGAAAGTGCTTAAGTTGCCACAACGCGGCCCGCGGCCCAAGCAGTGTGTGTTGTGCGGTGCTCATCCAATTGGTCGAATTGCACAGCGGCTGTCCGTTGTTCTCACTCATGCTGACCTCGGGCAGGGCTTGCTGGGCAACGCTGGGGCCGAGGGTGAGGGTGACCCAGGCATCGGCGTTCATGTGCCGGTTCATGGCGGCTTTTATCTGGCCGGCGGTCATTTTTTGGATCTCGGTTATTTTGTGAGTGAAGTCCAGGGTGTGATCGAAACGGTTGATGTCCTCCAGTTCATTCAGCAGGTTCCTGTTGGTCGCGATCAGTTGCGGCAGCGCCTGACGCAGGTATTTCTTGATGCTGTTCAACTGATCTTCTGTGGGGCCATCCGTGAGAAATTGCGCAAACAGCGTTTTTGCGTGAGCCATGGCTTGCTGGCTGTAGTAGGGCGGCGTGTTGAACTGGGTGACCCAAGTTGCTGTGCCTTTGGCATGTTCGATATCGGAGTCCACCCAGTAAGTGACGCTGTGTTTCTCACGTAATTGACTATTTAAAATGCCATTGAACATCACATTGGCTACCTGCAGGGCCAGTGCGTCCGGGTGCTGATTGGGCACAACATTGTGTGCCATGACCAGCAAGGTCTGGCTCGTGCTGTCTTCAATGTGCAGGGTTCTGCCAGCGTTGGCCTGAGTGACAAACCTTTGCGGCGCGGGCAGCGCCGGCCCTTGCGGCAGCGCGTCGGCCAAGGTTTGGCTGAGTAATTTGGCCTGCTCGGGCGTGAGGTCGCCGACGATCACCATTTGCGCGTTGGCTGCGGTATAGGCCCGCTGAAAAAAACTGCGAACCTGCGCAGCTTGTATGCGTTGAAGGCTGTCGTGGGTGCCGTTGACTGAGCGCGATAACGGCTGACCGGGGTACAGCTCTGCGCGAATGCTGGACAGCGCTCGTGCCTGCCCGAGGATGTCCTCAAGCGTGAGGTCTGCCTGCAAGGATCGCCTTATTCGAGACAAGTTCTGCTCGCTGAAAGAGCGTTGGGTCAGGGTTTCGGTAAACAGGCTCAGCACTGGGGCAAGCACCTCGGGTGCGCTCAGGCTTCTGAGGGTCAGGTAGCTTTGCTCGGCATTGATGCCGTGGGTTATCTGCGCGCCGTAACGGTTAAACCCGCGGGCGATCTCGTCGGCGGTTTTGCGCGCCGAATCGACGCTGAACAGGACCTGGGTCATGGCCGCCAGGCCCGGTGTTTCGCCATCGTAATAACTGCCCGCGGCAAAGCTGATTTTCAGGTCGACCATGGGCAAATGATGATTTTCCACAAACAGCACGCGGCTGCCTTGCTTGAGTGTCCATGACTGGATGCTGGGCGCGTGGGGCACGCCTGCGGGTTCTGTGAGTTCGCGCAGCGATTGCAACGCCAAGGTGGGGCCGGGGGTTTCTGATGCACGCACGTAACAGCCCGCCGCCAAAAAAATGCCCGACAGTGCGAACAGGCAGACGAGGGTGCCGCGTGCGATGCGGTGGGCATTATTCATGAGGTAACTCCTCCGGCAGCGCGTAGCCGGTGGTTAACCGGTCAGCGACCAGATAGGTCTGCGCTGTGCGTTGAATGTCTTGCGGGGTAATGGCGTTCAAGGCATCGAGCCGCGTCTGTTCGGTGCGCCAGGACAGCCCGGCCATTTCCAGCATGCCAATCTGCAGGGCGCGGTTTTCCGGCTCATCCTGCTCGAACACGCGCCGTGCCGTGATTTGAGTGCGTGCGCGTTCGAGGTCTTCAAGGCTTGGCGGGGCGGTTTTCAACGAGTCGATAATGGCCAGAATTCGCGTCTGGAGTGCCTTGAGCGTTTCAAACGAAGCGGCTGTTCCGAGGTCGGGCAGCGCGCTGATGTTGAACAATTCATCGCCGAGGCTGACCGCCTGGTAATGAACGGTGGCGGTGTCTGCCAGGCCCTCCTTACGCACCAATAACGACTCGAACAGCGAGCTGTTTGCGCCGCCCAGCATTTCGGAAATCAGCTCCAGTGCCGGTGCTGTTCGCGGGTCTGTTTGAGTGGCGAGGCTCGGCACATTGAAGGCCATGTACAGCACGGGTATCTGCTGGGGGATGTAGTGCGTGATGCTGCGCTCGCCGGGTATCGCCAGGTCGATGGGGGTTGAGCTGTAGGGCAGCGCCCGGCGGGCAATAGGGCCGAAATACCGCTCGGCCAGTTGTTTGACCTGCTGAGGGGGGATGTCGCCGACGATCACCAGCACCGCGTTGTTGGGGGCAAACCAACGTTGATACCAGCGCTTTACCTCTTCGGTTTGCAGTCGGTCCAGGTCATGCCGCCAGCCAATGACCGGGTTGCCTGCGGCGCTGGCCGGCAGGGCCAGCCGCCGGGGGACTTCGATGGCGCGCTTGATGGGATGAAGATCAGAGGCTTCGCTGCGCTCATTTTTGATGATTTCACGTTCGCCGCTCCAAACCGTCGCAGACAGGTGAGCCGTGTTCATTTGGTCCGCCAGCATTTCAAAGCTGACACCCAGCGCGTGCGGGGGCACGGTGTGGAAAAACAGCGTGGCGTCATTCAGGGTCATGGCATTTTGGCTGCCGCCTAGGTTTTGCAAAATATGGCCTGACTCGCCTGTGCAGAGCTTGCTGCTGCCATTGAACAGCATGTGCTCCACGGCATGGGACACGCCGGTTTGGCCCGGCTCTTCCTGATTCGAGCCGATGCGATACCACAAGTGGGTCAGCACCAGGCTGGCGTTGTGGTCTTCGTAAACAATGACTTTGAGCCCGTTATCGAGTGTGAACTCATGAATGGGCGGTGGGCTGCTGGCCGATGCCAGCAGGGGCTGGAGCATGACGCCGAGCAGCAGCCCGGCGATAAGTCTTTTCATGGTGGGTGTCCTGACGAGGGTTCGTCAGGACAGATTGCGGTAAACCCGGATGGCAGGTGCGTTACATAAGTACGCAACACGCTCAGGGCTGTACGGGAGGCAAGGGGCGTTGTTCGACCGTTGGGCCCAGGCTTGCGACCTTCCATTTATCGGCTCTGGAATAACGATTGATGGCGTCTTTGATGTCTTGTCGCGACAGCTTTTGGGCTTGGATGACCAGCGCGTCGAAATTACGCGGTAGGTCGTGGGCCCCCATAATCAACAACTGTTGAACCATTTGCGCATTGCTGGCGCTGGTCAGCGGCAGGTTGCCTGCCAGACGTCGTTTGACGGCGACCAGTTCCTGTTCGGTGGGGCCGTCGCGCAGCCATTGGGCAAACAACTCCTTGACCAGCGCCAGGGTGGCCTCCTGCTGATCGGGGGCGGTTTGCAGGCTGATGGTCCAGGGCCCGCCCGCTTGCCAGAGCGGCATAAAAGCCGAGGTAGCGTAGGTCAGCCCGCGCGTGTGACGCAGCTCATTGATCAGTCGATTGCTGCTTGAGCCGCCGAATATCAGGCTGGCCACTTGCAGCGCCACGTAATCCGGGTGATTCGCCGGTACACCCGGTTGCGCCAGCATGATGAATGCCTGGGGAGACGGGGCTTCGAGGTGTATATGGTCGGGAGGCAATGTCAGGTCCATGGACAACGCAAGAGGCGCCAGCGCCGGGCCTTGAGGCAGCGCTTGGCCAAGTGCGATGCTGAGTTCTGTTACATCATCATTTGAAATGTCCCCCACGATGACCAGCAATGCGTTGGCAGCGGTATAGGCTTTTTGATGAAAGCCCCGGACTTTCCCGGCGTCTATCAAGGCCAGGCTCTGGGCGTTACCTTCGACGGGGCGGGCATAAGGGTGATTGCCATACACCTGCGCATGCAGCGTCTGTTGCAGGCGCGCTGTCGGGTTTTGCTGCACCAGCCCGATGGCATTGAGCGCCGACGCTTTGGCCCGCTCGACGGCGTCCGGGGCAAAAGCGGGCTGTGTGATCAGCCGCGTGAACAGGTCAATCGCCGCCTTGCGCGTCTCGCCGTCACTCAGTGTGCGCAAGGTTAACCGTGCTTCGTCCTTGTCTACCGAAGCCGTCAGTTGTGCGCCCAGTTGATCAAATGTTTCGGCGATGGCCTTGGCGTCCATGCCTTCAACGCCCTGGTTCAAGAGCTTCAAGGTCAGGTTTGCCAGCCCAGGCGAAGCGTCGTCGCGGCTGCTGCCCGCTGAAAAACGCACGCTGATATCAACGATGGGCAGTGCGTGGGTCTCAATAAAAAGCACGCGGGTGCCTTCATGGGTCGCAAAGGCGCGAATGCTCAGCGGGCGAGCGGCAATTTGGCTGTCATCCAGGTTTTTTAAGGTCTGCAAGGCTGTTGCTGGGCCTTCTGTTGCCCGTGCTGGAACGCTCAGGCAAAGGCTCAGCAACAGGATGGTGATGAACGCCAATGGCATCCAAGGGTGGCGTGTCGAGGTGAAGGCATTAGTCATTTTTTTTCTCTGGCCTTGGCATGTAAGCGGCACTGAAGCGGTTTTCGGTGAGGTAGGTCGTGGCCAGTTGCTGGATGTCGGCAGGCGTCAGTGTTTGCAGGGCCTGTTCTTGTGCATCGAGGGTCGACCAAGGCAGCCCGATGCTTTCCAACTCACCTATTTCGCTGGCTTGCTTCTCGATCTGATCGTGGGCGTACAGGCGTTTGGTGATGATCCTGCGTTTGGCGCGCTCCAGCGTTTGCGCGCTGAGCGGGGCGGCTTTGAGCGCTTTGAGCTGCGCCCAGATCAAGGCTTCAACGGCCTCCGGTGACTCGGTGCGTGACGGACTGATTTCGGCCCAGATCCTGAGCAGGCCATCGCCCCGGTTCAGCAGGTCGTAATGGGAGTACGTCCCGGCCAGCAGGCCTTGTTGATGCATCAGGCTGGCTTTGATGAGTGAGCTGTCGCTACTGGCCAGCAGCTCGTTGAGCAACAGCAGGCCAAAGGCAGTTTGCGGGTCTTGTGCGGTGTTCAAACTGGGCACATTGAAGGCCATTACCAGCTTTGCATTGGGGCTGGGCAAGCGAAGGTGCAGCCCGCGCCGGCCCAGATGGGTCAGTTCAGTCGGGTGCTTGACCGTGGGCAAGGGGCGCGCAGCGACTGCGCCGAACTGTTGCGTGACCAGCGTTTTGGCCTGATCCAGCGTCATATCCCCCGCGATGACCAGCACGGCATTGTTGGGCACATACCAGTCTTGATACCACTGCGTGAGTGGTTGGTTGTTCAGCCGGTTGATGTCATGCATCCAGCCCAGCACAGGGTTTTTGTAGGTACTTGCCACATGACCAATGGTTTTGATCCGCTCATTGAGCAAACTCCACAGGTTGCTGTCGATCGTGGTGCGACGCTCTTTCTGGATGACCAGCCGTTCAGTGCTCAACTGGGCGTTGCTCCAGCGTGCACTGGCCATTTGGTCTGCAAGAATTTCGAGTGACACCGCAAGCCGGCTGGTGGCCTGCAACTGTGTGTAGACCGTTGCATCGGACCGCGTGGTGGCGTTGGCGCTGACGCCCAACGATTCAAGTACGGCTAAGGCTTCGCCTTGGGGCAGCTTGCTGCTGCCTTTGAACACCATATGTTCCAAGGCGTGGGACAAGCCGGTTTGTCCTTCCTGCTCATAACTGGCGCCGACTCTGTACCAAAGCTGCGAGGCCACCACGGGAGCGCGGTGGTCCTCGCGAACAATGACCTTAAGGCCGTTGTCGAGGGTAAACGTATGGGTAGCCGGTGCCGCGTGGGCGCAGGCGGTCGCTGGCAACCACAAGGTGATTAGCCAGCGAAACAAAAGAGGGGATTTCATCCGCAAGGATCCTTGAGTGTTCTGTGAATAAAGTCAGAACAGGTTGGATCAAGGCGGGTACTGCAAGGCGGTATATACGTAGCGCGCCTGGGTTAATCGGGTATCAGACGTCTCGCGGCAGGCTGTGTGCGACGCTCAGGCGCTCGGGGCTGAAGTACGTGTTGGCCACGCGCTGGATGTCATCTGCTGTGACGTTGTGGATCTGCCCGGCTTCGCTGTCGATCAGCGTCCATGGCAGGTCGATGGCGGCCAGGTTGCCCAGGATCGAGGCTTGTATTTCGAGGGTGTCTTGTTCTTCCAGGCTTTCAAGGGCCTGCTGTTGACCGTACTTCAAGGTCTCGGCATCCAGAGCATGGGTTTTGAGTGATTCCAGCAGTTGTTTGATTTCCAGCTCTACCTGTTGCACCGACAGCGAGGTGTCCACGCCCAGGGTAGCCGCCAGCAGGAAGAGGTCATCGTTGCGGCGATAGGCCGGAAGACGGCTGATCACGCTGGACAGCGTGTGCTTGTCTTCAGACAAACGCAGTGGCAGCCATGCCTGCGGGCCTTTGGTCAGCAGGGCGCTGATGACTTGCAGGGCGCGGATATCGCCGATGGCGCCCGGGGTTGCGAGGCTTGGCGTGTTAAAGGCCATTTGCAGCCGTGGCAGTGGCGTATCAAGACGCTGAACCAGCCTGCGTTCCTCGCCTGTAAACGAATGTGCGGGCTGCTCTGCCGTGGCAAAACCTTCGAAAGGTGTGAGATCGGCAAACAGGTGCTGGATCAGCGGCTGGACGTCATCGAGCGGTATATCGCCTGCAATGACCAGAATCGAGTTGTTCGGCGCGTAGCCTTCTTCATGCCAACTCAGCACGTCGGCCACCGTGATGCGTGCAAGGTCGTCGACATTACCGAATTTGTACACGGTGCGTGCCTGGGGGAAAATCAGCTCCTCGAATGACGGGGTAATCCAGTAATCTGAACTGAAGTACGGTTCGCCTTCTTCGAGCTTCTGGGTGTGCTTGATGCCTTTATCTAGGCGCTCTTGGGAGAGTGTTTGAGGCTCCATTCGGGCGGCGAGCAATTGCAGCACGGTGGCAAGCTCGGCACTGGGTGCTTCGAGGCTGTAGGCACTGAGGTGGTAATCGATCCAGCCGTTGGCCACGGCACCGATTGTTCGCTCAAGGTTTTTGTCCTTGAAGGTCGCGCCACCGGCCAGGTACGCCAGCCCGCGCTGGTTTGCGTGTTCATGGTCGGTGCCCGCCTTGTGGAACAGCGAGGCGCAGATGCCTGGCGTACGGTGGTCCTGGCGCAAGATCACCTGCAGGCCGTTATCCAGTGTGTAGGCGTGAGTGGGTTTTTCAGCAGTAATGGTCATGTTTCACATTCCGTTGTTTTTGAACACGCCAGCCGATGTGCGGAGGCACACGGGGCGAATGATCAGTGAGAACGGACAGAATGCGATGGCGCAGAGCGCGGGGTGCGGTACATAGATAGAGCAAGGGTGTGTGCAATCGTTGCCGTAATACGCGGCAACGATTGCACAGATCAGCGGTTGTTACTGCGCTGCCGGTGCCTGACCCGCATCGCGCTGCCACAGGGCGTAGTTCACGCCGCCGGCTTTTTGCTCGCGGTGCAGGCGCCAGTTCCCGGGCAAGCCCAACTCGGACGGGCGCAGCTCGCTTTCGGTGTAGATCCAGGCGTCATCTGTCAGCCAGCCGCGCTGCTCCAGCAGGTCGCAGGCAGGCTTGAGCAGTTCTTTGTTGAACGGCGGGTCGAGGAACACCACGTCAAAGGTGTCACTCGGGGTGGCGTCCAGGTAACGCAGTGCGTCGGTTTGCTGCACCTCGCCGTTGGTGCAACGCAAGATGCCCATGTTTTCGCGGATGTTGGAGATGGCCTCGCGGTTGCTGTCAAGGGCAAGGCCCTTGGCCGCACCGCGTGACAGGGCTTCCAGAAACAGTGCGCCGCTGCCGGCGAACACGTCCAGTACCCTGGCGCCCTGGATATCAGGCGCGAGCCAGTTAAACAGCGTTTCACGAACACGGTCTGGCGTTGGGCGCAGACCTTCAACATGGGGGAAGTCGAGTTTGCGACTGCGCCATTCCCCGGCAATGATGCGTAATTGACCTGCACCTGAGTGCGATGTGTTTTTTGGCTTTGCCATTAATGCTCCGGAACCCCAAGAGGTTGCTCTGAAGGTTTGTCGGTAGGAGGTGGCAGTGGTTTTTGCGGCACGGTTGGGCCGGCGGTCACTACGACCATTTTGTCGGCGCTCAAGTGCTTGCTCATGGCGTTCTTGACTTGCTCGGTGGTCAGATTCTGGGACTGCTCGCGGAGTTTTTCCAGGTAGTCCAACGGCAGGTCATAGAAGCCTATCGCGCCCAGTTGGCCGACGATGGCGGCGTTGCTGGCGGTCGACAGCGGGAAGCTGCCGGCAAACTCACGCTTGGCATCGTCGAGTTCTTTTTGTGTCGGGCCGTTTTTCAGGTAATCAGCCAAGATGTCTTCAACCAGTTTGAGCGTGCCCTCGCTCAATTCGGCACGGGTTTGCAGATTGATCTGGAACGGGCCGCGGGCCTCCATCGGGCTGAAGTTGGAGTACACGCCGTAGGTCAGGCCGCGTTTTTCACGCACTTCGGTCATCAGGCGCGTCCCGAAGCCACCACCACCCAGCACCTTGTTGCCCAGCAGCAGCGCAGGGTAGTCAGGGTCATCGCGGCCAACGCCCAGTTGGGCCAGCAGCAAGTGAGTCTGCTTGGACGGGAACTCGATGTGGTTGACGCCTGCTTTAGGCTCAACAGGCTCTGCGATCTTGGCCACGGCCGGGCCTTTTGGCAGGGCTGCTGACACTTGCGACGCCATGGCCTCGGCCTCGGCACGGGACAGGTCGCCCACAATCGCAATCACCGCGTTACCTGCGGTGTAGGTCTTGTTGTGGAAGGCCTTGATCTGATCGAGGGTAATGGCCGAGATGCTTTGCGCAGAGCCATCTGTCGGGTGGGCGTACGGGTGGTTGCCGTACAGGCGGCTGAACAGCTCATTGCTGGCCAGTTTGCCGGGGTTTTGCTTCTGGACTTCAAAACCGGCCAGCAGCTGGTTTTTGATTCGCGCCAGCGAGTCGGCCGGGAACGTGGGTTTACCCACCACTTCAGCAAACAGATTGAGCGCCGGGGTGCGTTTGTCTTTATCGCTCAAGCTGCGCAACGAGGTGATGGCCATGTCGCGGTAGGCGCCATTGCCAAACGCTGCGCCGAGGCCTTCAAAGCCTTGAGCAATGGCGCTGACGTCTTTGCCGGCCACACCTTCGTTAAGCATGGCGTTGGTCAGCACGGCGATGCCTGGCGTGTTGCCATCCTGGCTGCTGCCCGCCGCGAAGGTCAGGCTCAGGTCGAACATCGGCAGTTCCCGGGCTTCGACGAACAGCACTTTGGAGCCTTCGGCGGTTTGCCAGGTCTGGATGTCCAGCTTGCGGTTGGTCGGCGCCTTGCCGTCGAGTTCTGCCAGAGACTCAAGCTTGCGCTCGGTTTTGGCCGAATCCAGGGTCGGGCTGGCAATCGACTCGCTCGGGCTGATGAAGGAGTAGCCGAGTGCACCCACCAGAACCGCCGTGGTCAGGGCCAGCAAGGCGAAGCGAGGACCTTTACGCTCACTCATGGGTTTTCTCCTCGGGCAGTACGTGCGCAACGCTCAGACGGTCGCGAGTGAAGTAGGTGCGTGCGGCCTGCTGAATATCGGCCGGGGTGACTTTTTGCAGGTCAGCCAGCTCGCTGTCCATCAGCTTCCACGACAGGCCAACGGTTTCCAGTTGGCCAATCGAGGTGGCCTGATAGGTAATGGAGTCGCGCTCGTACACCAGGTTGGCAATCACTTGAGCGCGCACACGCTCCAGTTCTTCGGCTGACGGCGGGGTCTTTTTCAGGTCGTCCAGCAGGCGCCACACACCGGCTTCGGTCTGGGCCAGGGTGACTTTTTTCTGGCTGTTGGGCATGGCTGTAATCAGGAACAGGCTGTCGCCACGGGTGAAGGCGTTGTAGTTGGACGAGGCGCCCGACACCAACTCCTCTTTGCGCTCAAGTTGCGAGGACATGCGCGCGCTGTAGCCGCCGTCCAGCAGCGCCGCGATCAGGCGCAGCGCGTTGGCGCTGAGCGGGTCTTTGGCGGTTGCGATACTTGGCACGTTGAAAGCCATCATCAAGCTTGGCAACTGAGTCTGCACGTTGATCTTGAGCAGGCGCTCGCCGGGCGTGGCCAGTTCAAGCGGCACTTTGGCAATCGGGATGTCACGCTTTGGCACCGGGCCAAAGTAGCGCTGGGCCAGGGCTTTGACTTCATCCGGGGTCACGTCGCCGACCACCACCAGGGTGGCGTTGTTGGGGGCGTACCACTCTTCGTACCAGGCGCGCAGTTCTGCAACGTTCATGCGCTCCAGGTCAACCATCCAGCCGATGGTAGGCGTGTGGTAGCCGCTGGACGGATAAGCCATGGCGCTGAAAATTTCGTACGCCTTGCTCATCGGCTGGTCGTCGGTGCGCAGGCGACGTTCTTCTTTGATCACCTCGATTTCGCGCTTGAACTCTTCAGGCGGCAAACGAAGGCTGGCCATGCGGTCGGCTTCGAGCTCAAAGGCAACGCCCAGGCGGTCGCGGGCCAACACCTGGTAATACGCGGTGTAGTCATCGCTGGTGAAGGCGTTTTCCTGGGCGCCGAGGTCGCGCAGGATCAACGAGGCTTCACCGGGGCCAACTTTATTGCTGCCTTTGAACATCATGTGCTCAAGGGCGTGGGACAGGCCGGTTTTGCCGGGCGTCTCGTAACTGGAACCGACTTTGTACCAGACCTGCGATACCACCACGGGTGCGCGGTGATCTTCGCGCACGATGACCTTCAGGCCATTGTCCAGACGGAACTCATGGGTGGGTTGCGCATCGGCAGCAAAGGCCGATAGCGGGAGCAAAACGGTGCTGAGCAACAGGCCAGCAGCGCAGCGGGCGAGATGATTCATTCGTTTTTAAACCTGTTGGGCTGCCCGCTTGGCCTTAGCGTCTGCGGGGGAGGAGGTGCTAGGATACTGATCCGTTTTACTGGCGGCCACGCCTATCAAGCCCACCACGATCAGACAACCTGTGATCGGGCAGTATAGGAGCCGACTTGGAAGTGTGGATGTATCCCGGTAAATTTCCTTTTTTTGCCGTATTTCCCGTTCCATTTCCGAGATAAGACGAAGTTATAGAGGTGTTTCTTTACACCTTGAATAAGCTGTGTGCGAACGAGCTGACAAAATAACAGTCTTTTTCACACCGAATATTATTTGCCGGGGCGCCACAGTGGCGCTTCGCTACGATGAGATAGCCGTCCTCCATGTTTGGTTCCAACGACGACAAGAAGAACCCAGCTGCGGCTGGCGAGAAGAAAGGCCTGTTCGGATGGCTGCGCAGAAAACCGCAGGAAACCGTCGTTGAACAGCCAGCGCCTGCGCCTGAAGTCACCCCCGAGCCGTTGATCGAAGCCACGCCGGTGGTGGTCGAGCCCGTGCCAGAAGTGGTCGCTGCCCCTGTGGTTGAAGCGGCCAACCCTGAGCCATGGCCGCCGTTGCCGGTGCCTGAGGAGCCGGTTGCCCTGGTCGAAGACGTGGAAGCGCCGCACATCGTGCCGCCGATTCCAGAGCCAGAGCCTGTGGTTGCGGTGGTTGAAGTCGTTGAGCCGGTGCTTGAGGTGGTTGAAACCCTGCCTGAGCCTGAGCCTGAGCCTGAGCCGGTTGCTCCAGCTCCAGCTCCAGCTCCTGTTGCCGCTCCGGTTGTCGTGGTGGCTGCCCCTGCGCCTGTGGTCGAGTCGCCTGCACCTGCTCCTGTGGCAGAAGCCAAAGTCGGTTTCTTTGCCCGCCTCAAACAAGGTTTGTCCAAAACCAGCGCCAGCATTGGCGAAGGCATGGCCAGCCTGTTCCTCGGCAAAAAAGTCATTGATGACGACCTGCTGGACGAAATCGAAACCCGCTTGCTGACGGCCGACGTGGGCGTTGAAGCGACCTCGGTGATCATCAAAAACCTGACGCAGAAGGTCGCGCGCAAGCAACTGACCGACGCCGACGCGCTGTACAAGTCGTTGCAGGACGAGCTGGCCGCCATGCTCAAACCGGTTGAGCAGCCGCTGAAAATCGAAGCCCGCAACAAGCCGTTTGTAATTTTGGTGGTCGGCGTCAACGGTGCGGGTAAAACCACCACCATCGGCAAGCTGGCGAAAAAACTGCAACTGGAAGGCAAAAAAGTCATGCTGGCGGCCGGTGATACCTTCCGTGCCGCAGCGGTCGAGCAGTTGCAGGTCTGGGGCGAGCGTAACCACATCCCGGTCATAGCCCAGCACACGGGCGCCGACTCGGCCTCGGTGATCTTTGACGCGGTGCAAGCCGCCAAGGCGCGTGGCATCGATGTGTTGATCGCCGACACCGCCGGTCGTCTGCACACCAAAGACAACCTGATGGAAGAGCTGAAAAAAGTCCGCCGGGTGATCGGCAAGCTCGACGAAGAAGCGCCGCACGAAGTGCTGCTGGTGCTCGACGCCGGTACCGGGCAAAACGCTATCAACCAGGCCAAGCAGTTTAACCAGACCGTGGCCTTGACCGGCCTGGCGCTGACCAAGCTCGACGGCACGGCCAAAGGCGGGGTGATCTTCGCCCTGGCCAAGCAGTTCAATATCCCGATCCGCTTTATCGGCGTCGGTGAAGGCATCGATGATTTGCGTACCTTTGAGTCCGAACCTTTTGTTCAGGCTCTGTTTGCGGAGCGGGAGCGTCCATGATTCGTTTCGAGCAGGTCGGTAAACGCTATCCAAATGGACACGTGGGCCTGCACGAGCTGAGCTTCCGGGTCCGGCGCGGCGAGTTTCTGTTTGTCACCGGCCACTCCGGCGCGGGCAAAAGCACGCTGTTGCGGCTGTTGCTGGCGATGGAGCGCCCTACCAGCGGCAAATTGCTGCTGGCGGGCCAGGACCTGAGCCAGATCAGCAACGCGCAGATTCCTTTTTTGCGTCGCCAGATCGGCGTGGTCTTCCAGAACCACCAACTGTTGTTTGATCGCACGGTGTTCAACAACGTCGCGCTGCCGTTGCAGATTCTGGGCTTGTCCAAGCCGGAAATCGCCAAGCGCGTCGACTCCGCACTGGACCGCGTGTCGCTGTCGGACAAGGCCGAGCTGTACCCTGGCGACTTGTCCACCGGCCAGCAACAACGCGTCGGCATTGCCCGAGCCATCGTCCATCGTCCAGCCTTGCTGCTGGCAGATGAACCTACCGGCAACCTCGACCCGCGTTTGGCGGCGGAAATTATGGGCGTATTTGAAGACATCAACCGTTTGGGCACCAGCGTACTGATTGCCAGCCACGACCTGGCACTGATCGCGCGTATGCGCCACCGCATGCTGACCTTGCAGCGTGGCCGATTGATTGGCGACGGGGAGGCCGGGCAATGAGTGCCACTCGCAGTTCCAAGGTGTCCGAACGCGTGGCACCCAAGGCGGCCGATCCACAGCCGCCGAAAAAGAAAAAACACGACGAAGACGATGGCCCCAGTTTTGGGATGTTGTTCCACGCCTGGGTAGAGTCGCACCGCGCCAGTCTGCTGGACAGCTTGCGCCGCTTGGGCAAGCAGCCGATTGGCAGCTTTTTTACCTGCTTGGTGATGGCCGTTGCCCTGAGCTTGCCGATGGGCTTGTCGCTGTTGCTGAACAACGTCGAGCGCCTGGGCGGTTCATGGCAGCGCGCTGCGCAAATTTCGTTGTACCTGCAGATGGACGCCAGCAACTCGCAGGGCGAGCAATTAAGCAATCAGATAAAAGGTATGCCGGGGGTCGCGGACGCTGAATTCATCAGCCGCGAAAAGGCCCTGGACGAGTTCCAGCAGCAGTCTGGCTTGGGCGAAGCGCTCAAAGAGCTGCCGGACAACCCGTTGCCGGGCGTGGTGCTGGTGACCCCCAATGAGGTCGATAAAGCCACCCTTGAGGCCTTGCGCGAACGACTTTCCGAGTTGCCGAAAGTGCAACAGGCGCAACTTGATCTAGTCTGGGTCGAACGCTTGGCGGCGATCCTCAAGCTGGGTGACCGTTTTGTGTTCGGTTTGACCGTTTTGCTGGTCTCGGCGTTGCTGCTGGTGATCGGTAACACCATTCGTCTGCACATCGAGAACCGTCGGATCGAAATTGAAGTGATCAAGCTGGTCGGTGGTACAGACAGCTACGTGCGTAGGCCGTTTCTGTACATGGGCGCGCTTTACGGGTTTGGCGCCGGGATTCTTTCCTGGGGGGTGTTGGCATTCGGTTTGAACTGGCTCAACGACGCGGTTGTCGGGCTGGCGGGATTGTATGGCAGCGATTTTGCGCTGGCCGGAGTGCCGGTAGCCGATGGTCTGTCGCTATTGCTTGGCGCGGTGCTGTTAGGGTATATCGGTGCATGGATTGCAGTCGCACGTCACTTACGTGAGCTTTCGCCTAAGTAAATGCTTTTTACATGTTGACCTTTTCAGCTTTTTTCGGAACTTTTTTAACAGTTTCCGGTCAACTTTCGCAGTGCTGAACTGCACGAGTTATGTGAGACGGAGGTTTATTCGTATGACCACTTCTTTGCAACCTGCGTATGCGTTGGTCCCTGGTGCGAACCTGGAGGCCTATGTCAACACGGTGAACAGCATTCCACTGCTGACACCTGAGCAGGAGCGTGAACTGGCCGAGAGTCTCTACTATGAGCAGGATTTGGGGGCGGCTCGGCAGATGGTGCTCGCCCACCTGCGTTTTGTTGTACACATTGCCCGTAGTTACTCGGGTTATGGCCTGGCTCAGGCAGACCTGATCCAGGAAGGTAACGTCGGCCTGATGAAGGCGGTCAAACGCTTCAACCCCGAAATGGGTGTGCGTCTGGTGTCGTTCGCCGTGCACTGGATCAAGGCAGAGATCCACGAGTTTATTCTGCGTAACTGGCGGATCGTGAAAGTCGCGACCACCAAGGCCCAGCGCAAACTGTTCTTCAACCTGCGCAGCCAGAAAAAACGTCTGGCCTGGCTGAACAACGAAGAAGTCCATCGCGTGGCTGAAAGCCTGGGCGTAGAGCCTCGCGAAGTGCGCGAAATGGAAAGCCGCCTGACCGGTCAGGACATGGCTTTTGATCCGGCAGCAGAAGCTGACGACGACAGTGCATTCCAGTCGCCAGCCAACTACCTGGAAGACCACCGGTACGACCCGGCGCGTCAACTGGAAGATGCTGACTGGACCGACAACTCCAACACCAACCTGCACGAAGCGCTGGAAGTGTTGGACGACCGTAGCCGTGACATTCTGTATCAGCGCTGGTTGGCTGAAGAGAAAGCCACGCTGCACGACCTGGCGCAAAAGTACAACGTGTCTGCAGAGCGTATTCGTCAGCTGGAAAAAAGCGCGATGAACAAGCTCAAACTCTCGATCGCCGCTTAACGCGACTGTCAAAAAAACGCCCCGATCTGATCGGGGCGTTTTTGTTTGTGGGGCAAATACCCTGTAGGAGCGAGCTTGCCTCGCGATCTTTTGATCTTGATCTAAGACGCCTCTCACAACACCTCTCCCGAAGGAGAGGGAACCGATTGGGGGATGCTAGAGATAGTCGGTAGCCTGTTTGCTGCGCGACAGCGCGGCGTCGAAGACGGTGCGGCAGTTCCAGTTGGTTTACTCCGCCCAAGGCCTATCGCTGCGGGAGGTGTTCAAGGTGGTGAGGTAATTGTCGCCGCCCAATTGGCGCATTTGCTGGCGAATCCAGGCAGCGCGGCTGGCCACGTAGGGCGTCGGGTGGCTGGCACTCCAGTTGCGCGGGTTAGGCAATACGGCGGCCAGTTGGCTGGCCTGCTGACGCGAGAGGTTTTTGGCGTCGACGCCAAAGTAATGCTGCGCCGCGGCCTGTGCGCCAAACACGCCTTCATCCCATTCAGCGCTGTTGAGGTACACCTCAAGGATCCGCTGCTTGGGCCACAACAGCTCAATCAGCCCGGTAAACCAGGCTTCGAGCCCTTTGCGCAGCCAACTGCGGCCCGACCACAAAAACAGGTTTTTCGACACCTGCTGGCTCAGCGTGCTGGCGCCGCGCACGGTGCCGCCCTTTTCGTTATGCACGAACGCTGCCCTGATCGCGCTGAAGTCAAAGCCCCAGTGCTCGGCGAATTTCTGATCTTCGCCGGCAATCACTGCGACTTTCAGCTCGTTGGAGATGTCATCCCAGGGCCGCCAGCTGCGTTGCAGGTCAATGGGCTGACCGTCGAACCACGACTCAACCTTGCGTTCGGCCATCAGCGCGGTGCCCGGCGGCGGTACCCAGCGGAAAATCAGCACCAGCAACGCACTGCCCGCTGCAAACCACAGCAGGGCTTTAAGGACGCGATGTAGAAGATTACGCAGCATAGATGGCTTGGCCGAACCCGTTGAGCGGGCCATTATACAGACCCTGCGCTATTCGATGACTCTGAAGGGAGTGAACCATGTTGCGTGTTTTCCTGATGTTGGCCGCCTTTTTTGGCTTTACCGGCGTTGCCCTCGGCGCATTCGCGGCCCATGGCCTGAAAGACCGCCTGAGTGAGCAATACCTGGCTATTTTTCATACCGGTGTGACCTATCAACTGGTCCACGCCCTGGCCTTGATCGGCGTCGCGCTGCTGGCAACGCAACTGCAAAGCCGCCTGGTGACCTGGGCCGGTATCTGTTTTGCGCTGGGCATTGTGCTGTTCTCCGGCAGTTTGTACGTGCTGACAATGACCGGCATCAGCAAGCTGGGGATGATCACCCCCATTGGCGGCCTCGGCTTTTTGGCGGG
The DNA here is from genome assembly GCF_009600325.1 of Pseudomonas sp. FSL R10-2189. Lineage (NCBI taxonomy): Bacteria > Pseudomonadati > Pseudomonadota > Gammaproteobacteria > Pseudomonadales > Pseudomonadaceae > Pseudomonas > Pseudomonas sp. FSL R10-2189. The sequence continues at coordinate 74,377 of NZ_WIVZ01000022.1, forward strand.
CTGGTTATGTCTGGGCCTGGCCGCCTGGCGCGTTAGTTAAGTCTGTAGGACGAATGGCTTGGGTCGTCCTGACTGATCGGGCTAGAATGCTGACCCCTAAAAATGATGGCAGCGTCGCGCATGCACATTCAGTTGAACGGTGAATCCTTTGAACTGCCGGACGGCGAGACCGTCGCTGGCTTGTTGGCCCTCCAGGAACTGACAGGCCGTCGTGTCGCCGTCGAGCTTAACCTGGACATCGTGCCGCGCAGCCAGCACGGCGAAACGGTGCTCAAAGAAGGCGATCAGGTCGAAGTGGTTCATGCCATCGGTGGCGGCTAGTCAGCTGGCCCCGCTTCACCCCTGTCCACAGTGCACACAATCAGAAGAGGATTCCCGATGAGCAATGTTCGCAGCGACAAGCCTTTCGTGTTGGCCGGCCGTACGTACCAGTCGCGTTTGCTGGTAGGCACCGGCAAATACCGTGACCTGGAAGAAACCCGTCTGGCCATCGAAGCCTCGGGCGCAGAAATCGTCACCGTCGCTGTGCGTCGCACCAACATCGGGCAAAACCCCGGCGAGCCGAACCTGCTCGACGTGTTGCCGCCAGATCGCTACACCATCCTGCCGAACACCGCCGGTTGCTACGACGCGGTTGAAGCTGTGCGTACCTGCCGACTGGCCCGTGAGCTGCTCGACGGCCACAACCTGGTCAAACTCGAAGTGCTGGCAGACCAGAAAACCCTGTTCCCGAACGTGATCGAAACCCTCAAGGCCGCCGAAGTGCTGGTCAAAGACGGCTTCGACGTGATGGTGTACACCAGTGATGACCCGATCATCGCCCGCGAGCTCGAAGCCATGGGCTGCATCGCGGTCATGCCGCTGGCGGGCCTGATCGGCACGGGGTTGGGCATCTGCAACCCGTACAACCTGCGGATCATTCTGGAAGAAGCGAAAATCCCGGTGCTGGTGGACGCGGGCGTAGGCACTGCCTCCGACGCCACCATCGCCATGGAAATGGGCTGCGAAGCCGTGCTGATGAACTCAGCCATCGCCAACGCCCAGCATCCAATCATCATGGCCGAAGCCATGAAGCACGCCATTGTGGCGGGCCGTCTGGCATATCTGGCCGGGCGCATGCCGAAAAAACTCTATGCCAGCGCCTCCTCGCCGCTGGATGGTCTGATCAAGTAAGAGCCACTGATGACTGAATCACTCGACACCCCAACCCTGGAAGAAGGCGACGACCGCCAGCACCGCCGCATCAAGAGCTTTGTGATGCGTGCCGGGCGCATGACCGAAGGCCAGCAACGCGGCCTGGATCAAGGCGCGCCGCTGTACGTCCTGCCGCTGGCCGATGCGCCGGTCGATTACGACCAGGTGTTTGGTCGCTCGGCACCGCGCACCCTGGAAATCGGCTTCGGCATGGGTCACTCCCTGCTGGAAATGGCGGCGGCCTCGCCTGAGCAAGACTTCATCGGCGTCGAGGTTCACCGTCCGGGTGTGGGCGCGCTGCTCAACGGCGTGCTGACCCAAGGCCTGACCAACCTGCGGGTATACGACTGCGACGCGATCGAAGTCCTGACCCGCTGCGTGGCTGACAACAGCCTCGACCGCCTGCTGCTGTTCTTCCCGGATCCATGGCACAAGAGCCGTCACCACAAGCGCCGCATCGTCCAGGCATCGTTTGCCGAACTGGTGCGTTCCAAGCTGAAAGTGGGTGGCGTACTGCACATGGCGACCGACTGGGAACCGTATGCCGAATACATGCTGGAAGTGATGAACGTCGCGCCGGGTTACCGCAACCTGGCCGAAGACGGCCAGTGCGTCCCACGCCCGGCCGAGCGCCCGGTGACCAAATTCGAACGCCGTGGCGAACGTCTTGGTCATGGCGTGTGGGATTTGAAGTTCGAGAAGTTGGCGTAAGGATTTATTAAAGTGCCGGTCTCCCCCTGCTTGGAGGCCGGTTTCTAAGCCAGACGTAACGTGATTGCCCCGATTGCAATCACGCAAACGGACACACAACGCACGATCGTGATGTGTTCTTTCAGAATCAGCCATGAGATGACGGCTGAGAACAAAATTGATGTTTCACGCAGCGCGGCCACGACGGCTACGGGGGCCTGAGTCATTGCATATAAGGCCAGCCCATAAGAAACCAGAGTGCCAAGACCTCCGACAGCACCCAAGTGCCAATTGAGCCGCAGATAGTGACGCGTCTGCGACCATTGAGTGAGTGTTGCCCAGCAGGTAATGGCTACGCCAGTGATCAGAAATATCCAGAGCGTATAAGACGCTGATGCTGCGGATAACCGTACGCCAATACCATCGACTAATGTGTAGCCGCTAATAACCAAAGCGTTTAATAGCGCGAGTATTAAACCTTCCCGGCTCTTTTGCCCCCCGCTCCAGAGCATTATTAAAATACCCGAACAGATAATACAAACACCCAGCCAGGCAGAGCTGGACAAGGCTTCGTCGAGGAGAAGGGTACCGGCGAGAGCAACAATAAGCGGTGCCGCACCGCGCATTATTGGATAAGTTTGGCTCATGTCTGCAATGCGATAGATCCTTGCGACCAGTGCAAAATAGACGATTTGCAGTGCTGCAGACAGCGCAATATAGGGCCAGCTTTCTGGGCTTGGGGAAGGAAGAACAGGCAGTAAAACAACAGCCCATAGCGCCGCTGAAGCGGTCACCAGCACCATGGTTAATACCGTGTTTTTGCCAGCTTTAACAATGGCGTTCCATGACGCGTGTAGAACGGCGGCTACGAGGACTATTTCAAATACCGTTAGTGACATAACTAAAGCCCGTGACTGCGTAAATTACGGAAGTTTGTCTGTTCAGTAGTGCTCTTTAACTTTGGCCATGGCGTGTGGGATTTGAAGTTCGAGAAGTTGGCGTAAAAAACCACAATTCCTTGTAGGAGCGAGCTTGTCTCGCGATCTTTTAAAAGATCAAAAGATCGCGAGGCAAGCTCGCTCCTACAGGGGGGGGCGGGTTTATCCGCGGCGATCTGCGACTACGCCGATCAAGACCAGTACCACCAACAACACCGGCGCCAGGCTGTAGTTGTTGAATTGGCTCAGGCCGCGCTCAACCCATGGGGTGGCGTAGATCAGGGCGGCGCCGCTGCCGATCAGGCACAGCAGGGCCATCAAGGGAACGCGCAAGGCTCCGGCGATGCTGCCCAGACGCTGTTCGACCCACCCTTTAAAGTCCGCACCAAACAGCACCAGCAGGCAGCCAATCAGGGCCAGGGATATCTCGGAGAGGTGGCTGCGGCTCCAGCGTGACACGGTGGCAAGCAGGTCAAGTACCAAGTCCATTCGCGTTCCTTAGATCAGAAAGTGCTGTAACAAGTCGTTGAGAAACAACTGCCCTCGGGCGGTCGCCGCCAAGCGTGTCGGTTCGACCTGCAATAAGCCGCTTTGTTCTGCCGCCTGCCGTCCCTCATTCAAACTCTCAAGAGGCAAACCGGTGCGCTGCGGGTAGAGCGATGAGTCGACGCCGTCGGTAAGACGCAAGGCGTTCATTAGAAACTCAAAAGGTAGCTCTTCCGCTGTCAGGGTTTTCTCACCGGCTTGAAAGTTTTTGGCTGGATTGAGGTAGTCCTTTGGAAGACGGGTCTTCCAGGTGCGGACAATTCGGCCATCAGGATGGCTCAATTTCCCATGAGCGCCAGCGCCAATACCGATAAAGTCGCCAAAGCTCCAGTAGTTCAGGTTGTGCCGCGCCGGGCGACCCGGCTGGGCGTAGGCCGACACTTCGTACTGGGCGTAGCCGTGTTCGGCGAGCAACGCCTGGCCCGCTTCCTGGATGTCCCACAAGGTGTCGTCTTCGGGCAAATCAGGCGGCTTGTTCCAGAACACCGTGTTGGGTTCCAGCGTCAGTTGATACCACGACAAGTGTGTCGGTTTCAGGGCAATGGCCTGGCGCAAGTCGCTCAGGGCGTCTTCCAGGCTCTGATCGGGCAAACCGTGCATCAAGTCGAGGTTGAAGTTATCAAAGCCCGCCTGACGCGCCATCCCGGCGGCGCGCACGGCTTCGTCACCGTTGTGGATACGGCCCAGCGCCTGGAGTTTTTCTTGCTGAAAACTCTGGATGCCAATCGACAGGCGATTGATCCCCAGTTGGCGGTAGGCCACAAACTTTTCTTGCTCAAACGTGCCGGGGTTGGCTTCGAGGGTTATTTCGATGTCGCTGGCAAACGGGATGCGCGCTTCGACCCCCTTGAGCAAGCGGCCCAGCGCCTGGGCGCTGAACAGGCTCGGCGTGCCGCCGCCAAAAAAGATCGAGCTCAGCTCGCGGCCATAGACCGCATGCAGGTCTTGATCGAGGTCGGCCAGCAGCGCGTCGACGTATTCTTCTTCGGGCAGCACCGGGCTTGCAGTGTGCGAGTTGAAGTCGCAGTACGGGCATTTGCGCACGCACCACGGAATATGGATGTACAGCGACAGGGGTGGCAGTTGTGTCAGCGGCGCGCGCGGCGCCTGCTGAGTAAAGCCAGCCGCACCCAGATAGAGCGGCTGTGAAGGGGTGTCATGGGTCATTTCAGGCCCAAACGCTGACGCAGCAAGTCCATAGCGCGGGCGCGGTGGCTCAACTGGTTTTTCTCGGCCGGGCTGAGTTCAGCGCTGGAGCAGTTGCGCTCCGGCACCCAAAACAACGGATCGTAACCAAAGCCGTGCTCGCCGCTGGCCGCGTGCAGGATGCGGCCGTGCCACAAGCCTTCGCAGATAATCGGCAGCGGATCGTCGGCGTGACGCACTAATGCCAGCACGCACACAAATTGCGCGCCCCGCTCGGCTTCTGGCACGTCTTTCAAGGCGTCGAGCAGCTTGGCGTTGTTTGCCGCATCGCCTTTGCCGTCGGCATAACGGGCCGAGTAGATGCCCGGTGCACCACCGAGAAAATCCACCGCCAGCCCCGAGTCGTCTGCCAGTGCAGGCAAGCCCGAGATACGTGCCGCGTTGCGCGCTTTAAGAATCGCGTTTTCAACGAACGACAAGCCGGTTTCATCCGGCTCGACGCTGCTGAATTCTCCAATCGAGCGCAACTGCACCGACTCGCCGAGCATGGCCTGAAGTTCTTTGAGTTTGCCGGCGTTGTGGCTAGCCAAAACCAGTTGCGTAAGGTTAATCATTGGAGCGGAGCGACCTCTTGGGAAAATTCGATGTCTTTGGTTTCGCCGTTGACCTTGAGCTCAATGGCGAACACATAGACTTTAGCGGGCTGGACCGGGAACTGGGCAAAGTAATCAATCGCCCCCTGGTCATTGATCACCTGTTTGAAGGTGAGCGGTTTAGCTTTTTTATCGCCGGTTTCGCGGTAAGTGCCCTTGATCGTGCTGGCTATTTTTTGATCATCTTTGGACAGGTTGAAGTTCAGCGCACCCAATTGGTCACTGCGTTGCAGGCCGTACCTGGCGGTGATCTCGGGGCTCAGGAAGTTGGTCATGAAGGCGTTGTAGTTCACCACGGTGCCGCCCACCTGGGTGGCACCCGCAGCCATCGCCTGAACGGCGAAGCACATCGACAGCAGCAGTAATCCAATCCGTCCCATAGCCCTTCTCCTTGTGAACCCTGATTTAAACCGCGATTTGGTGATCCTGCAGGCCAGGACTGCTGACACGGTAAATGCCAATCTCACCCAACAGGTTAGGCCATAACTTACTCGCCCATCCGTGCCGGTGTTGTTGATCTACAGCAAGGCGGTTGATCACGCGGGCTTCTCGTTCACGGCACAGCTCTTCAAAGTCTTCGAAGGTGCAGAAGTGAATGTTCGGCGTGTTGTACCAGGTGTAAGGCAGAAACTCGGAAACAGGCATGCGGCCTTTGCTGGCCAGATACCAGCGGCAACGCCAGTGACCGAAGTTCGGGAAGGTGATGATGCACTGGCGCCCGACGCGCAGCATCTCGTCGAGGATCCGGTCAGGGTAGTGCACCGCTTGCAGCGCCTGGGTCATGACCACGATGTCAAAGCTGTTGCTGGCAAAGTTGCCCAGCCCTTTGTCCAGGTCTTGCTCGATCACGTTGATGCCTTTGGCCACGCACTCGGCAATGTTGTCCGGGTCATTTTCCAGGCCGTAGCCGGTGACTTGCTTGTTGTCGCGCAGCCAGCTCAGCAGTTCGCCATCACCACAACCGAGGTCGAGTACGCGGCTGCCAGCGGGGATCCAGTCTTGGATGATTTCCAGGTCGGCTCTCATGGCGTTCTCACAGGTCTATTCGGTTCATGTAATTGCTGAAGGCTTGCAGGTAGCGCGGGATCGGAATCAGGAAGGCGTCATGGCCTTGCGGTGCATCGATCTCGAGGTAGCAAACGTCTTTTTTCGCCGCCATCAGCGCATCCACCAGCTCACGCGAGCGTGCGGGCGAGAAGCGCCAGTCGGTGGTGAACGACATCACGCAAAAGCGTGCCTTGGCCCCGGCAAAGGTTTTGGCCAGGTCATCGTTGTAGTTGGCGGCCGGGTCGAAGTAGTCCAGCGCCTTGGTCATCAACAGGTAGGTATTGGCGTCGAAACGCCCGGAAAACTCTTCGCCCTGATAGCGCAGGTAGCTTTCTACCTGGAACTCGACGCTGTGGAAGTCGTAGTTGAGGTTTTCGTTCTTCAGGCCACGGCCGAATTTCTCGCCCATGGAGTCATCGGACAGGTAAGTGATGTGCCCGACCATGCGCGCCAGCATCAGGCCGCGCTTGGGGATCACGCCTTGTTCCTGGAACGAGCCGCCGTGGAACTCAGGGTCGGTAAGGATGGCCTGACGCGCCACTTCGTTGAACGCGATGTTCTGCGCGGACAATTTGGGCGCCGAGGCAATGGCCAGGCAATGGCGCAGGCGATCCGGGTAGCTGATGCTCCACTGCAACGCCTGCATGCCGCCCAGGCTGCCGCCGATCACGGCGGCCCACTGGTTGATGCCCAGACGGTCGGCCAGGCGAGCCTGGCTGTGCACCCAGTCTTCCACGGTCAGCACCGGGAAATCGGCGCCAAACGGGCGGCCGGTTTCAGGGTTGAGGCTGCTTGGGCCGGTTGAGCCATTGCAGCCGCCAAGATTGTTGAGGCTGACCACGAAGAACTTGTTGGTGTCGATCGGCTTGCCGGGGCCGATGCAGCTGTCCCACCAGCCGGGCTTGCGCTCGTCGGCACTGTGGTAACCGGCCGCGTGGTGATGCCCGGAAAGCGCGTGGCAGATCAGCACGGCATTGCTGGCCGTGGCATTGAGCTGGCCATAGGTTTCGTAAATCAGATCATAGGCAGGCAGTGAACGGCCACAGGCTAACGCCAGCGGTTCGCTGAAGTGCGCGATTTGCGGCACGACCAGACCAACGGAATCGGGGGGAAAGGCAGCTGGCATTGACCCTGCTCTCATTCAAATGAGGCGTAAGTCTAATGAGCGGGGGGCAGAGCGGCAAGCAATGCTCAAACCTCTGTAGGAGCGAGCTTGTCTCGCGATCTTTTGATGTTTTAAAAGATCGCGAGACAAGCTCGCTCCTACAGGTTTTTTCGTTAGATCAGACCGAACAGCACGACCGGCATGCCGACGTACATCGCCAAAGGCGGGATGACGTAGCTTTGCAGCAACTGGATGACCATGAACGCCAGAATCGGCGAGATATCCAGGCCGCCCATGCTCGGCAGAATACGGCGGAACGGTGCCAGGGCGGGCTCGGTGATCTGGTTGACCAGCTCAGCGGCCGGGCTGGCGCCGCCCGGTGCAACCCACGAGAGGATCACGCTGATGATGATGGCGAAGAAGAATACCTTCAAAAACAGCGTAAACACGCCAATCAGCGCCCAGGCCAGCAGCCCGAGAATGTTGAAGGACATGTAGCTCAGTGTCAGGACCACGGCGAAAATCACCATCTGCACCAGAATGGCCAGCACCAGCGACGACATGTCCAGCCCGAACAGGCTCGGGATCACCCGGCGCATCGGCTTGAGCAACGGTTGCGTGGCGCGCACGGTGAACTGGCACAGCGGGTTGTAGAAGTTGGCGCGGACCAGTTGCAGAATAAAACGCAGCAGCACGATCAGCAGGTAGAGGCTACCCAGGGTTTGAATCACAAAAATGGCAGCGCCATTAAGTCCAGACATCATGTGCTCCTTTATTGACCCAATTGTTCGGCCATTTCGGCCGAGCGGTGCGCGGCGGCACTCAATGCTTTTTCGACGATGGCTTCAAAGCCGTCAGCCTGGAAGGACTTGATCGCCGCTTCGGTGGTGCCTGCGGGTGAGGTCACCCGGCGGCGCAGCTCAGCCGCGTCGATGCCGCTGGACACGGCCATGTGGGCAGCTCCCAGCGAGGTGTGTTGCGCCAGTTGTTCGGCCACTTCACGGGGCAGGCCGAGCTTGACGCCAGCGGCGGTCATGGCTTCGATCAGCAGGAAGAAATACGCCGGGCCGCTGCCCGACACGGCGGTCACGGCGTCGATCTGTGCTTCAGTGTCGACCCATACCACGATGCCCACAGCAGACAGCAGCTCGTCGGCTTGCTGACGCTGTTCGGCGGTCACCGACTCCGTGGCGAACAGGCCGCTCACGCCCTTGCCCAGCAAGGCCGGAGTGTTCGGCATGCAGCGAACCAGCGGCTGCGCGCCGACCCAGTTCAGCAGGCTGGCGCTGGTGATACCGGCAGCTACCGACACCAACAGTTGATGCGGCTTAAGGTGCGGGCGCAGGTCCAGGCACACGGCCTTCATGGCTTGCGGTTTAACCGCAATCACAATCACGTCAGCGTCTTGCACGGCCTGCGCGTTGTCAGCGAATACCTCAATGCCGTGCTCGGCCGCGACCTTGGCCCGGGTCTCGGCGCCGGGATCGCAGGCGCGGATCTGTGCAGCATCCAGACCTTTGGCCCGCAGGCCGCCGATCAGGCTGGAAGCCATGTTGCCGGCCCCGATAAAGGCAATACGCGTTGTGCTCATAACCGATCCTTATAAAAGTTGGGCGAGTGTCTCAAGCCTGGCCGTAATCGCGGGCGCCAAATAACGCGGTGCCGATGCGCACCCACGTCGCGCCTTGGGCAATGGCCGACTCCAGGTCGTGGCTCATGCCCATGGAGAGTGTATCGAGCCCCATGTTCAGGCTTTGTTGCAATGATCGTACCTTGGCAAACGCGGCGTCTTGCTCGGCGCGCACCTCGGTGGGTTCCGGAATCGCCATCAAACCGCGCAACGTCAAACGTGGCAACGCCTGGATTGCCGCCGCCAGGGCTGGCAAGTCCTCGGGCGTGCAGCCTGACTTGCTGGCCTCACCGCTGACATTGACCTGAATGCAGATATTGAGCGGCGGCAAGTCGGCCGGGCGTTGCTCCGAGAGGCGCTGGGCAATCTTCAAGCGGTCTACGGAATGCACCCACGCAAAATGCTCAGCGATCTCACGCGTCTTGTTCGATTGAATGGGGCCGATGAAGTGCCAACTCAAGGGCAGGTCGGTTAATTCGACCTGTTTGGCACGGGCCTCTTGCAGATAATTCTCGCCAAAATCGCGAATGCCGGCGGCGTACGCCTCGCGCAAGGCGGCTGCGGGTTTGGTCTTGCTGACCGCGAGTAAGTGAATGCTCGTTACATCACGTTGCACAGCCTCTGCCGCTGCACGGATACGCGCCTCAACCTGAGCAATGTTGCCTGCTATCGTGGACATTCAATTAAGCCCGCCGTTGGAAAAGTCTGCGGCATTCTACTGGAATTGGGAGGGGGTATGGATATCGCCGACCTGTTGGCGTTCAGCGTCAAACACGGGGCATCAGACCTGCACCTGTCAGCGGGCGTGGCGCCCATGCTGCGGGTGGACGGGGACATACAGCGTTGCGACCTGCCGGTGCTGACCGCGGACGCAGCGCGTGAACTTATCCACAGCGTGATGAATAGCGCACAGCGTTCAGCCTTTGAATCCGCCCACGAAGCAGATTTTTCATACGCAGTGCCCGGACTGGGACGCTTTCGGGTCAATGCCTTTGAGCAGCAGCGCGGAGCCGGGGCGGTGTTTCGCAGCATTACGGCGCAAGTCCCCAGCCTGGAAGGGTTGGGGCTGGGTGAGGTGTTTAAAGGGCTCTGTGGCCTGTCACAGGGGCTGGTACTGGTCACCGGCGCGACGGGCTCGGGCAAGAGCACCACATTGGCCGCAATGATTGATCACATCAACGCAACCCGCCAACAGCACATTCTTACCATCGAAGACCCGATTGAGTACCTGCACGCGCCCCGCCAGTGCCTGATCAACCAGCGCGAAGTGCACCGCGACACCCACAGCGTGGCGGCGGCGTTACGGGCGGCGCTGCGTGAAGACCCGGATGTGATCATGCTCGGAGAACTGCGCGACCTGGAGACCATCCGCCTGGCGCTGACGGCGGCAGAAACCGGGCACCTGGTGCTGGCGACGTTGCACACCGCATCAGCGGCCAAAGCCGTCGACCGCATCATTGACGTGTTCGCGGCCGATGAAAAGGCCATGGTGCGCACGATGCTGTCTGAATCACTGCAAGGGGTGATTGCGCAAACATTGGTCAAACGTGCGGGGGGAGGACGGGTCGCGGCGCACGAAATCATGCTGGTCACGCCTGCGATTCGTAACCTGATCCGGGAAAACAAAGTGGCGCAGATGGTCTCGGCGATCCAGACCGGCGCGGCGGCAGGGATGCAGACACTGGAGATGAGCCTGAAGCGGCTGAAGGAAAACGGCTTGATAGATTAGCGCCAACCCTTGTGGGAGCGGGCTTGCTCGCGATTGGATCAATGCGGTTAACAGATAAACCGCGTTGTCCGCATCGCGAGCAAGCCCGCTCCCACAGGGTTTAGCGCTGAGCGACCCGCAGGGTCTCTTTAGGCAACACGCGCTTGGCAACCACGTAGTGGCTCTGCCAGTAAGGCTTTTTCAGGGTGTCGATGGTCACCGACTTGCCGCGGCGCGGCGCGTGGATAAACCGGTCGTTGCCCAGATAAATGGCGACGTGGTTGACCGTGCGGCTCTTGATGTTAAAAAACAGCAAGTCGCCCGGCTTCAAATCCTTGCGTTCCACTTTTTGCCCATGGCCGCTGGCCATTTCGCTGGAACTGCGCGGCAAATTAACGGCTTTTACGTCGTTAAACGCATATTTCACCAAACCGCTGCAATCAAACCCTTTACTTGGGCTGCTACCGCCCCAACGATAAGGAGTACCCAACACATTCACGGCGCGGCTCAGTACGGCACTGCTTTGCTTGTTGGCGGCTGCCAAAGAAGCAGTGGCAATTTTGCCGGGGGCCTTGCGGTGGGCTTTACTCGCTGTTGGGCGTGATACAGCCTTGGTTTTGCTGTTAGTGGCAACATAAGGCGCACTCGCAGATGACTTTGCGGTGTAGCCAGTGAAGCCGGACGGAAGATGTTGCTCACGGTTGGTGGCGTGGGCGGCCAGTGGCATTAAAAGGCAAATGGTTAGCCATGTCTTGAATAAAGGACGCATTCGGCAGGGCTCAATGGTTATTAGCGCGAAACTTTATAACAGCTTTTTTGTCCTTTCTCAGGCCGTTTGTCGACTCGACTTGAGGGTCAAAAGGGCGTAGGACGGTGACAAATTGTCACAGGAAAACGGTACAGGTCAGGTAGGACAAGGCTTTGAGCGTTTTTTTGTAAGACACTTTTACCTGTTACGAGACAGTAAAAAAGTCACAAAAAAAATCAGAAATTTTTTCTATCACTGGCAAAGAGGGCATTTATGAGCGGCTATCGAGACGCAACACAGCATGATACCCACAGCAAGGTGCTGGGTTATTTGCTCTGGATTTTTGGTTTCCTGGGGGCACATCGCTTCTATTACGGTAAGCCGGTGACCGGGACGATCTGGTTTTTCACGTTTGGTTTGTTGGGGATCGGCTGGCTGATCGACTTGTTCCTGATCCCGAGCATGGACCGTGAAGCCGACCTGCGGTTCACTGCGGGGAGCACGGATTACAACGTGGCGTGGATCCTGCTGACGTTCCTGGGTGTGTTTGGCGTGCACCGCATGTACATGGGCAAGTGGATCACCGGGATCCTCTACCTGCTGACGGGCGGTTTCTTCCTGATTGGCGTGCTGTATGACTTCTGGACCTTGAACGACCAGATCTCGATTGAGAACGCTGATCGTCGTTAAGCCAACGCCAAAATCTGTAGGAGCGAGCTTGCCTCGCGATCTTTTAAACAATCAAAAGATCGCGAGACGAGCTCGCTCCTACAACGGTCAGAGGGTGGCTTAGCCCTCGTAACTGATCCGCCCATCCACCAGCGTGTAACGCACAGCGCCCGGCAGGCAGTGGCCGAGGAACGCGCAGTTGTCGCCCTTGGAATACCACTTCTCACCGGCCACGGTCGACGCGGCCGGGTCGAACAGCACCAGGTCAGCCGGTGCACCCACGGTCAGGCTGCCAGCGGGCAGGCGCAAAGCCTGGGCCGGGCCCGCGCTGAGGCGTGCGAGCAAGGTCGGCAAGTCCAGCAAACCGTCCTCTACCAACGTCATTGCCAATGGCAGCAGCAGTTCAACGCTGCTCATGCCCGGTTCAGTCGCACCGAACGGTGCCAGTTTGGCGTCACGCTCGTGTGGCTGGTGATGGCTGGAAATCGCCTGCACCACGCCCGACTTCACTGCTGCACGCAAACCGTCGCGGTCTGCGCGGGTGCGCAACGGCGGTTGCACGTGGTACACGCTGGAGAAATCCACCAGCGCTTCATCGGTCAAAATCAGCTGGTACAGCGCCACATCGGCGGTCACTTTCAAGCCGCGTGCCTGCGCCTGAGCAATCAGCGCCACACCACGTGCGCTGGTCAGTTGGCTGAAGTGCGCCCGTACGCCGCTTTGCTCAACCAGCAACAGATCACGGGCCAGGGCCACGGTCTCGGCGGTTTCAGGGATGCCCGGCAAACCACGGAAGGCCGCCATCGGGCCGTCGTGGGCGATGCCGCCTTCTGCCAGGTCGTGGTCCTGGGAGTGGAAGATCACCGTCAGGTCGAAGGTCGCCGCGTATTCCAGCGCCCGGCACAGGGTGCGGGTGTTGCTGAAGCTGTTGAGGCCGTTGCCGAAGGCCACGCAACCGGCGTCACGCAGGGCAATCAGCTCGGCCAGTTGCTCGCCGTCGAGGCCTTTGCTCAGGGCGCCAATCGGGAACACTTTGCAGTTGCCGGCCTCGCGGGCGCGGTCGAGGATCAGCTCGGCCACTGCCGAGGTGTCGAGCACCGGCTTGGTCTGCGGCGGGCAGCACAGGCTGGTCACGCCACCGGCCGCAGCAGCGCGGGTTTCGCTGGCGATGGTGCCTTTGCGGCTGTAACCCGGCTCGCGCAGGGCGACGTTCAGGTCAACCAGCCCCGGTGCGGCCACCAGGCCTTTGGCGTCGAGGGTCTGGCTTGGGGTGAAGCCGGCAGGTGCGGCGCCAATGGCGACGATTTTGCCTGCTTCCAGGTGCAGGTCGGTGATTTGATCCAGCTGGCTGGCAGGATCGATGACGCGGGCGCCGAGAATGCTGAGTTTCACTGGGCCTTCTCCTGTTCGATTTGGCGCTGGGCGGTTTGCCCGCTCATGGTCATGGACAATACCGCCATGCGCACCGCGATGCCGTAAGTCACCTGGTTGAGGATCACCGAGTGCGGGCCGTCGGCCACCGCCGACTCAATCTCCACGCCACGGTTGATCGGGCCAGGGTGCATGACAATGGCGTCCGGCTTGGCGCCTGCCAGGCGTGCCGTGGTCAGGCCGAACAGGCGGTAGAACTCGCCTTCGCTCGGGAGCAGGCCACCGGCCATGCGCTCGCGCTGCAGACGCAACATGATCACCACGTCGACGTCTTTCAGGCCTTCGTTCATGTCGGTGTACACCTTCACGCCGTATTGCTCGATCCCGATCGGCAACAGGGTTTTCGGCGCGATCACGCGGATGTCCTTACAGCCCAGGGTTTTCAGGGCGATCATGTTCGAACGCGCCACCCGTGAGTGCAGAATGTCGCCAACAATGGCCACCGAGAGGTTTTCAAAGCCGCCTTTGTGCCGACGAATGGTGAGCATGTCGAGCATGCCCTGGGTCGGGTGCGCATGGCGGCCGTCGCCGCCGTTGATGATCGCGACCTGCGGGCACACGTGCTCGGCAATAAAGTGCGCGGCGCCCGAGTCACCGTGGCGCACCACGAACATGTCAGCGGCCATGGCTTCCAGGTTGCGCAGGGTGTCGAGCAGGGTTTCGCCCTTGCTCGCCGACGAGGTCGACACGTTCAGCGTGATCACGTCAGCCGAGAGGCGCTGGGCGGCCATTTCGAACGTGGTACGGGTGCGGGTCGAGTTTTCAAAGAACACGTTGCACACGGTCTTGCCGCGCAGCAGCGGGACTTTTTTAACCGCTCGGGCGCCGACTTCAAGGAACGAGTCTGCGGTGTCGAGGATTTCAGTCAGCAACTCGCGGCTCAACCCGTCGAGCGACAGGAAGTGGCGCAGTTGGCCCTGATCATTGAGCTGTAGCGGGCGCTTGGCGTCTGGAGGCGTCATCGCAATGGTCTCTTAAAGGGCGGGTTCTAGAGATGAATCTTGAAGTTCGAGGGTCAGCGGCGCCGGGCCGGACAATTTCACCCGCTCGGTGGGCTTGAGTGACAAGGTCGCGCCGACCACGTTCGGGCGGATCGGCAGCTCGGCGGCGTCCAGGTCCAGCAGGCTGACCAGGGTCACGCTGGCCGGGCGGCCATAGTCGAACAGCTCGTTGAGCGCGGCGCGGATGGTGCGGCCACTCATCAGCACGTCATCGATCAGCACCAGGTGCTGGCCTTCGATTTCGAATGGCAGGTCCGAGGGGCGCACTTGCGGGTGCAGGCCGTTCTGGCTGAAGTCGTCGCGGTAGAACGACACGTCCAGCGTGCCCAGCGGCGAGTCGCTGCCCAGTGCGCGCAGCAGCGCCTGAGCAACCCAGATACCGCCCGTGCGAATGCCGATGAAACGTGGCTCGGTGATGCCGCGACGTTCCAGATGAGACTTGAGGTCGACGGCCATCTGGGAGATCAGTTCAGCGGGGACAGGCAATATCATGGTGGCTCCTTAACAGGCCCGCGTGGCAAAGCGTGCGGCGGCGGGCGCAAACAATGGGGCGCGTCAGTGAGGCAAACGCAGCGTCAGGCTTGAGGTGGTGCCGGGTGTTCGTCGAGCCAGCCTTGCAGCACCAGCTTGGCGGCGATGGCATCGACGGGGTTGTCGCGGTAACTGCCACGCTGGCCGCCCTGAGAGCGGCGTTCGCCCTTGGCTTCGAAGGTCGTCAGGCGTTCATCGTGGGTAAACACGGGCAGATTGAAGCGGCCATTGAGGCGGTTGGCAAATTTTTGCGCGCGGGCGCAGAACTCGCTCGGGGTGCCGTCCATGTTCAGCGGCATGCCGACCACCATGGCGTCGGGCTGCCACTCTTTGATCAGCTTTTCGATTTCTTCCCACTTGGGAATACCGTTTTCGGCTTTCAGGTTGCACAACTCGCGGGCCTGGCCGGTGACCATCTGGCCCACGGCGACACCGATGGAGCGGGTGCCGTAGTCGAAACCCAGCAATAAACGAAGGCTGGCCATCAGGAATGGCCTGCTTGACTGGTTAACAAATTGAGATCCACTCCCAGGTGTTTGGCGGCCGCATCGAGGCGCAGCTCGCTGGAGGTTGCAAACAGAATGTCGCTTGAATACGGGCAGGTCAGCCAGGCGTTGTCGGCCAGTTCGGCCTCCAGCTGGCCGGCGTCCCATCCGGCGTAGCCCAGGCAGATCAGGCTGCGCTGCGGGCCGCGACCGTCAGCAATGCTGAACAGGATGTCCACCGAAGTGGTCAGGGCCAGCCCGTCCTGCAGCTCGACGGTGGCGTCAAAATTCATCGTGGCGGGGTGCAAGACAAAACCGCGATCCACCATCACCGGGCCGCCGCCGTAGATCGGAACGTGCTGGCACAGAGGCGACGAAAGCACATCGGGGCGCAACTGCTCAAGAATGTCCGCCAGATTCAGATCCATCGGGCGGTTGATCACCAGCCCCATGGCCCCATTGGCCGTGTGTTCGACGATATACGTCAACGTGTGGGCAAAGTTAGGGTCGGCCATATGTGGCATGGCCATCAGCAATTGGTGCTTGAGGTACGTTGGCGTGTGCTTTTTCATGGGCGTAAGTGTGGCGCTGACAAGGGCAACTGACAAGTTGAGGGGATGAAGATTGCCGCTTAATTACTCGACAATTGATCCCCCGGTCCGAAGCGCCAGGTCCGAATGATCTCCAAACGGTCGATATCGGCCAGGTCGCCGGTAAACGGTGCAAAAGGCGCTGCCAGCCGCACGATGCGTTGCGCGGCCTGATCCAGCAGCGGTTGCCCGGAGGACTCAAGCACCAGCACCTCGTGCAACGAGCCGTCGCGGTTGATCGACACCAGCAGGCGCAGCTTGCCGTAGATTTTTTCGCGACGGGCTTGCTCGGGGTAATTGAGGTTCCCCACGCGCTCGATTTTCTTGCGCCAGTCTTCTTTGTACCAGGCGCCTTTGTCGCGCATGGTCGAGGCCGCGCTCATGCGGTAGATCTTAGGGCGCTTGGCATACAACTGCTGCTCGTTGGCCAGTTCGGCTTCGAGGCTGGAAATCTCGCTGGACAGCTGCGAGCTGTCGAACGTCGGAATATTGGCCTTGGGCGCCGCCTCAGTCTTGGTCTTTTGCGGCTCGCTCGGGGCTTTTTTAGGTTTGGGCGCCACGGTGGTCACGGCTGCTTTGGGCGCGGCCTTGGGTTGCTCCGGCTTGGCGGCCGGGGGCGGGGTGACCTTTTTGACGGTGTTGTCCTGGAACGGCGCCACTTCAGTGGTCTTGGGCACGGCTTTTTTATCCAGCGTGCCGCTGCCTTGCTGATTGTCCTGCGCCAGAAAGTCAGCTTTCTCCGGAGCTTTTTCGCTCTTGAACGTCGAGAGGGTAATTTCCAGTGTTTTGCTGATTGGCTTGGGCTCGCTGGCGCTGAAACCCACGCCCACAATCACCGCGATATGCAGCAGGGCTGCGATAAACAGGGCAAAACCCAGGCGATCAGCTGCGCGCACGCCGGTGTGGCGCAGTTCAGGGGGCAGGTCGCTGGGGAGTGTCATGGCAAAAAGACCAACATCGCGGGTTTCACAGGCTGCGCATGATAGCGCAATGTTGGTCTTTTTCAGGAGGTCGCAGATCAGCGTGCGGCGAGTTTGCGCTCAATCGCGTCCATCAGCAGTGCGCCGATGTTGGTACCAAAGGCGTTGTCGATTTCCCGGATGCAGGTCGGGCTGGTGACGTTGATTTCGGTCAGGTGCTCACCGATAACGTCCAATCCTACAAACAACAGGCCCTTTTCACGCAGGGTTGGGCCGACTTGGGCTGCAATCCAACGGTCCTTTTCGCTCAGCGGGCGGGCTTCGCCACGGCCACCAGCGGCCAGGTTGCCACGGGTTTCGCCCTGTGCCGGGATCCGCGCCAGGCAATAAGGTACCGGCTCGCCGTCGATCATCAGGATGCGTTTGTCGCCGTCCTTGATGCCCGGCAAGTAGCCTTGCGCCATGATTTGCTGGGTGCCGTTGGCAGTCAGGGTTTCGAGGATCACCGACAGGTTGGGATCACCGACCCGGTGGCGGAAGATCGACGTGCCGCCCATGCCGTCCAGCGGCTTGAGGATCACATCGCCGTACTGGGCCGCGAATTCACGCAGCACGTCAGCGCGACGGCTGACCACGGTTGGTGGCGTGCACTGGGTGAATTGGGTGGCGAACAGCTTTTCGTTGCAGTCACGCAGGCTCTGCGGCTTGTTGACGATCAGCACACCGTCGCGCTCGGCTTGTTCGAGCAGATAGGTGGTGTACACAAACTCCATGTCGAAGGGCGGGTCCTTGCGCATCAGGATTACGTCCAGATCGCTCAGGGCCGTGTCGGCCTCGGCCTCAAGCTCAAACCACTTTTCAGGGTTGGCGAACACTTTCAGCGGCTTCATGCGCGCGCGTGCCTTGCCTTCGGTCAGGTATAGGTCTTGCTGCTCCATATAAAACAGGGTCCAGCCGCGTGCCTGTGCGGCCAGCAGCATGGCCAGCGAGCTGTCCTTTTTATAGGAGATGTCCGCAATGGGGTCCATGACAATCCCGACTCGAACGCTCATGGCAAATTCCTCGATTAAATAGTGGGCAAAAGGCGAAATGTGATTAACCGTAGGAGTGAGCTTGCTTCGCGATCTTTAAAAAGATCAAAAGATCGCGAGGCAAGCTCGCTCCTACAGGTCATCTGCTGACTCATAAAATTGGCGCAAGAGTGGCGCTGACTGCGGTGGATGGTCAAGGAAAAACCGTCCGATAGATTGCAGGTCGCGACTGTGCTAAAAAGGCTCGCACAGTGCTTACAGCCCTTGTCCTTCAAGGATTTGCGGTTTTAGGCGACACAGTTGTAACAAAACGGGTCGCCGTGGCGAGGGTAGAGCACATATGGACACGCATTCCAGCGCCTTGAAGGTGATGGTGATCGATGACTCGAAAACCATTCGCCGGACCGCTGAAACCTTGCTGAAAAACGTGGGCTGCGAGGTCATTACGGCCATCGACGGTTTTGATGCGCTGGCCAAGATTGTTGACCATCATCCACACATTATTTTTGTCGACATCATGATGCCGCGCCTGGATGGCTATCAGACGTGCGCCCTGATCAAGAACAACCGGGCGTTCAAAATGACCCCGGTGATCATGTTGTCCTCCAAGGACGGTTTGTTTGACAAGGCCAAGGGACGCATTGTCGGCTCTGATCAATTTTTGACCAAGCCCTTCAGCAGAGATGAACTGCTGAGTGCCATCAAGGCCCATGTACCGGGTTTTAATATTGTCCCGAACGTTCAATGACGCTCGGCCCCGAGGGCCGATTACCTTTTAGATGGGGAACACCATGGCTCGCATTCTGATCGTCGATGACTCGCCGACCGAAATGTTCAAACTGACCGGCATGTTGGAAAAACATGGTCATGTCGTGCTGAAGGCTGAAAACGGCGCAGACGGCGTGGCATTGGCCCGCCAGGAAAAACCCGATGCGGTGCTGATGGACATCGTGATGCCTGGCCTTAATGGGTTTCAGGCCACGCGTCAGCTCAGCAAAGACCCCGAAACCAGCCACATTCCGGTCATCATGGTGACCACCAAAGACCAGGAAACCGACATGGTCTGGGCAAAGCGTCAGGGCGCCAAGGCTTACATCACCAAGCCGGTGGACGAAGATAACCTGAGGCTGACGCTCAAGAACGTGCTGGCTGACAGCCGCCCTCAATGACGGCCTGCCAATGCCTGACTCACTGACCGCCTTCGAACTGCTGTTTGAGATTGACCAACGCTGCCGCGCTTTGGCAGCAGGTCTGGCGCCGGTGCAAGTACAGGCCGGCAGTTGGAGCGGCATCGGCTTTCGGATGGGCGAGCATCGTTTTGTGGCGCCCATGGGCGAAATCGCCGAGATCCTCCACGAGCCACGGTTTACCTTGCTGCCAGGGGTAAAACCGTGGGTCAAAGGGGTGGCCAACCTGCGTGGGCAATTGTTGCCGATCATTGATCTGTGCAGCTTTTTCGGGCTTGAGCCGTCGCCCCTGCGCAAGCAACGGCGGGTCATGGTGCTGGAATTCAAAGACGTGTTTGTCGGCTTGCAGGTGGATGAGGTGCTGGGCATGCAGCACTTTGATCAAACTGAGCTGGACACCCAGGTGCAGACGTTGCCCAACCTATTGTTGGTGCCTTTTATCCAGGGACGCTTTGCCAGCCAGCCAGAGTGGTGGATTTTCAGCCCGTTCGTGCTGGCCCACGCGGCCCAGTTCTGGGCTGTCGCGGTGTGAGTGGGGCGCGTGTTTTACCTTTTGCTTTACTACGGGATGCCAAGGCCTGACTGATGAGCACAGCCAATACCGCTAAACCACTGGAAGGGTCGCGCAGTCGTTCGCAGATCATCGTGCTTTTTATCGCCCTGATCGTGTTCATCATGCTGTTGTTCGCCAACTTTGCTTACCTCAACACCCAGTCCAACTACGACAAGCAATACATCAGCCACGCGGGCGAGCTGCGCGTGTTGTCTCAGCGCATCGCCAAAAACGCCACTGAAGCTGCCGCTGGCAAGGCCGCCGCGTTCAAATTGCTGGGGGATGCGCGCAATGACTTCAGCCAGCGTTGGGAGTACCTGCAAAAAGGTGATCCCAGCACCGGCCTGCCGCCTGCACCGGTAGCGGTACACAAAGAAATGCAGTCGGTTCAGCGCGACTGGGAGCAGTTGCTGGACAGCACCAACGCGATTTTGGCCAGCGAGCAAACTGTGCTGTCGCTGCATCAAGTGGCAGCCACCTTGGCCGAGACCGTGCCGCAGCTACAGGTTGAGTACGAGAAAGTCGTCGAAATTTTGTTACAGCGCGGCGCCCCGGCAAGCCAGGTGGCCTTGGCCCAGCGCCAGTCGTTGCTGGCCGAGCGCATATTAGGCGCGGTTAACACAGTGCTGGCGGGCGATGAAACGGCGGCGCAGGCGGCCGATGCGTTTGGTCGTGATGCCAACCGCTTCGGCCAGGTGCTTAATGGCATGCTCGAAGGCAATGACGGGCTGCGCATTCCTAAAGTCGAAGACAAGGACGCCCGCGCCCGCCTGCTGGAGATTTCCGAGCTGTTCCAGTTTGTCTCGGGCTCGGTGGATGAAATCCTCGAAACCTCGCCTCAACTGTTCCACGTGCGCGAAGCCGCCAACACCATTTTCAGCCTGTCGCAGACCCTGCTCGATGAAGCCTCAACCCTGGCCAACGGCTTTGAAAACCTGGCCAACGGTCGCTCGCTGGACATCATCGGTGGCTACGTTCTGGGCTTGCTGGCGCTGGCGTCAATCATCCTGATCGGGCTGGTGATGGTGCGCGAAACCAATCGCCAACTGCGTGAAACCGCTGAAAAGAACGAGCGCAATCAGAACGCAATCATGCGGCTGCTCGACGAAATCGAAGACCTGGCCGACGGCGACCTGACCGTGACCGCTTCGGTCACCGAAGACTTCACCGGGGCGATTGCCGACTCCATCAACTATTCCATCGACCAACTGCGCGAACTGGTGGCCACCATCAACCTGACGGCGGGCCAGGTGGCGGCCGCCGTGCAGGAAACCCAAGCCTCGGCCATGCAACTGGCGGAGTCTTCGGAGCATCAGGCGCAGCAGATCGCCGAGGCGTCCGGGTCGGTGCAGCATATGGCGCAATCGATTGATCAAGTGTCGGCCAACGCGTCTGAATCCTCGGCGGTGGCGGAGCGTTCGGTGGCGATTGCCAACAAAGGCAACGAAGTGGTGCACAACACCATTCGCGGCATGGACAACATTCGCGACCAGATCCAGGACACGGCCAAGCGCATCAAACGCTTGGGCGAGTCTTCTCAGGAAATCGGCGACATTGTCAGCCTGATTGATGATATTGCTGACCAGACCAACATTCTGGCGTTGAACGCCGCTATTCAGGCGTCCATGGCCGGTGACGCCGGACGCGGGTTTGCCGTGGTGGCGGACGAAGTACAGCGTCTGGCTGAGCGCTCGTCGGCGGCGACCCGGCAAATCGAGACGCTGGTGCGGGCCATTCAGGCCGACACCAATGAAGCGGTGATTTCCATGGAGCAAACCACCACCGAAGTGGTGCGCGGTGCGCGCTTGGCCCACGACGCGGGGGTGGCGCTGGAAGAGATCGAAGGGGTGTCGCAAAACCTCGCTGACCTCATTCAGCGCATCTCCAACGCGGCGCAAGAGCAAACCAGCTCGGCTGCGCAGATCTCCCTGACCATGAACGTGATTCAGCAAATCACCAACCAAACCTCGTCCGGCTCGACTGCCACCGCCGACAGCATTGGCAACCTGGCCAAGATGGCCAGCCAACTGCGCCGCTCGGTGTCCGGTTTCACCTTGCCCGCCTCGCCAAAACCCCGAGAGCCGCAGTAGTGCGACATTCAGACTGGAGTTGTTATGGTTGACCGGCGCGACTACGTAGCCCTCGAATGGGTTAAAGACGAGATTGCCGACACCTTGAAACAGGCGCGCACGGCGCTGGAGGACTATGTCTTGCAGCCCGCTGCCGAGGCGTTGGAGCAGTGCCTGGCGTGTATTCATCAGGTGCACGGCAGCCTGCTGATGGTGGAGTTTTATGGCGCCGCCCTGCTGGCCGAAGAAACCGAACACTTAGTGGTCGCCCTGCAGAAAGGCCGGGTCAGCCAGAGCGAAGAAGCCCTGCGCCTGTTGATGCAAGCCTTCAACCAGTTGCCGCTGTACCTGGACCGCGTTCACACGGCCCGGCGTGACTGGCCGCTGGTGGTGCTGCCGTTAATCAACGATTTACGCACCGCCCGTGGCGAAAGCCTGCTGTCAGAAACCAGCCTGTTCAGCCCCGATTTACAGACATTGCCGACACTGGACCAAGCCGCCCTCGCGCACTTGATCCCCGCCGAATGGCCGCGCCAGATCATGACCCTGCGCCACGCCCTGCAAGCCGCGTTGAACGGTTTGCAGGGTGAGGAAGATGTGCGCGGCAATCTGGAGCGCCTGGCCAATGTCTTCAGCCAACTTGAAAGCCTGTGCCAGGGCGCGCCCATCAACGCCTTGTGGAAAGTCGCCTCGGCCTTGCTGGACGGCATGTTGCGCGGCCGTGTGGCCAATAGCCCGGCGTTGCGCAGCCTGCTCAATGAGTCCGACAAAGAACTCAATCGCTTGCTGGCGCAAGGTATTGAGGGCGTCAACCAGCCTGCGCCGGATGAGCTGCTCACCAGCTTGCTGTTTTACATCGCCAAGGCCGAACAGCCGACCACCAAGATGCTTGCGCTGAAAAACCGTTACGAGCTGGACGAAGCCATGCCCGATGCGGCCATGGTCGACGAAGAACGGGCGCGGCTGGCGGGGCCTGACCGTGACGCGATGCGCTCGGTGGTCTCGGCGTTGTGCGAAGAGCTGGTGCGGGTCAAGGAACGCCTCGATCTGTTTGTGCGCAGTGACCGTTTACACGTGTCCGAGTTGAGCAGCCTGATGGCGCCGTTGCGCCAGATCGCCGACACCTTGGCAGTGCTCGGTTTTGGCCAGCCGCGAAAAGTCATCATCGACCAGTTGGCGGTGGTCCAGGGCATCGCCCAAGGGCAGCGCGAGCCGACAGACGCCGTGTTGATGGATGTGGCTGCCGCCTTGCTGTACGTCGAAGCCACGCTGGCCGGGATGGTCGGCAATGTCGAGCCGTCTTCGCGGGAAGAGAGCCGCCTGCCCACCACTGATCTGATTCAGATTCACCAACTGGTGATCAAAGAAGCGCGTATTGGCCTTGAAGAGATCAAAGACCTGATCACTGATTTTCTCGCCGACGGTCACGACCGCCAGCACCTGCAACGGTTGCTTGGCGTGCTGACGCAGATCCGTGGCGCGCTGGCGATGATCCCGCTGCGGCGGGTCGCTGGCCTGCTCAACAGCTGTCACGATTTTGTCGAAGAGCATTTGTTGGCGGGCCCGCTGCCCGCCAACGCGCAGCTTGATCAGTTGGCGGATGCGTTGATCAGCATCGAGTACTACCTGGAGCGTTTGGCGCTGGACCCCGGCGCCGCCAGCGAGAAGGTGCTGGAGCGCGCTGAAAAGAGCCTCACAGCGCTGGGTTACGCGCCCGCCAAGCGCAATGTGCTGGTGCTCGATGAGTCGCTCAACGCGCCTCCCGTCAAGGCCAGGTCAGCGGTGCAGACCCCGGATGACCCTCAGGTGATGCAGAGCCTGGCGCAGGTATTGGCCGGCCCGCTGTCGCTGAACCCGCCTGCGCAGCACATCCCGCAGAGCTTGTTGCCGCCGCCGGTAGACGAAGAACCGGTGGACGAAGAACTGCTGGAAGTCTTTCTGGAAGAGACCGAAGAAGTCTTGATTGCCCTGCACGACGCCTTGCCGCAATGGGTTGCCAACCCGGCCGACAGCGCCGCGTTGGCCGAACTGCGGCGAGCCTTTCATACGCTCAAGGGCAGCGGTCGCATGGTGCGTGCGCTGGTGCTGGCGGAACTGGCCTGGGCCGTTGAGAACTTGCTGAACCGGGTGATCGAACGCAAAGTCGCGCCGTCCCCAGCGATTGATCAATTGCTGGAAGAGGCGCTGGTGCTCCTGCCGCAATTGATCCAGGAATTCGCCGATCGTAGCCAGCGTCAGCATCACGATGTCGACCAGCTCGCGGCCCGCGCCCACAGCCTGTCCAAGGGGCGCCCGCAGCCGCTGCAGATCGAGCAGCAGAGCGCCAGTTTTGATCCGCAATTGCTGGATATCTTCCGCCAGGAAGCACAAACCCACCTCAACAGCCTCAACCACTTTCTGGACCTGGCCAGCGAGCACGTGCCGCTGTACGCCACTGACGATTTGCAGTTGGCCATGCACACCCTCAAAGGCAGCGCGCATATGGCGGGCGTGCTCAGAATGGCCGAGCTGGCGGCGCCGCTGGATTACCTGGTGCGTGAGTACAAGGCCCATCACCTTGAGCTGGACGTCGAAGAAATTGACTTGCTGCTTGAGGCCGACAGCTTGCTGCATCGCGGCCTCAAGCAGCTGGACCTCGACCCGCTGGCCGAGATCCGTGGCGCCCGGGCCTTGATAGAACGCATCGGGCAATGGGTCAGCAAACGGTTGGACATGGCCCTGAATGCGTCTTCGGGCACGTTGACGCCCCCGCGGGACCCGCAGCGTATCAGCGAGTTTTTGGGCCAGAGCATGGACATTCTGTTCGAGGCCGAAACGCTGTTGCGCCACTGGCGGCAACACCCCCATGAGCGCGACGGCCTCCAGCGTCTGCTAGACCAACTGACCGACCTGGGCGAGTCGGCCTTTTTGCTCGACCTACAGCCCGTCGATGCGCTGTGCGAAGCCTTGCTCGACCTGTACGGCGCGGTAGAAGAAAGCAGCCTGGTGGTCAGCGAGCGGTTCTTTCAAGAGGCCGATGAGGCTCAGGAAGCGCTGATCAACATGCTCGACCAATTGGCCGCCGGGCAAGAGATCACACCACAACCGCAACGCATCGACGCGTTACAGGCGCTGCTGCATGAAGGCTTGGCGCCGGACGCTACCGGCCTGATCCGCCGTGAAGGCAACCAGACCCTGGACATCACAGAACTGGGCGCCGCCACGGCGCAGCTGGATGCCGAGCAGGACGACACGCAGGACGATGAGATCGTCGCCATCTTTATCGAAGAGGCGGTGGATATCCTCGACAGCACCAGCCATGCGTTGCGGCGCTGGATCAATGAGCCCGACAACCTGGCGCCGTTGTCCTCGCTGCAACGAGACTTGCACACGCTCAAGGGCGGCGCGCGCATGGCCGGTATCGTGCCGATTGGCGACCTGGCCCACGAGCTGGAGCACTTATACGAAGGGCTGCTGGATCGCCGCTTGAGCGAGAGCCCGACGTTGGCGCGCCTGCTGGAGCTCTGCCATGCGCAACTGCTGGTGATGCTCGAACAACTGCGTCACCACACGCCTCTGGACGAACCCACTGAACTGATTGAGGCCATTCGTACCCTTCGGCACAGCAGCGCTGCCTCTGTAGAACCGGGTAACGCCACGCCAGCGCCAACGCCTGCCGGGCCGCAAAACGGCATCGACCCGGAGCTGCTGGATATCTTTCTGGAAGAGGCGTTTGACCTGCTGGAAAGCTCCGGTGCGGCCTTGGTGCGTTGGCAGGCCGAGCCGCAAAACACCGTTGAAGACGAAAACCTGCTGCGCGACCTGCACACCCTTAAAGGCGGGGCGCGGATGGTCGAAATCAGCGCCATCGGGGATTTTGCCCACGAGTTGGAAACCCTGGTTGAAGACATTTCATTAGGTTTTCTGTCTCCCAGTGCTGAATTGTTTACCTTGCTACAACGCAGCCATGACCAATTGGCGCAGATGCTCGACGCCCTGCGCAGCGGCCAGCCGGTGCCTTCGCCGCAGGTGTTGATCGAGCATATTCAGCGGGTTGAACGCAGTGTCCGGCAAGCCGTCCAGAGCCCGGCGGTGAGCAAGCCCGAGCCCGCCGCCGGGTTGCTGCCCGAAGCCGAGCGCACGGGGCTGGACATGCTCAAGGTGCCAGCTGAGCTGCTCGAAGACCTGGTCAACCTGGCGGGCGAAACCTCGATGATTCGCGGGCGTCTGGAGCAGCAGGTCAACGACGGCAAGATCGCCCTCAACGAAATGCAGACCACCCTTGAGCGCATGCACGATCAGTTGCGTCGGCTCGACACCGAAACCCAAAGCCGCATTCACAGCCGTCAGCACGCCGAAGTCGATGGCCTGGCTTACGACGAATTTGACCCGCTGGAAATGGACCGCCATTCCCAGCTGCAACAATTGTCGCGGGCACTGTTTGAGTCAGCTTCGGACTTGCTCGATCTCAAGGCCACCCTGGCGGCGCGCAATCAGGACGCCTACAGCCTGTTGCAGAAACAGGGGCGGGTGAACACCCAACTGCAGGAAGGCCTGATGGGCACCCGCATGGTGCCGTTCGAACGGGTGTTGCCGCGCCTCAAACGCGTGGTGCGCCAAGTGGCCTCTGAATTGGGCAAGCAGGTCGAGTTCAGCGTGATCAACGCCGAAGCTGAAATCGACCGCAATGTACTGGAACGCATGGTCGCGCCGCTTGAACACATGCTGCGCAACGCCGTGGACCACGGGCTTGAGCCTACCGACGTCCGCGAGGCCAGCGGCAAGCCGGCGCAGGGGTTGATTACCCTGGAGCTGTCCAACGAAGGCGGCGACGTGGTCTTCGACATTCGTGATGATGGCGCCGGGGTGCCGCTCGAAGCGGTGCGGCGCAAGGCCATCCTGCGCGGTCTGTTAGACCCGCAAATGATGGTCAGCGACCGTGACGTGTTGCAGTTCATCTTGCAGCCGGGCTTCTCTACCGCTGAAAAAATCACCCAGATTTCCGGGCGCGGCGTCGGCATGGACGTGGTTCATGAAGAAGTGCGCCAACTGGGCGGCAACATGACCATCGACTCAGTGCCGGGCCAAGGGGTGCACTTTCAAATCCGCCTGCCGTTCAGCGTGTCACTCAACCGCGCCTTGATGGTGCAGTGCGGCGACGAGCAATACGCCATTGCGCTCAACACCGTTGAAGGGCTGGTGCGTGTGATGCCCAACGAGCTTGAAGACTATTACCAGCTCGACCCGCCCATGTACCACTACGCGGGCCAGGATTACGACCTGCGTTACTTGGGCGAGCTGCTGCAAACCGTGGGCAAACCCCAACTGATCGGGCAAAACCATTCGCTGCCGGTGTTGCTGGTGCATTGCAATGACCAACGGGTGGCCTTGCACGTGGATGCGCTGGCGGGCTCGCGTGAAATCGTGGTCAAAAGCCTTGGCCCGCAATTTACCGGGGTACAAGGCGTGTCGGGGGCGACCATTTTGGGTGATGGCCGCGTGGTGCTGATCCTCGACCTGTTGGCCTACCTGCGTGCGCACCAGGCGCGCCAGCCTTTGCAGCAGGCGATCAATGAAGCCAACGGCGTGCTGGACTTCACCCCGGCGGTGCGCCCGCCGCTGGTTTTGGTAGTCGACGACTCAGTGACCGTACGCAAGGTGACCAGCCGTTTGCTGGAGCGCAATGGCATGAACGTGATTACCGCCAAAGACGGCGTCGACGCCATGAGCGTGCTCGAAGACCACATCCCGGACCTGATGCTGCTGGACATCGAAATGCCGCGCATGGACGGCTTTGAAGTGGCCACCCACGTGCGCAACAGCCCGCGTCTCAAAGACCTGCCGATCATCATGATCACCTCGCGTACCGGGCAAAAGCACCAGAACCGCGCGATGGCGATTGGCGTCAACGACTACCTGGGCAAGCCGTATCAAGAGTCGGTGTTGCTGGAACGCATTGCCTACTGGAGCAACTTCCATGCTTGATCACCGCGTTGGCAGCCTGACCTGCTTGCTCTTGCCGTTGGCCGACCGCTACTTGCTCCTGCCCAACGTGGCGATTGCCGAACTGATCGACTGGCAGCGTGGCGAGCCGAGTATCGACTCACCGTCCTGGCACGTCCGGCAAATCAACTGGCGCGACCGCGAACTGCCGCTGATCAGCTTCGAAGCGGCTTGCGGCGGCCCCTTGGTCATCGGCGAGCGCGCGCGCATCGTCATCCTCAACACCCTGAGCGGCGACCCGCGCCTCAAATTCATCGGCCTGGTGGTGCAAGGCATCCCGCGCTCTTACCGGCTCGACAGCCAACTGAGCTTCGTCGACGTGCCCCTCAGCCCGTTCGAACGCGCGGCGGTGCAAGTGGGCGAGAGCGTGGCAAAAATCCCGGATCTACTGGGATTGGAGAGGCTGGTGCTGTCGGGTAGCGAGCCAGAAACGCCCGACCCCGTGTAGGAGCGAGCTTGCCTCGCGATCTTTTGATCGTTGAAAAGATCGCGAGGCAAGCTCGCTCCTACAGGGGGCTGTGCAGTCTATTGATTCGGTTGTTTACCGTGCTATTTCTGAAGGTTAATGCGCCTGCCGCGAAACAGGCGCATGTCCAGATCAGCGTGGGTTGAGGCTACTCAAGGATTTTTCAACCTGTGTTCTGGCCATATCCACCAAATGCAGCACCGACAACACCAGATCGCGCTGTGCCCCGTCTTCAATAAGTTGCTTGGCATTCTGCGCAAGACTGCCGACTTCTGTATGTAATATTTGGCATTGTTATTCATTTGAATAATTAACAGCGGGTGATATTTATTCTGGGTTTTACATGAGCAGGCAAATCCAGTTACTTTTGGGGGTATTCAAGATATAAAAGGTTTCCTACGCTGTTGGCTCTAATGTTGATTGTCAGGAGCGAAAAGTATGAGTGGTGATGATGTTAATAGTGTTCATTATGTCTATGATGCTCTAAGTCGCCTTGTTCGATGTCGGTCTAAGGAATTATCAGGGGTTGATATATTCTATAAAAATAATGTTCGCTGTACTTCTGTTGAGGGCGATGTCAGTCGGTCGGTATTCAATGGAGGGGGGTATCTCTTGGCGCAGCGAGATCATCCAGCGGATTGTAACAGTGCCGCGTTGCTGGTTAGTAATAGTTCCAATACAGTGATCAACTCGACCTCGCAGCCGTTAGATCATATTCAACCGTGTCTGGCCTACGGATTTAAAGCGGCTCTTCGCATTTAAGGGTGTAGCTGATTTCTAAACCCTCCTGACTTCAGCAAGCACCTGGCTATGTAATTGGTTA
>NZ_WIVZ01000023.1:0-97615 GCF_009600325.1 Pseudomonas sp. FSL R10-2189
TTAAATTGCTCTGTGTACTTGTTCATGTTGAAAACCCAAAAAGTTGGATGGGTGTCCAACTTTTTGGGGGCAGTTCAGATTGAACTGCCGCACAGGAAGGCTCACCCCAGCGGAATCGGGTACAACCCATGAGCGCTGTCATGCCAGGCGAACTCCAGGCCGAAGGCCTGCTCCAGCCAGCCGGCTTCTCGCACCACCTGCGGGCTGCCGTGCCCCAGTAAACGCCCATCGGCCAGCACCGCAATACGGTCGGCAAAGCGCATGGCCAAACCCAGATCGTGCAGCACCAGCAATTGCGCGCAGTACGCCAAGCGGCTGCGCAGGTAGCTCAGCAGGTTGAGTTGATGGGTTATGTCCAGCGCCGCGGTCGGTTCATCGGCGAGCAAAATCGGTGAATCCGCCGCCAATGCCCAGCCTATGCCAGCCCTGGCACGCTCGCCGCCCGATAACTGCGACAGTCGCCGTTGCAGCAAATGGCCGATATCCAGCGACTCAATCAATTGCGCCGACAGCGGCTGCCCGACACGGGCGGCATTGCGCCGGGCGCCCAACTCAAGCAGTTCCTGGACCTGTAAATCCCACTGGCTGCGAAAATCTTGCGGCAGATACGCCAACGTTTGCGCACGCTGTGGCGCGGGCCAGTGCTGAAACGCCCGCTGCTGCAACTGCACGTGCCCGGCACTCAGCGCCTGCACGCCGGCCAGCGCCCGCAAGGCGCTGCTTTTGCCCGAACCATTGGGCCCCACCAGGACCAGCAGTTCGCCGGGCATCAGGTCGAGATCAAAATCGTGCAGCACGGCTTTGCCAGCGTGGTGCACGCTCAAACCGTGTGCCTGTAAAACCGGGTTCACCTTCATGCTGCGGGCCTCGCACGGGTTAACAGCAGCAGAAAAAACGGTGCCCCCAACAAGGCGGTCAGCAAGCCCAAGGGGATTTCGGCAGGCGGCAAGACACTGCGCGCCAAGCCGTCGAGCAACGCCAGCAAGGCGCCGCTAGTGAGCGCGCTGGCGACTATCAAGCGTTTGTGGGTAGGGCCAATCAGCCAGCGCACCGCATGGGGTGCCACCAGCCCGACAAAACCCACCAGCCCGCCCCAAGACACCGCCAATGCGGTAATGGCTGCGGCCAATAACAGCGACAGATTGATAAAACGCTGCGGGCGCAAGCCCATGCTGTAGGCCACATGATCGCCCAGGCCCAGCAGGTCCAGGCCGTGGGCCAGGCGTTGTGCGCAAATCAAGGCCAGCCCGGTCAGCAAGGCCAGCAAACCCAGTGCGGGGAAGTCCGGGGTGTGAATCCCGCCCAGCGTCCAGCTCAACACCACCTGCAAATTCACCGTTTCATCGGACAAAGCGAGCAACAGCAGGCTGCGCAAAGCCCCGAGCAGCGCCGCCACGGCAATCCCGGCCAGCAGCAAGCCGCTGGTGTCGTTGATGCGGGTCAGGCGAGTGATCAGCAGCACCAATAACGTCGCGCCCCAGGCACCGGCGAAGGCCAGCAGCGGCAAACTCAACGACATCGCCAAGGGCAAGGGCACCAGTAACGCGATGGCTGCGCCGACCGCCGCACCCGGCGCGCTGCCCAGCAAGTACGGCTCGGCCAGCGGATTACGGAACACCCCCTGAAAGATCACCCCGGCCAAGCCCAGGCAAGCGCCCACGCAAAAGGCCGCCAGTACCCTGGGCAGGCGCCAGGTCATCAGCAGTTGCGCGAACGGGGTTTCATCGCCTCGCCACAGCGCCCACCAGTCACTCCAGTGCGCCAGTTCGGCGCCAAGCCACAGGCCGATAAAAATCGCTGGCAAGGGGGTCAGGCACAGCAGGCGATAGCGTCTGTTGGCGGCGCTCATGGCGGGGTCTCGGCAAGGGGCGGGAACAGTTCAGGGTGCAGCAGCGCGGCCAATTGCTCGATACCTTCGACCACTCGCGGGCCGGGTATCAACAACAAGGCACTGGGAATGCTGTCGACACGGCCTGCTGCGACGGCCGGAATGCTTTGCCATCCCGGCCGTTGAGCCAGGCTGGCCGCCTGTTGCGGGCTGCCCGCGACGATAATACGCGTTGGGTTGGCCTGAAACACCGACTCGCCGCCCACCTGGCTCAGGCGGCTGTCAACAAACGGGTTAGTGCCACCCGCCAGGCGCAAAATATCACTGGTGTAATTGTGCCCGCGCAAGGTCAGGTACTGGCCGCGATCATTGCTGCCGGTCTCCAGGTACACCGGCACCGCAGGCTGTCCGGCCAAGCGCGCTTGAACGGTATCCAGTCGCGCCTGCAGGCGTTCAATCAGTTGCTCGGCGCCCAGCTCATGGCCGGTGGCCTGGCCCAGCAGGCGGATATTGGCCAGCACGGCCTCCAGATCGCGGTGGTTGAGCACCAGCGCCGGTATGCCGATGCGTTGCAGCGGCTCCACCAGGGTTGCCGCCTGCCGGGCCGGGGTCATGACCACCAGATCAGCTTGCAGGCGGGCGATGGCCTCCACGGAAAACCCCAGACGCCCGCCAACCTTGGCCCGTTCGGCAATGTCGGCGGGGTACCGGGTAAACGCCTCGACGCCGACAATGGCATCGCCGGCGCCGATGGCCGCCAGCATCTCGACGTTACTGGCGAAGATGGCGACGATCCGTTTGGGCGGGTGCGTCAGTATGACCTCGCGGCCCAGGGCATCGACCACCGTCCGCGGGAAGCCGTCATCGGCCCTGGATACAAGGCTCGCTAGCAGACACAGCAGCACAAGCCAGCGCATACGGCTTAGAACCGGTAATGCGCGCCGAGGTACAGCTCACGCCCCGGATTGCTGTTGCCCAAACCGCCGTTGGAGGCCCGTGGGTCGGCCAAAGGCGAATCGTTGCCGGTGGCGATAAACAGCGTGCTGCGCTCGATATCGAACAGGTTGTTGACCCCGCCAAACAGGCTCAATTGCTCGCTCAGGTGGTAATTGCCACGCAGGTTGAAGACCCAGAATGGTGCCTTGCGGTACACGTAGTTGGTGTCCGGGTTGAGCAGTTTTTCTTCGGTACGGTAGAACACCGGGCCGCGCAAAATGCCATTGACCCCGACGTCCCAGTCACGTTCGCGGCCATAGGTCAGCGCCAGGCTGGCCTGGTATTGATACATGCGCTGGATATTGTCGCGGTACGGGCCGGTCAAGGTGGACGCTGCGCCTTTGTCGTCCATGTCGAAGTTCCACACCGCATTGGTGTTGAGCCGCAGGATGCGTTCGTCACCGAGGGCCAGAGCGCTGGCCAGATCATATTGCCATTGCGCTTCTAGGCCACGGATCACCGCATCTCCGTCGCCATTGACGTACTGGCTGATGCTCTTGGTCACCGGCTGCGTGGTGATGCGGTCCTGAATGCGGTTCTGGAACAACGCCAGGTCAAAGAACTGATTGGCATTGGTCAGGGTCACACCGGTTTCGAATTGCAGACTGGTTTCGGGCTTGAGGTTGGCGTTGCCCAGCGTCTGCGTGCCGCTGATGGTGGTGAAGTCTGCTGCCAGCTCGCCTGCCAGCGGCGCACGGAAACCGGTCGATACGCCAGCCCGCAGCTTGACCCCCGGCATGGCCTCGTAGGCGGCGCCGAGGCTGTAGGTGACTTTGTCGAAGTCTCGGGTTTTCTCGTCCAGCAGCGGCATGTAGTCGGTCTTGACCGTGCTCGACTGCCCATAGCTGTAGCGCGCACCTGCGCGCAGGGTCAGACGGTCATCCATCATCCGCTGCACGACTTCGGCGTACAGCGCCGTGCTCAGGTCATCGGAGTTGATGTCGTAAGGCGCCACCTGACTGCTGGTAGAACCGTTGACGGCAATACGGAAGCGATCGTTGCGCAGCTTGCTCTTTTCCAGGTCCAGGCCCACCAACAGATCAGTGCTTGGCGTCAGTAAAAACTGCGGCGTCAGCTTGATACCGTAAGCCTCAAGGCGACGCTCGATGTGGTCTTTGCTGAACCCCGGGCTGCCATTGCCCAGCACCGGCGAACCCCAGTGCAGATCGTCAATGTCACGGAAGGCATAAGCCTGCGAAGACCAGTTCAGCCACTCGGTGGGTTTGGCGACCCAGTCGAGCTCTACCGACTGGTTGTAGCGATTGTCGTAGTTGCCGTAGTTCCACTGCGAACCGCGAAAGCCCGCGTCATAGATGCCGTCTGAACGCACGGTCAGGTCGAGGCGCTGGTCTTCTGACAGCTCGTACCCCAATGCCAGCAGGCCGCCGCGGCGTTTCCAGGAGGTGTTTTTCTGGGTGCCGTCGGCGCTGTGGTAGTCATTGCGTCGGCCGTTGTCCAGGCCCAGGTAGTAATCCAGCGGACCCGAACTGCCGCTTTGGTACACGCTGCCCTGAGCCAGCCCCCACGAACCGCCCTGCAAGGTTGCGCCCCCGCCTTGGGTGTTGCGGCCATTGCGGGTGATGATATTGATCACCCCGCCAATCGCCTGGCTGCCATAAATAACCGAGGCCGGGCCGCGAATCACTTCAATGCGCGCCACTTGCGCCGGGGACAGCTTGGAAATATTCGCCGTACCTGCGCGGCGGCCGTTGACCAGTACCGTGACCTGGCTGCGGTAATCGCGGCCCTGGCCATCAGTGTTGCCGCCACGGATGTTGATCGAGGTCTGGCCCGGCGTCCATTCACTGAAAAAGCCCACGGCGTTCTCAGCCAGCAAATCGGTGAGGTTGCGAGCCGAGGAACGCTCGATCTGATCACTGTCGATCACCTGCACAGTGCTGGTGACATCCTTGAGCGACTCACCGGCGCGCGGTGCGCTGACCAGGGTTGAGTCCATGTGCAGGACCGAGGGATTTTCTGCGGCAAAGGCCGCAAGGCTGACACCGAGCCAAAGCGGCACGGCTGCGCTGAACGAATGGCGCAGAGGGGCGTTGCACAGGTTGAGCATGGAGACGTCCGAAGGCATTTTTATAGGAGTTATTTACGCGTGCCAGATCAAGCTGGCCGCCCGTTTCGGGGCACTGGCAAGCCAACCCCCAGGCACTTTTTGCAGGTGGTCTTGCAGGTGGCGTTCAAGCAGCCCCTGCGCCGCGCCATCCAGGGCGCCGAGTTTTTCCATAAAGTGCATCAAGGCCGCATCCGGTGAGGCAAACAGCGTGCTGAAGGCCCAGTCGGTGAAGTGGATCTGGTCGGGTTGCCAGCGATCCGGCAACTCAGCCAGTGTCAGTTGGTAGCCGGGGGTCATGTCACTGCGGTGCAGTTGCGGCGGCAAGAAACCGGACAGGCAGTACGTGCGCGGGCCTTCCTGCGCGGGCAGGTTCCACACCAGCGTGCGCGTGGCCAGCGGCCGAACCTGCTGAACAAACGCCAGTGCTTGGCCGTCTGCCACCGGGATATTCGCGCACAACACGGTTGCGGTCGGGGTGATCGGCAAACTCGGCAAGTCCTGCCAAAGGCCGTTGTGCAGACTCAGTTCAACACTGGGTGCCTGGGCTGCCAGTTGCTCAATGCTGCTACGCATGAAGGCGTTGGGTTCAACCACCGTCCACTGCCCACAAGGCATCAGCAAATGGCGACCGAGAATCCCCGAACCGGCGCCAATATCGAGCAATTGCTGTTGCGGGCCGAGCAGTTCGAGCAAGCGTCCGCCCACGCGCTCCACATAATTGGAGGCGGCCAGATGCTCGGCATAAAACGCAGCCTCACGGTCGGGCCAGACAAAAGGGGTAGCAGCGGGCAGTCGGGTTGCAGAGGTCATGGAGGCGCCGTCGGGTTGAACCAAAACGGACACTCAGGGGAGCTCACGCAGAATAATGACGGGCAGGGAGGGACTTTGCGCGCGCCAAGGCCTGCATCCGCCCACCGCGGAGTGCCATATGTTGGATCAGGCCGGTCTCCGGGCTCACGAGGGTCATGAAACATTCGCCTTCCCATGCCAAAGCACAGTGGCTACTTGAATGTTTCGCTCGCATACCGTTGCGGGGGCAGCGCCGGATTGACCTGAAAAGGCGTACCGGCTTCCCGTTTCACCCTGGGCGCGATGGCCAAGGACACCTGAAACAGGCGCGCATCTGACCATTGGTCACCCGATGCGTCAACCATGAACATGAATAATTATTCATGAACATACGATCTGTAGGAGCGAGCTTGTCTCGCGATCTTTTGATCTTTTAAAAGATCGCGAGGCAAGCTAGCTCCTACAAAGTTTTATATAAATCAGATAGATAGACGGTAAACCTACAGTGCAAAGTTAACTGCGA
Source organism: Pseudomonas sp. FSL R10-2189 (assembly GCF_009600325.1). NCBI lineage: Bacteria > Pseudomonadati > Pseudomonadota > Gammaproteobacteria > Pseudomonadales > Pseudomonadaceae > Pseudomonas > Pseudomonas sp. FSL R10-2189. The sequence continues at coordinate 6,205 of NZ_WIVZ01000023.1, forward strand.
TCGTGAGCCTTATCCGCCAACTTCCCGGCATCGACCCGCACAAACACTGAGTCCCCGACCGCCGTCAGCACGTCCCCGGCATACACCTCGCAGATCACCCGGCTCTTGCGTCCGACATCCCCCTCAACCCAGGCACGCAGCGTTAGCGGGACGCCCATCGGGGTGGGTTTGATGAACTTGATGCCCAGGTTGCCGGTCACGCAGTTGATCCTCGGCAAGCTCTCTGGCTGGCGATCTTCCACGCGGTAGTGATACGCCATCACCGTCCAGTTCGAATGGCAATCCACCAGCATCGCAATCAACCCGCCGTACACCAGGTCAGGCCAGCCGCAATAACGCGCATCCGGCAAATGCTCTGCGACAACGTGAACACCGTCTTCATGCCAGTAGCTCTTGATGTGCAGGCCATGGGGATTGTTGCTGCCACAGCCATAGCAAACGCCTTCAGGCGCAGCGGTGTCTTGCAAGGAAGGGGAGATGTGGTGCATACCGTGATCGTCCTTTACTGGATTTCAAATCTTGCCATTCCCCTTACGTTAACGTAAAGATTGGTAACAGTGCGCAGATCTAAAATAAAAATCGCAAAGCTCACTGCTGTGGAGCGCCTGATGACTCTTACAAAAACACTTCAGCCCAAGCCCCTTCGCGAAGTTCGACTGGCCAGGGAAAAACTGCACCTCGAAGGTCTGGTGCCCAGTGGCGTGTTGCGTGCCGAAATCGACGCCTCATGGCGCCGCAGCCTCAACCACGGTGTGCCAATGAGTGGCCAGCATGAACTGAGCCTGCAAACCACTGCGAGCCTTGACCTGTTATTGGCCAACAACCAGTTACTGATCGAGGCGGCCATGCCGGCCATTGATTACTTGAACCAGCGTCAGGGCAAGGACGGCTTGATCATTCTGGCCAACGCCGACGCCACTATTCTGGCCGTGGAGGGCCGCGCCGACCGCCTCAAAGGCAGCGGGGTGCCGGACATTACCCTCGGCGCCTGCTGGAGCGAAGCCGCACGCGGCACCAACGCGCTGGGCACCACGCTGGTCGAAGGCCGGCCCATGTTGATCGATTGTGGCGAGCACTATCTGGATCGGCTGAGCCGTTTCTCCTGCACCTCAGTGCCGATTCATTGCCCGCAAGGCGACATCCTCGGCGTGCTCGACCTGACCCGCGAAGGCCCGCTTGGTCGCGTGCACGACAGCACGGCGTTACTGGGCATGGCCGTCAGCCAGATTGAAAGCCGGGTGTTCAACACCAGCTATTCGGAGCACATCGTGCTGGCCTTCCACAGCCGTCGCCAGTACCTGGAGTCCCCGTGGCAAGGCTTGTTGGCGGTCAGCCTGAGCGGGCAAATCCTCGCGGCCAGTGGCCAGGCCTGCCAATTGTTGCGCGCTGAACGCTCGGCGCTGGTAGGGCACCGTTGCGAAGCGTTCCTCGGGCTCGATGGCCTGCAACTGTTGGCTCGTCTGCAACAAGGCGCCCTGGGCAGCCTGCAAACCGCCCAAGGCGAATTCTTCTACAAAACCCTGCGTGCGCCACAACGTTCGCCGAATGTACTGACGGCGCCACGCACGGCGCCTAAAGCCACACCGTCCGCGCCTGATCTGGAGGCGCTGGCCGGTAACAACGCCCGTTACGCCCGTGCCTTGCGCATGGCGCGCCAGGGCCTGGCCAATGAGCTGCCGGTGTTGCTGCTGGGGGAAACCGGTACTGGTAAAGAGGTAGTCGCCCGCGCCTTGCACATGGCCGGCAGCCGCAGCGCCAAGCCGTTTGTCGCGGTCAATTGCGCGGCAATCCCTGAAGGCCTGATTGAGTCCGAACTGTTTGGCTATCGCGAAGGGGCCTTCACCGGCTCGCGCCGTGGCGGCATGATCGGCCGCCTGCAACAGGCCCACGGCGGCACCCTGTTTCTGGATGAAATCGGCGACATGCCGTTGGCCCTGCAAGCACGCCTGTTACGGGTGCTGCAAGACCGCAAGGTCGCTCCTTTGGGCGCCGGCGAAGAACAAGACATCGACGTCGCGCTGATCTGCGCCACCCACCGTGACCTCAAACACCTGGTCCACGAACAGCACTTTCGCGAAGACCTGTTCTACCGGGTCAATGGCATCAGCGTGATGCTCCCGGCCCTGCGCGAGCGCGAAGATTTCGGCGCCTTGATCGCCCGCTTGCTGGGCAAGTTGCAGGCCCCGCACGTGACTCTGCACCCCGACTTGCAAGCCTTGCTCGACGGTTATCACTGGCCGGGCAACATCCGCCAACTGGAAATGGTCCTGCGCACGCTGCTGGCCATGCGCGAGCCTGACGAGTCCGAGCTGACCCTTGAGCATCTGCCTGACAGTCTGCTCGATGACCTGAGCGCCAGCGAGCGCCCACCGGCGGGCAGTATTCGCGAAAACGAACTCGAGCTGATTCGCCAATCCCTGGACAACCACCAGGGCAATGTGTCTGCGGCCGCTGAAGCGCTGGGCATCAGCCGGGCCACGCTGTACCGCAAACTCAAACAGTTGCGCGTGTGATGCGGCGTCTGATCGTCAGGCTGATCGACAGCCCCAACCCGCAAGCGTTGCATCAGGCATTGCACTGGCTGTACGGCTTTGTGCGCCCGCACCGCTTGGCGATTGCCGGGCTGCTGGGCTTGTCGGTGTGCGCCTCGTTGCTGGTGCTGGTGCAGCCGTGGCTGACCAAACAACTGATTGATGACGGCTTGCTGGCGCGCAATTTCCCGGTGCTGGCGACGGTGGCCGGGCTGATGATCGTTGCCGGGCTATTGGGCACGGCGCTCTCCGGCGTGAATCGTTACCTGCACACCCGGCTGTCCGGGCGGATTCTGTTTGCCCTGCGTGATGACCTGTACCAGCACCTGCAAACCCTGTCGCCGGGGTTCTACGGCCAGCGACGTATTGGTGACCTGATGTCGAGGATCGACGGCGATGTCGCCGAAATTCAGCGCTTTGCCGTGGATTCACTGTTTTCGGCCGTGTCCAGCATCATTGGCTTGCTGGTGGCCTTGGGCATGTTATTGGCTTTGTCATGGCAGTTGTCGCTGCTGGCCTTGATCCTGATCCCGCTTGATGTGCTCTGGCTGCGCTGGATGCGGCGCAAAGTGGAGCGTGATGTTCGGCAATTGCGCGAGCGCTCGGCTGATGTCTCATCGTTTATGGTCGAGACGCTGCCGGTGATGAAGTTTATCCAGTCGGCCGGTCAGCAGCAGCGTGAAGCCAAGCGCCTGGAAACCCTGGGCCAAGGCTATATGAGCCAGTTGCTGCGCCTGCAAGTCACCGAGTTTTTTACCCAGGCGGTGCCGAGCACCTTGACCTCGCTGTCACGGGCCTGCGTGTTTTTGATCGGCGGCTATTGGGTCGTGCAGGGCACCTGGCAACTCGGTGCGCTGATCGCGTTTTCAACGTATCTGGGCATGGCCATAGGGCCGGTGCAAAGCCTGCTCGGGCTGTACGTGGCGATTCAACGGATGACCGTCAGCCTCGGCCGGGTCATGGAATTACGCGGCGAACAGCCCGCCGTTGTGAGCCCTTCGAACCCCAAACCGCTTCCAGACGAGGGCGACCTGCGTTTCGAGGCCGTGCACTTTAGCCATCCGGGCCGCCCCAGCACCCTGAACGGCATTAGTGCGCATATACCGTACGGAAGCAAAGTCGCCCTCAGCGGCGGCTCCGGAGTCGGTAAGTCGACCCTGGTTGACCTGCTGCAACGCCACCACGACCCACAGTCCGGTCGGGTGTTGTTGGGCGGTGTTGACCTGCGCGAACTGGACTTGCTGGAACTGCGCCGCCGGATTGCTGTGGTCAACCAGGACATCGTGCTGTTTCGCGGCAGTCTGGCCGATAACCTGGCTTACGCGGTGTCGGGGGCCAGCCGTGAAGCGGTCGCCGCAGTTGCCAGGCTGGCGCAACTCGACGGCTTGATTGCCGAGTTGCCCGAAGGCCTCGACAGCCCGTTGGGCGAGCGTGGCCAGCAGTTGTCGGGCGGGCAAAAGCAACGGATCGCGATTGCCCGGGCGTTGTTGCAAGATCCGTTGATTCTGGTGCTGGACGAAGCCACCTCGGCTGTCGATGAGGCCACTGAGCGCGAAGTGATTGAGGCCATCGACCGCCTGTTTGCGCGGCGTACGCGAATACTGATTAGCCACCGGCCTTCAACCCTGGCCAACGCCGACCTGTGTTTGCATTTGCAGGCCGGCCAATTGACAGCAAACAAGGTGCTGCATGAAGCCTGAACTCAGAATTGGCGTGGTCGACAGCGGCCATGCCCCCGCACAACAGCCGCAGGTGGTGGTAGGCCGCAGGTTTGCCCTGCTCGATGGGCAACTGTTGCACAGCGAGTTACAGGACGATCCCTTGGGGCACGGCACTGCGGTCATTCAGGCCATCGCCCAGCGGGCACCAGAGGCCGTGTTTTGCGTGGCGCAAGTGTTCGATGAGCGCGGGGTCACCAGCACCTTGCAGATTGCGGCGGCGATTGACTGGCTGTTGACGCAAAACGTGCGGCTGATCAACTTGAGCCTTGGCTTGCGCCAGGATCGCAGCCTGTTGCGCGAGGCGTGTGAATTGGCGGTGGCACGCGGGGTGTTGCTGTGTGCCTCAAGCCCGGCGCAAGGCGATGGCGTGTACCCGGCCAATTACCCGCAGGTGCTACGAGTGACTGGCGATGCACGTTGCACGCAAGACCAATGGTCGTGGCTGAATACCGAACAGGCGGATTTTGCCGCCTGCGTACGTTCAAACACTGCCGGGCAATCGGGGGCGAGCCTCGGTTGCGCGGCCTTGAGCGGTCATCTTGCCAGCCATCTGCTTGCACAGCCGCAGGCAACTAACCCGCAATTGCTGGAGTGGCTGAAAACCAATGCCCACTATCTCGGGCCTGAGCGGCGGGTGGGCTCATGACTGCGATTGTGGTGTTGGGCGCAGGACCTGCGGGTGCGGCGGTGGCCATGGGCTTGCGGCGATTGGGCTACCCGGTGACGCTGGTCAGCGAGTGGCGCCGGTTTGCCGCGCTGGAAGGTATTTCCCAGCGAGTGCTGGAAGCCTTGCGTGCAGCGGGTTTGCAGCGGGCGGTAGCCGACGCGGTACTGCCTTCACAGCGGCAAGTGGCGTGGAACGGCCAGCAGCACGCACAAAACATCGAGTGGTTGCTGGATCGACCGTGTTTTGATCGTGGGCTGCGTGAAGACCTGCGTCTGGCCGGGGTCAACGTGATCGAGGCCCGTGTGCTGGCAGTGGCGTCATCAACCACCGGCCACAGCATCAGCCTCGAAGGGCGCGAGCCGCTGCAGGCAGATTTTCTGGTGGAAGCCCGAGGGCGTCAGGCACCTGCCGTCGGCAAAGGCCTGCGCGGCCCGGAGACGGTGAGTTTGCTCAATCGCTGGCAAGCGACGCCGGGCCACACCGCCAGTGCCGTTGAAAGCCTGGCGCAGGGCTGGGTATGGATGGCACGCCGGGCGGACGGCCAGTGTTATTGGCAATGGACCGTAGACGTGGCCAGTGCCGAACTGCCGGGCAAGGCGCAATTGCTGGAGCACTGCCAGCAGCAGCGAATGGCCTCGCCGCTGGCTCGAGCATTTTTTGCCGACTCGGGGCAACACGACGTGCAACTGCATGCCCGCAGCAGCACGGCAATCTTGAGCCCGCAGGTGTGTGGCGAAAACTGGATTCGGGTCGGGGATGCGGCGATGGCGGTTGACCCGCTGTCGGGCAACGGGATTTTCCAGTCCCTGTCATCGGCGTTGCAGGCACCGGCGGTGATCAACACGCTCCTGCGTAAACCTGGACGGGCGGCCCTGGCCCAGCGCTTTCACCAGCAGCGGGTCGAGCAACTGTTTATGCGCTTTGCACGCATTGGCCGGGATTTCTACGCCGAAGAACAGCGCTGGGCGCAACAACCGTTTTGGACTGCACGGCGCCATTGGCCGGACAGCCAGATAGCCCATGCCGAGGCAGATTTTGCCGCGCTGCGAATAGAGCGGGCGCCAGTGTTGCGCGATGGTTTCGTGGATGAAGCCGAGGTGGTCATCTGCCCGGACCGGCCGCTGGGGATCTGGCATGTGCAAGGGGTTGAAGTCGCGCCTGTGCTGCGGCGTTTGCAGGCTGAACCTGCACAAAACGTGTTGGTGGGGTTCACGCAAGAGCAAACCCGCGCGCTCAAAAGCTGGTTGGTAAGCCAGGGCTACCAACCGGAAGGAGAGGGAACTGAGCGCACGCGGACTCAAGAACACCGCACATCAGCTCCTTCTCCCTCCGGGAGAGGGTTGGGGTGAGGGTTTTTTTGACCTTACAGCTTGATCAACACCGATTTCAGCTCGGTGTAATGCTCAATCGCCGCATAACCCATTTCACGGCCCACGCCGGACATTTTGTAGCCGCCAAACGGCAGCGCCGGGTCGAGGGCGCTGTGGCAGTTGACCCACACCGAACCGGACTTGATGCGCGGGATCATCCGGTGCACCGCGCCAAGGTCGTTTGACCAGATGCTCGCACCCAGCCCGTACGGGCTGTCATTGGCCATGCGCAGTGCGTCAGCTTCGTCGTCAAACGGGATCGCCACCAGCACCGGGCCGAAGATTTCTTCTTGCACCAGTGAGTGCTGTTGATCAACGTCAACAATCACAGTCGGTTTAACAAAAAAACCGGGCCCGTATTGCTCGCCGCCACAGGCTATGGTGGCGCCACTTTCGCGGCCCATCTCAATGTAGTGCGCGACACGTTCCTGCTGGCGGGCGGAAATCAGCGGGCCCATGTCTACGCTGGAATCCAGGCCGTTGCCCAGCTTCATCGCGTTGGCAATGTCGGCAATATCGGCCACCACATTGTCGAAATGCTTGCGCTGAACATACAGCCGCGACCCGGCGCAGCAGACCTGGCCCTGGTTGAAGAAGATGGCACTGGCCGCCCCGGCAGCGGCGCTTTTCAGGTCGGCGTCGGCCATGACGATGGTCGGGGACTTGCCGCCCAGTTCCAGGGTCACGCGGGTCATGGAGTCCATGGCGATCTTGCCGATCTGCTTACCCACGGCGGTGGAGCCAGTGAAGGTCAGTTTGTCCACCAGCGGGTTGTGGGTCAGCGCCGAGCCTGCGGTGATTCCGGTGCCGGTCACCACGTTAAACACGCCTTCGGGGTAACCGGCTTCTTGCACCAGTTCGGCCAGTTTAAGCGCGCTCAGCGGGGTTTCATCGGCAGGCTTCAGCACCACGGTGCAGCCGGTTGCCAACGCCGGGCCGAGTTTCCAGCAGGCCAGCAGCAGCGGGAAGTTCCAGGCCACGATAGCGCCGACCACGCCCACCGCTTCACGGCGAATAAAGCTGTGGAACTGATCGTTAGGCATCAGCGGCAATGACACCTCGACGCTGGAACCCTCGATCTTGGTCGCCCAACCGGCCATATAACGCAGAAAATCGATGGACAACTGTACGTCCATGACTTGGGCCACGGCAGCACTTTTACCGTTGTTCAGGCATTCCAGTTGCGCCAGTAACTGCGCATCACGCTCCATCAGGTCGGCCAGTTTCCACAGCAGGTTTTGCCGCTCCCGTGGGCGCGTGCGGGTCCACGCGGAATCATCGAAGGCGTAGCGGGCAGCCAGGACGGCGCGGTCAACGTCCTCAGGCGTGGCCTTGGGCACGACGCATAGTACTTCGCCGGTGGCCGGGTTATGCAGGGGCATGGTCTGGCCGTCTGCGGCCTCGACCCAGGCGCCGCCAACCAGCATGCGCGGGGCGCGATTAATAAAAGCCGTAGTGGCAGGAAGCAGAGCAGCAAGCGACATGATGAATCCTCGTCTTGTTAGTGTGCCGAGGGCATTCGCAACGGTTGTGCCAGTTTGCTGTAATCCCGTATTTGCAGGGTTTTGAGGCCATACAGCGTCTGCCCGGCTTGGCAAGTTGTCGCAATCTGCGACAGGTTTGAGACGGTTTTCACAACGAGGTCGCCCATCGGCCGCGTCTCAGAGTGCAACAGCTGTCTCGATATAAAACGCCCCAATGCCTGTAAACACGGGGGGCAAAACTCGTATCGCCGCCCATCTCGCTGATTTACCGGGCTTTTCGTAAGCTGGCACGCTCCGTGTATTACTCCGTTCAGACGTTTCAAAACGATAAGCCACAACAATAAGAAAGCACCGTGCGAGGTCCGACGTTGATGAAGATAAAACTCCGATCAGGCTTGAGCGCCAGCCTGCTGGCCCTGGCCGTTTGCGCAGGCTTGCATGCACCGGACAGCCAGGCTGCCCGCGATGCCCAGAGCATCCTCCAGCAAAACTGTATGGGCTGTCATATCCCCGAAGCCAACAACGGCCTGAGCCGTATCAGCCACCAGCGCAAAACCCCGGAAGGTTGGCTGATGAGCATCGCCCGGATGCAGACCATGCACGGCTTGCAGATCAGCGATGAGGATCGCCGCACCTTGGTCAAATACCTGGCCGACACTCAAGGCCTGGCGCCGAGCGAAACGGACGGCGTGCGCTATGCCCTTGAGCGACGCTTGAACACGGTCGAACATTTCGACGAGCAAACCACGCAAATGTGCGCCCGTTGCCACTCCGGCGCACGTATTGCCCTGCAACGGCGTCCGGCTCAGGAATGGGAGCGGCTGGTGAACTTCCACCTCGGGCAATGGCCGTCGCTGGAATACCAGGCCTTGTCCCGCGACCGTGACTGGTTTGATCTGGCCCGTACCCAAATGGTGCCGATGCTGGCCGAGCGTTATCCGCTGGACAACCCGGCCTGGCAGCAATGGCTGAACACTGCGCCTAAAAGCCAAACCCTGACAGGCAACTGGAGCTTTAGCGGGCACTTGCCGGGCAAAGGGGAAGTGGCCGGGGTGATGACTGTTGCGCCAGATGGCGAGGATACCTTCAAGGTCAAGATCTCCGGCCAATACGCTGATGGTGCGCCGTTCAACGGCGAAGGCAGCGCCTTGCTCTACAGCGGCTACGAATGGCGCGGCAATGTGAAGGTCGACGGGGTCAACATGCATCAAGTGTTCGCCGCCAAGGACAACACCCTGCAAGGGCGCATGTTTGAAGCCGATCACGACGAGCGCGGGCTGGACTTTATCGCCGCCAAAGAGGGCAGCAACCGTGTGCTTGCGGTGCAACCGGGCTACGTAAAAGCCGGCAGTGAAAGCGAAATCACCCTGGTAGGCAGCGGCCTCAGCGGCACCCCGAACCTGGGACAGGGCGTAGAGGTGCTTGAAGTGCTGGAGCAGAGCCCGTCGCGCATCAAGCTGAAGGTCAAGGCTGGCGCCGATGCGCAGCCGGGCTTGCGTGAGGTCAGCGTGGGCGCGCTCAAGGGGCCAGCCCTGGCGGTGTACAACCAGATCGCCGAGGTCAAGGTGGTGCCCGAGTTCTCGGTAGCACGAATTGGCGGTGGCGGCGGTTCGACGCCCAAGGTTCAAGGCCGCTTTGACGCTGAAGCGTGGGGCAAAGGGGCCGATGGCAAGCCTTACCGTATCGGTGTAGTGCCGGCAAAATGGCATGTAGAGGCGTTCAACGAACAAGCCAAGGAAGACGAAGACGTCAAATTCGCGGGTGTCATGCAGGCTGAAACCGGCATCTTCACCCCGGGCGATGCCGGGCCGAACCCGGCGCGCAAAATGTCTACCAACAATGCCGGCAACCTCAAGGTGATCGCTGCGGTTGATGATGCAGGCAACGCGCTGACCGGCGAGGGCCACATGATCGTCACCGTACAACGCTGGAACAATCCGCCCATTCCCTAAGCAAGGCCTTTGCAAGCACTGGCGACAGACACTTTTCGGAATGACCGCAAGCCCCGCCGACGGGGCTCGCACTGGAGGTTTGGCATGGGCGCAATCTTGAATCTGGTGGAACGCAACCTGCACGAAGTGCACGTGGATGCTGACCGCATGCTGTTTCACATACCCAGCTCATCGCTGTTTGCCAGCGATGAACTGACCGGCACCATCATCGATACGTTGCGCGGCCCCGGCTGCTCATCGGATGACTTGATCCAGCGCTTGGCTTCACGCTTTAACGGTGAAGAAATCACCGAAACCCTGCGTGAACTGATGTCCCTGGAGCTGGTCAGCGACGGTTCGCCACTGACCCCGGACATAGCCGCCAAGCGTGTTGAGCGCACGGCTATCAACACAGTGGTGCTCAACGTCAACACCGGCTGCAACCTGAGCTGCACCTACTGCTACAAGGAAGACCTGGACAAGCCCTCCGAGGGCAAGAAAATGGACATCGACACCGCCGTGGCGTCGGTTGAAATGCTCTTGCGCGAGTCCCCGGACGAAGAGCGCTTTACCGTGGTGTTCTTTGGCGGCGAGCCGTTGAGCAACCGCAAGCTGATCGAGCATATGGTCGATTACTGCGAGAAGCGCTTTGCCGAGGCGGGCAAGTCGGTGGAGTTCGTGATGACCACCAACGCCACGCTGCTGAATGAAGACACGGTGGACTACCTCAACGCCCACCGTTTCGGGTTGTCAGTGAGCATTGACGGGCCAAAAACCGTGCACGACCGCAACCGCATCACGGTGGGCGGGCAGGGCACCTATGACGTGGTGCGGCGCAAGGCCGAAATGCTCTTGTCGCGCTACAACAGCCGCCCGGTCGGTGCCAGGGTGACCCTGACCACCGGCGTCACCGATGTCGAAACCATCTGGGACCACCTGTTCAACGAGCTGAGGTTTGCCGAAGTCGGTTTTGCCCCGGTGACCTCCGGCGACATCAGCAGCTTCAACCTCAGCAATGACGAACTGGTGGAAGTCTTTGCCAGCATGAAGCGCCTGGGCCGCCGTTATCTGGAGGCGGCACTGGAGCACCGCAACATTGGTTTTTCCAACTTGCACCAGTTGATTACCGACATCCATGAGGGCCACAAAAAAGCCCTGCCATGCGGCGCAGGCCTGAAAATGCTGGCCGTCGACTACAAGGGCGAACTCAACCTGTGCCACCGCTTTACCGGCTCGACCCTGCCGACGTTTGGCAACGTGCACAGCGCGGTAAAACAAGTGGAACTCAATGACTTTTTGTCGCAACGCCTGGACCGCAGCAACACGGGCTGCGATGACTGCCAGATCCGTAATCTGTGCTCCGGTGGCTGCTACCACGAGAGTTACGCCCGCTATGGCGATGCAACGCACCCGACTTATCACTACTGCGAACTGATGCGTGACTGGGTCGACTTCGGCATCGAGGTGTACACCCGGATCATGGCCCAAAACCCTGCGTTCATCAGCAGTTACATCACTCCGCGCAAGGCTCACTGATATGAAACATCTCAAGGCAATCAATAACAAAGCGTTGAAACTCGATGAGGCTGCGGCCGAAAACCGGATCGAGGAAGTGGTGGCGATGAACTCGGTGGCGGGGTGCACCTCGACCACCGACCCGGGTTGGGAGATTGATGCATTTGGCGGCGTCTCGTCGTTGTGCCAGCCCATGGAGTCTGACCTGTACGGCTGCTCCGACCCATGCTGGTGGCCAGCCCAGGTGCCCGACATGATGAGCACCTACCCGGACTGGAACAAGGACGCTCAGGCGTCCAACGAAAACTGGCGCAACCTTGGGACTGTCTTTCCAAAAGACAAATGACTTGCCTGGGTACACAAGAATAAGGATTCCAGCATGCCAAGCATCAAAACCTGCGGCCAGGCCGCGCTTGCCGTTCTCAGCGCCTTTTCGCTGACCGTGTTGGCCGATGACAATCGCGCCTTGCAAACCGGCCATGAGTACATGGTGCTCACCAACTACCCTAACAACCTGCACGTGGTGGATGCGGCCACCGACACGCTGTTTAAAACCTGCAAGATGCCGGATGCATTCGGGCCGGGCTCGGTGCAAATATCGCCGGACCACAAAACTGCGTACGTGCTCAATAATCACTACGCCGATGTGTACGGCGTCGAGCTGGACACCTGCAAGCAGGTGTTCCATGCCAGCATCACGCAAAAACCAGGGGAAAAGGCCCGCGCCATGTTCAGCTTCACCCTCAGCCCGGACGGCAAGGAGCTGTACACCATCGCCAACCCGACGTTGATGCTCAACGACCATTACGAGGTGCAGCAACCGCGGCTGGATGTGTACGCCACCGATGCGGGTCTGGATGCCAAGCCGATCCGCAGTTTTCCGGCGCCACGGCAGTTAAGCATCATGCAGGCGGGTGACGACGGCAGCTTGTACGTGGCCGGGCCAGACCTTTATAAAGTCAACCCGCAGACCGGCAAGTTCGATGTGCTGCTCCCCACCCGCCACTGGAACCGCCCAGGCTACAGCTCACCGGACGTGCTGTATTTCTGGAACCATCAGAGCTACCTGCACGATTTCTCGCTGCTCTACACCGCGGCCAAATTCAAGGACGACAAACAGGATCTGACTACCGCTGACTACGTGTATGGCCAGCTCAGCGTTGACCTTAAAACCGGTAAGGCGACAACCACCGATTTTGGCCCGCTGACCGAAATTTACTTCACGGGCATGCGTTCACCGAAAGACCCGAACCTGATGTTTGGCTTGCTCAACCGCCTGTCCAAGTACGACATCAAGCAACAAAAACTCTTGCAGTCGGCACCGCTGGACCATTCGTACTACTGCATCGCGTTCAACAAGGACGGCAGCAAAATCTACCTCGCCGGGACCTACAACGATGTGGCAGTGTTTGATGCCGACAGCATGAAACAAGTGGGCAGCATCAAATTGCCAGGTGGCGACATGGCCATCACCACCTCACAACTGTTTGTGCGTTAACTCCAGCCCCAAAACACTTATGTGGGAGCGGGCTTGCTCGCGATTGGACCGACGCGGTGTAACAGTTACATCGTGTTGCCCGTATCGCGAGCAAGCCCGCTCCCACGAGAAGGGTCATCTAGTCACTGACAGCTTCGCAAAATCCGCGAATCGCTTTGCAGGCGGCCAGCAACGACGCCTCATCCAGTGCATAGGCAATGCGGATGTAAGGCGCCAGGCCAAACGCGCTGCCCGGGACCACCGCCACATTGGCTTCGTCGAGCAGGGCATGGGCGACGTCTTCATCGGTGTGCAGCACGCGCCCACCGGCAGACGTTCTGCCAAGCAGCCCCGCACAGTTGGCAAACACGTAAAACGCACCCGCCGGTGTGGCGCATTCCAGCCCGGGTGTCGCGTTCAACTGTTCGACCAGCAAATCCCGTCGGCCCTGGAACGCTGTTCGGCTCTGCCCGATGAAATCCTTGGGCCCCTCCAATGCTGCCAGCGCCGCCTGTTGCGACACAGAGCACGCTCCGGAGGTCTGCTGACCTTGCAGTTTTTCCATGGCCTCCAGCAACCAGCGTGGCCCGGTGGCAAAGCCAATGCGCCAGCCGGTCATGGCGTAGGCCTTGGAAACGCCATTCATGGTCAAGGTTCTGGCGGCCAGACGCGGTTCAACCTGAGCCAGGGTGAAGAACGCCTGGTCATCGAATATCAGATGCTCGTAGATGTCATCGGCCAGGATCAGCACATGCGGGTTGGCCAGCAGCACTTCGGCCAGCGCTTGCAGTTCGGCCCGGCTGTACACCGCGCCGGTCGGGTTGGACGGCGAGTTGAGGATCAACCAGCGGGTGTGCGGCGTGATTGCCGCGGCGAGCAAGGCCGGGGTCAATTTGAACTCGGCATCACAGGTGACAATACGGGTTTGGCCGCCGCACAACTGAACCATCTCCGGGTAGCTGACCCAGTAGGGCGCCGGTACGATGACCTCATCACCTTCGTTTAAAGTGGCCGCCAGGGCGTTGTAGATCACTTGTTTGCCGCCGCTGCACACCAGGGTGTCGGCCCAGGTCACTTGCAGGCCGTTTTCACGACGGAACTTGGCCGCAACGGCTTCGCGCAATGAACGCACGCCCGCCACCTGGGTGTAACGGGTATGGCCCGCCTCGATGGCCTGGATGGCAGCGGCGCGCACATGCGCCGGGGTGTCGAAATCCGGCTCGCCTGCGCACAACGAGATGATCGTCGCCCCTTGCGCCCGACGTTCTGCCACGCGGTCCATGATCCGGTAAGTGGCCGAAGGTTGGGCGCTGGCCAGTCGCTGGTTCAGGCGCTGGATGTCAGTACTGATACTCATCGGTGCTTACTCTGCAAGTGGTGATAGCCGAGCGCCGCGCGGGCGTCTTTCAAGGAGTTGCCCTGAGCGATCTGCTGGCGGATTTCGGCTTCTACCGACTCGATCTGACGGGCGCACGCGGCAACTTCAGCTGCGCGGGCTCGCGGCACGATGACCACGCCGTTGGCGTCGGCCACGACAATGTCGCGGGCGCACACACGGGCGCTGCCGATGGACACGGGCTGATTCACCGACTGCACTTGCACGCGGTCTTTGCCGGTGCGCATAAAACGCCCTTTGCTGAACACCGGGTAGCCGTCATGCAAGGCTTTGCTGACATCCCGGCAAACCCCGTCGATGACCGTGGCGGCGATGGCCCGGCTTCCTGCGTACTGGGTCATGATGTCGCCCCAGACCGTGCAGTCGGTGCGCCCGCCGTTATCGATCACCACCACGTCGCCGGGGGCTACGTCATCAATAAAGTCGCCCACTGTTCCCGGCGGAACACTGGCCGAAACGTATTGCACGGTGAATGCAGGCCCCACAACCACTTGGGTGTAGTTGGCCAGGGGGGCGATGCCCAGGCACTGGCCGGGCAAGCCGAGTTTATCCAGGGCATCAGAGACGCCTGGAGTGTCCAGCCCTTCAAACAGGGCGACCAACTGCTGATCATTCATTGTGCGTGCTCCGTATTGATGGCATCGAACTGGCTGTCGTGCATGACCTCGGCCACTGAGCGGCCCGCGCGCACGGCGTCGACCATGGCGTTTTGGCGGCGGGTGATGCGCTCGCCGATCGTCACAACCTGCTCAATGGCGGCTTGAGGCACAAACACCGTGCCGCAGTTGTCGGCGATCACGTAGTCGTCTTCACTGACCTCGACGCCTGCGACCGTGATCGTCACCGCCGAGTCGATCTGCACCACCCGGTTGCGTGCGCTGATCATGGTTACGCCACGGCCAAACACCGGGTAACCAATGGACGCGTTGCCGTCGATGTCACGGCTGAAGCCGTCAATCACCGTGCCGCGCACACGTTTGCTGACAGCGGCATTGGCCAGGGTGTCGCCCCAGCACGAGATGCCCTCAAGGCCTCCGGCGATCACCAACACCCGATCATCGCTGTCGATACGTTCAACCACCGGGGTAATCAAATGCACGGTGGGCAGGTTGTCGCCTTTGGGGCCGAGCAGCACGGTGCTGGCGCGGCCGACGATTTTGGGGCAGTTCCACAAGGGCCGTAGGCCAGCGGTGGCGCCTTTGAGGCCAAGGAAATCGAGGGCATCAGACACCGTGTTGGTGTCCAGCGCGGCCAAACGGTCAAGCAAGCAGAGGGGCTTCATGGGGGGAACCTCGGTGGTGACGAAGGCGCCCAGTGTCGAGGAGTGTGTTTGATAGGTATATTACGAATCAAATAAGCGTTAGATACGCCAAACCTATGGATAAACCATGATCAATTTCCGTCTGATCCGTCACCTCTGGTTGTTCCTGGCCGTGGCTGAAGAGCAAAACTTCGGCCGCGCCGCCAAGCGCCTGGGCATGTCGCAACCGCCCTTAAGCGAGCAGATTCAGGTGCTTGAGCAAGCGCTCAAGGTCAAGTTGTTTGATCGCTCCCGGCGCGGTGCCAAATTGACCCCGGTGGGCGCGGCGATTCTGCCGGCGGTACGTAAATTCGCCGAGCAACTGGAGCGTCTGGAACTGGCCGTTGAAGAAGCCGTGGCCGGCCAGTCGGGGGTTTTGACCATTGGGGCAATTTCTACGGCGATGTTCGATGTGCTGCCGGGCTTGATCGAACAATTGAAAAACGACTATCCGCACCTGACCGTCTCGGTGCGTGAAATCGACAGTGTTGAAGCCGTACCGGCCCTTGAATCGTCAGACATTGATCTGGCGTTTGCCCGCCTGGACGGTGACTTGGGCGCATCGATCAAGTCGTTGCCATTGCTCGAAGACCGTCTGGTGGTGGCGATGGCCGCGGATCACCCCCTGGCTTCGCGCAGCCGGATAAACCTGTCCAGCCTGGCCAATGAGCCGTTGGTGATGTTCTCGCGCAAAGTCAGCCCGGTGTATTTCGACAACCTGATCGCCACCTGCAAGGCCAGCGGTTTTTCGCCACGGGTGCTGCACGAAGTACGCTCGGTGGCGTCACAGATTGCCTTTGTCAGTTATGGGCAGGGTATTGCGCTGGTTCCGGCGTCCTTGAAGAAGCTGGCCCCGGCCAACGTGGTGTTTCGCTCGTTGAGCCAGAAGCTCAATGTGGTAACCACCGCCGTGGCCTGGAATGCCGAGCGTGCCAACCCGCTGATCGATGAAATCATTGCCAGATTCCGCGACAAGGTGTGAGTCCGGGTCTGTGGTTTTTATAGGTTTGGCCTATCAAAACCTAACGGAATAAGGAATGTACACCGGCAGCAATTGCCCCGACATTGGCGCTTTGTTTTTTGTACCAGAGGTTTTACGTGCCAACCCTTACCAGCTTTACCCACCACCAGTTGCCGCTCAGTGTCGAGGGCGTGCCGATGAATGTCGCCGCCATCCACCGCGAAGGCGATTTGGCCCCGATTGTGTTCCTGCATGGTTTTGGCTCGACCAAAGAAGACTACGCAGACATTGCCCTGCAGCCAGCATTCGCCGGGCATCCATTCCTGGCCTTCGATGCACCGGGGTGTGGTGAAACCCGCTGCGATGACCTGTCGCGGGTCAGCATTCCATTCCAGTTACAAACCGCCCTTCAGGTAATGGAACATTTCGGTATTGAGCGCTTTCACGTGGTCGGCCATTCCATGGGCGGGCTGAATGCGCTGTTACTGGCCCACCAGTACCCTGAGCGGGTGCTGAGCTTTGTCAATATTGAAGGCAATATTGCCCCCGAAGACTGTTTTCTCAGCCGCCAGATCGTGGATTACCCGGCCCAGGACCCGCAGGCGTTTTTCAATGCCTTTATCGAACGCACCCGCCAGGTACCGGCGTTTGCCAGCGCGCTGTATTCAGCAAGCTTGCGCCACAAGGTACGAGCCGAGGCGGTGCGCGGGATCCTCGAGTCCATGGTCGATTTGTCTGATAACGCCGACCTGATGGGCAAATTCCTTGGCCTGAGTTGCCCGCGCCTGTTTATGTATGGCGAACAGAACGCCTCGCTGTCGTACCTGTCATCCATTCAACGTGCGGGCGTGCAATTGGCGCAGATACCGGCCTGCGGACACTTCCCCATTTACTCCAATCCGACCGAAATGTGGCGACGGATCGCCGGGTTCTACGCGCAACATTCGTAAGCGCTTAACCCCTCAAGGCCGCTGCGGCTTTACCGACGTACCAAAGGTATTGCCCATGCGTACGCTGGTGGCTGCAGGGGTCGACAGCCCGATCTGATTCGGCTGGCGCTTGTCCACCGGCACCTGTTGGGCTTCGGCGTTTTTCTGTGCGGCTTTGTCGGCGTTTTGGCCCGTGCCCAACTGCTGGCTCAAACAGTCGTAGTCCGGCGAGCGGTAACCATCCACTTTCACTTCAGTGCAGCCTTTGGTCGCGTCTTCAGCGTGGGCTACCAGAGGCAACGCCGCACACAAAAAAACACCGGCGAGGGCGGGGAGCAGTTTCATCGGGGTCTCCATGCGGGCCCGAGGAATGAGGGCCGCTATCAGGGCGAAGTCTAGAGCAGGCTGTGTGACAGTCGTGCGATGTTTTTTTGCCATCACTGTAACGTCAGTTTCATAAACGCGCTTCAGGATGACGGTTTTCTAGGGCGCGCAAGCAGTGCAGCGAAGCGGAGCAAAGGGCGAGCGCAGGGCTTGGACTCACGCAGCAAGTTGCCTGGCATTGCTGTGGGTGTTGCTGTGGGCACCGCCCGCAATGACGGCAGAGGCCACGCCGCTGCTGGACATGGACCTGCCCGCGCAAAACCTTGAGCAAGCGTTGCAAGCGTTCAGCCAGGCCACCGGCATGGCCGTGCTGGTGGACCGGGAACTGACCCGCGGGCGGCGTTCAATCGGCGTGCATGGCCGTTACACCGCCCAGCAGGCATTGGGTGTGTTACTGACAGGGAGTGGTCTGATGGCTCGATACGCCAGCAGCGACGCGTTTACCTTGCAAGTGCCTGAAGTCAGTCGCCAGGTTGAGCCGCACGGCGCCAAGGGCAGGGCGGCTGCGGCGCGGATCAACAACAGCTACGCCGCAGCGTTGCAAACGGCCATTGAGCGCAGCTTGTGCGCTTCACCCCTGACCCGTCCCGGCACCTTTCGTGCGCTGGTGCAGGTATGGGTCAATCGTGAAGGTTTGATCGAACACAGCCGGCTGGTCAGCACCACCGGTGATGTACAACGCGATGAAGCATTGGTTCGTAGCCTGGGCGCCACCCGTGTCAATCGACCGGCTCCCAGCTCACTGCGCTCACCGGTGACTTTACTTTTGATGCCTGAAACCGCAGGAACACGCATGGAATGTACAGCAGGGAAAGGAGCCTCGGGGTCATGAAAAATTCCGGGCAGAGTACGATGGTCAGCTTGTTTCTGGCGTCTTACGAGGACTTCAAGGTGCGTTTGCGCAAGCGCCTGGGTTCTGAAGACCTGGCCAGCGATGTGCTGCACGAGACCTATTTGCGGGTAGACCGCATGGAGGTGCCGCCCAACCTGTTGCAACCCAACGCCTACCTGTACCGCATGGCCCTCAATATTGCGGCTGATCGCCGTCAGGCCGATGCGCGCCTGCTGACCGGCAGTGAAATCGAAGACCTGTTGCAACCCAGCGATGAAGCCCTTGACCCTTCACGGGTGGTCGGCGGCCAAAAAGAAATCCAGAGCCTGGTCAAAGCCCTCTATGCGCTGCCACCGCGCCAGCGCAAAATCCTCCTCGCGGCACGTGTCGAAGAAGCCCCGCACCTGGAAATTGCCAAGCGCTACGGTATCTCAACGCGCATGGTTGAAAAGGAAATCAAGGCGGCTTTAGGCTTTTGTGCGCAGCGCCTCGAAAGAAAAGTCATTCAGCGGTTCGGTCCCGGGGCCGGAAAACCGTCTTAAGTAATGAGTCCCTGATAATCCGTGAGAATTGACGCGCTTGAACATTTTTAGCTTCCCCGCTTCCCGGGATCGGTCAAACAGCCAGCTTCAGACAGAAGCCCGGGACTGGCTGATCCTGCTGACCTCCGGCAAGGCCACGGTTGCTGATGCCAAGGCCCTGAAAAACTGGTGCGCACAGAGCCCCGAGCACGCCCAGGCATTTGAACAGGCGAAGGTGCTGTGGCAACAGATGGCGCCTGCCGCCGCCCAAGTCCAGCAGCCGCCACGGCATTTTGGCCGCCGTGCATTTCTGGGCGCGGCCATTGCTGCTTCGGCGGCGGTGGTCATGGTGCGGGTCGGTGTGCCGGGTGGTTTTGACGGGCTCACCGCTGACTACCGCACGGCGGTCGGAGAGCAGCGCGGGGTGGATCTGAGTGAAGGTGTTCGTCTTGAGCTCAACACTCAGACCCGCGTCAGTCAGCGCGACCAGGGCATCGAATTGCTGGAAGGCGAAGTGGAGGTGCTGGCCAACGCTGCACAACCGCTCAAGATACAGGCGGGCAAAGGCTGGCTGAGTGCTGCGCAGGCGCGTTTTAACGTACGCAACACTGACCACAGCGTCTGCGTGACGTGCCTGGACGGCTCCGTTGCAGTGCAGGTTAACGGGCACAACCTGCGTCTGGACAGTGGCCGCCAACTGACCTACACCGCGACCCAAGTTGACGAGCCTGTGGCGGTTGATACCCAAGCGGTGACTGCCTGGCGCGAACAGGTATTGGTGTTCAACAACGCGACGTTGGCGCACATGGTCAACGAGATCAACCGCTACCGCCCCGGCATGCTGGTGTTGCTCAACACTGAACTGGGCAAACGGCGCGTGCAGGCACGCTTCAGCCTGCAACAACTGCCAGGTGTAGCCGTAATGATCCGCGATGCCTACGGCGCCAAATGCACCGAACTGCCGGGTGGCGTGGTGTTGTTGAGTTAGTGAAAGCGAACGCCTGACCAATGCCTTCTCCTTGGGAGAGGGCGCAGCAAGATCAAATGATCGCGAGCAAGGGTCTTGCGCCACGCTTGGCGTAAACCTGAGCACCGTATCGACGCCGCAGCAACAGCGTTGTTTATGAACTTTCAATGACAATGGTTCAGTCCCGCCCTCTGCCAACTGCCTATCTCCTAAACGTGAAGCTCGCTTTCAAGCGAGAACCAATGAGGATGAGTCCAGATGGTCCGTTGCAAACCACCGGTTAACCCGAAAGCCCAAGGCCCTGGCGGCCAACTCACCGTGCGCCTCAAGCCATTGGCCCATGCCATTGCCTTGCTGATGGTGGCGGGTACTGCCCACGGTGCCCCGGCGTTCAGCTCCGGCTGGTTTGCCGATAAGGGCGCGTCTCAGGCTGCAACCGCTGCGCGCAACAATGCTCAAATGCCGAAGATTCCGACGCTGAATCAACAGGCCAAGGCCAATCAGCAGTTGCAACGGTCTTTGACCACCCTGAATACCAGTGTGGCGGCGATTGCTGCGCAGCAAGCCGCGCAGGCTGCCGGACGGCAAGCGGCGTTGGGGCAGGTGTCGAACATCCCGGACGGGCTGGGCAAAGGGGGGTTGCTGGTCGATAACAGCCTGACCCAAGGCTGGACCAACGCCAAAGGCCCGACGCAAACCCAGGCCGGTGGTAAAACCACCGTGACCATCGAACAGACCGCTGACAAGGCGATCCTCAACTGGGAAACGTTTAACGTCGGGCGCAATACCACGGTCGATTTCCAGCAGCAGTCAAACTGGGCCGCGCTGAACCGGGTCAACGATCCGAACGCCAAGCCCAGCGAAATTCAGGGCCAGATCAAGGGCGCCGGTACGGTCATGATCATGAACCGTAACGGCGTGGTGTTCAGCGGTACCAGCCAGGTCAACGTGCGCAATCTGGTGGCCGGTGCCGCGAACATCACCGATGACCAGTTCACCCAACGCGGTATTTATGTCGATGTCGACGGCTCAAAACCGACGTTTACCGACGCCGCAGGCAAGGTTGAAGTACAGCGCGGCGCGATGATTCAGACCCACGCCGCCACGCTCTCCACCGAGTCCGGTGGTTATGCCTTGCTGCTCGGTTCAGAGGTTGAAAACGCCGGCACCATCATCACCGCCAAGGGGCAGACCACCCTGGCCGCAGGCGACAGTTTTTATATTCGCCGTGGCGTAGGGACCTCAGGTAACCAGAACTCCACCACCCGCGGCAACGAAGTCGCGACCAGCCTCAAGGCGGGCAGCACGGCGGGTACGGTCGTCAACAATGGCCTGATCATGGCGTCGACGGGTGACGTGACGCTGACCGGGCACAAGGTCGAGCAAAACGGCGTGGCGTTGGCCAGTACTTCGGTGGACACGCGCGGCACGATCCACCTGCTGAACGCGGTCACCGATAAAACCGGCAGCGTGACCCTGGGGCAGGGCAGTACCACCGCGATCCTGCTGGATGCCACGGGCAATACCGCGCTTAACAGTCAGCGTGACAGTGGCCTGATCAACCTTGATGGCCGCCCGAACGCGGTCAATATGCCCACCGGGCAGTTCAACCACCTCAGCACCATCAGTGACCGTATCGATCAGTCCCGGGTCGAGATCGTCAGCGGCGCTACGGTGGAGTTCAAGGACGGTTCTATCACCTTGGCAACCGGCGGCCAGGTCGCAGTCACCGCGGCTCAGCGCAGCCTTGTCCGCGACGGCGCGATGATCGACGTGTCAGGCGCCGTGGGCGTCAAGGTGTCGATGGAATCCAACAATATCAAGATCAACGTGCAGGGTAACGAGCAGCGCGACGCGCCGGTCAACCGTGACGGCGGCAAACTGATCAACAACGATGTGTGGGTTGATCTGCGCGAACTGGTGTTTGTCCCGGCAGGCACCAACGGTTACGCGACGGATCGCTGGTACACCGCCGGTGGCTTGCTGGAAGTGGGCGGCTACCTCGGTACCCAAGGGCATACCGTGGGCGAGTGGATGGCTCAAGGCGGCACGCTGACCTTTACCGGCAATGAAGTGGTCACGGAGAAAAACGCGCAGTTCAACCTGTCGGGCGGCACCGTAGATGTGCAGGGCGGTTACATTCAACAGAGCTGGCTCAAAGGCCCGGACGGCCGCCTGTACGAATTGTCTAAGGCGCCGGGCGACATTTTGTATTCCGGCTTTTACAAAGGTTTTGAAGACACCAGCCAGCGCTGGGGCCGCACAGACTATTACTACAACCCGTTGATTGCTTCGCAGCGCCGCTACGAGGCCGGTTATACCGTGGGCAGTGACGCCGGCAAGCTGGTTATCGGCACTACCAGCGCCGTGCTTGAAGGCCAGTTGATCAGTGATGTGTTCCAGGGCGATCGCCAGATCAAAACCCCGATCATCAACATCGACGCTTATCAGCAGTCGCAGAAAGCTGCGGCGCAGCGGGCGCAACTGATCATCGGCAGCTACACGCCGGTGTTCAACAAGAGCACCGGGACCTTGCGCTACAGCTTGAACCCGGTCACCGGCGAGATCGTGTTTGACACGGGCGTCGAAAAAATCGCCAACGGCCTGGACCTTTTGGCTGCGTTGCCGACTGAGCGTCAAGGCAAAATCATTCTCGACAGTGATCAGCTCAATGGCTTTGAACTGAGCGCAATCAAAGGTTCTGCCAAGCAGCAAATCACGGTCAACAGCGCGCTAAAAGTGGCCGATGGCGGCGATATCACGCTGCTGACCCCACGGGCAGCCATCAATGCCAACCTGACCGCCCACGCAGGCAGCATCAACGCCGGCAACATTTTCCTGCAGCCCGACAGGGAGCGCGACATGACGGTGGGTGATGTCTACCTGCGGCCAAGCAACGGCACACCGGCGTGGGTCAAGGTGGCTGACAGGGTCAAACTCGACGCAACCGGGCGCTGGAACAACCTGGCGCAGGACGCTGCGAACAACCCTGGCGCGGCCTGGGTCAATGGCGGCAAGGTGTCACTGCGCACCACCGGCGACCTGGAACTGGCGCAAGGCAGTGTGATCGATGTGTCTTCCGGGGCCACCATTGGCCTGGACGGCAAGCTCATCGGCGGCAAGGGCGGCAGTGCAACCCTGGCGGCCATGCAGACGCTTGAGTTGGGCAGTGAGCTGCGCGCATACGGGGTCACCGGCGGCGGTACTCTGGCGGTACAGGCGCGCAAGGTGCAGATCGGCGACACTACCACGGCACCCGACGCCGACACCTTGCATGTGTCCGGTGATTTCTTCAAAAAAGGCTTCTCGGCCTACGACATCACCGGTAACGAAGGCCTGCTGGTCACCGACGGCACACACGTTGATGTTTCGATGCCGGTCTACCATCAGGGTGAACAGGCTGCGACCACGCCAACGGGCAGCGACCCGACCACCGCGCTGGAGCGCTGGACCCCGGCGCTGTACCAGGAAAACGCCCTCAAGGGTGTGTTGACCCAGCGCCGTGGCGCCAGCCTCAACTTGAACGCGGGTACCACCATCGCCTCGGGTGCATTGGCTGCGACCACTGCCCTGACGGTGGGTAAAGGCGCGGTGGTCACGGTTGATCCTGGTCAAGCGATTAACCTGCGCAGCATCGGCCAACTGACGGTCGATGGCACGCTCAACGCCTGGGGCGGCACTGTCAGCCTCGCGGGGTTGGCCAACAGCGAGTCGAATAAAATCGACGCCATCGGCCATGGCCGTTCGATCTGGATCGGTGAGCAGGCGGTCATTGACGTAGCCTCGCGTGCCGTGACTGGCGTTGACAGCCTTGGCCGTGTTTATGGTCAGGTGCGCAATGGCGGGCAGATCATCGTCGGCGGCGATGTCAATCCGGACACCGGCATCGCCAAGGCCAGCGATCTGTTTGTGGTGGTGCGCGAAGGCGCACGCCTGGATGCATCCGGTACTCAAGCCCTATTGGACATACCGGGGCAGGGCCGCGTCAACGTGGCCAGCAATGGAGGCAACATTGCCTTCGCTTCCAATAATGGCCTGTACCTGGACGGCAACTTCAACGCCAATGCCGGTGGTGCAGGTGCGGCTGGCGGGCGTCTGTCGTTGGCCCTGGAAGCTCCGTATTACCTGAAGGAGCACGTCACCAACCGGGTCTTGCCGGTGCGTGAACTGGTCTTGAGCCAGCAGCATAAAACCATTGCCTTGGCTGACAGTGCCGAAACAGCGGCAGATTCGTTGGTCTACGGCCATGGCGCACTGGGTGTGGATCAGGTCAAGGCAGGTGGTTTTGACAATCTGACGTTGCTGGTTCGGGGTGTGTTCAGCGTTGACGGTGATATTTCGCTGAACCTGGGGCAAAGCCTGCACCTGTATACCGGCGGCGTCAGCCTGACACGCAACGCTAACCCGACTTCTCACGTTAACTTCAGTGCCCCGCATGTGGTCCTCAGTGGCCTGCTCGAACCGGATAAATCCGGCATGGAAGCCTGGACGCGGCCTTACATCGCTGACACGACGCCAGGGTTCCGCAGCCAGGGCACGTTAGTCGTTGACAGTGATCTGCTGGACATTCGCGATCGCGTTGGTTTCGGCGACACGCTGAGCTTCGATAACGTCCAGCTCAACAGCAGCGGCGACCTACGCTTTCTCGCCGGGCGCGATGGCGGCGATACCTCCAGTGGCTTCAGTACCCAATTACGTACAGCGGGGGACTTGACCCTGCGTGCCGCGCGAATCTACCCGGGCTCTGACATCAACGCCCAAGTGTTGGTGGGCGACGTCAACATCATTAACAATCGGTTGGTTTTCGATCCGACCCGTACCCTGACCATCGAAAAGGTCGGCGATGATCACGGCGTGGCCCCGGACTCGGTGTTCGGGCGTCTGCAACTGGGGGCTTACACCATCAAGCAGGGCGGCGTATTGCGTGCGCCGTTGGGGATGATTGAACTCGGTAACGTGGGCGACTCCCGGGTTGAACTGTTGCCGGGCAGCCTGACGTCGGTCAGCGCCAAAGGCCTGGTATTGCCGTATGGCGGCACCGTGGATGATCAGGTTTATCGCTATAAGGGTAAAGACGTGGTCTTCGTCGGCCAGGGTGGCCTGGGACTGACCGGCAGCGGCGAGCTAACGGTCGGGGTCATTTTGGGCGGTGCCAAGGCGACGGTAATGCCCGGTGCCACCCTGGATTTGTCCGGCGGCGGGGAGTTGTTGGGCGCAGGCTTTATTTCAGGGCGAGGCGGTTCGACCGATGCACGTTTCAACCCGCTGGTGCAGTTTGGTGCCAACGGCGGCTTTACCTTGCCGGGCCTCGCGACCAACCCGGTCTACGCCATTGTGCCGGGCGTTCAAGCCGGCTATGCACCGGCCACGGGCGAAGCCGGCGCGAGCACGCCGCTGGTGGGCCAGCAAATCACTATCGGCGCAGGCGTGCCGGGCTTGCCCGCAGGCACCTACACCTTGATGCCGTCAACGTATGCCTTGAAACCGGGGGCTTTGCGGGTAGAGATCAACGGCCTGGCCGGGCAGGGCAGTGATGGCGCCACCACACTGATGCGCAACGGGTCTTGGTCAACGGCCGGGCAACTGTCGATTATCAATACGGGCATTCACAACAGCATTAACAGCCAGGTGATCCTGACCTCGGCCGACACCTTGCGCCGTTATTCGCAGTACAACGAAACCAGCTACGCCCAATTCGCCATGGCCGATGCCGCCAGGCTCGGTGTGCCACGGCCCATGCTGGAAGTGGACGCCAAAACCCTCAAGCTGGCGTTTACCGGCGGTGGCGGCAAAGACACCTTCACCTTCGACGGCATTGGCCAGTTTGAAGCGGCCAAAGGCGGTTACGGCGGCACCGTGGGCGTTATCAACCTGGGCGGCGCGACCCTCGAGAACCGCTATACCCAAATTGTCGATGCCAACAGCCCGCTGGAGGCTTTCGAAGGGCTGACGCTGACGGCGCAAAGCCTTAACAATCTGAATGCCAAGCGCATCCTTATTGGCGGCTTGCCCCAAGTGGAATATGGCCGTAACGGCAATATCGTCAAGTTCCCTTATGGCGTGAACACTCCGGGCAACTCGGTGTTTCTGCGCAGCGGTGCGACCCTCTCGGCACCTGAAGTGATGATCGTGGCAGGCCCCGGCAGCATCGTGATCGAGCAGGGGGCTTCGATTACCACCCTGGGTCGCGGTGCAGCTGCCTATGACGCTCGCGACGGGTTTGTTTACGAGGGTGTGCCGAGCATGCTGGCCGTGTCCAATGGCCTGATCAATGTGCTGCCTTATGTCAACCGCACCGGCGACCCGACGGGCGATATCCAGATCGGTGTGTGCCCGAGCGGCTACTGTTCGGGCCAGACCACGATCTATTCCGAGGGCAGTATCGTTGCCGCCACCGATAAATCCCTGCAACTGGACGATGCCGTGCGTTATGGCACCCGTCACCTGACGCTGGCCTTGAGCAACATTAACGTCGGCAGCACGGCCGGGCTGGCGGATGCAGCCGCGCGCAAGGTGTTGCCAGCGGGCTTGACCCTTAACCAGCAAGTGCTCGAACGTTTGCTGCGCGGTGACTCCAGCACCGGTGCCCCGGCGCTGGAAACCCTGCAACTGTCAGCGGGTCAGGCGTTCAACTTCTATGGCAGCACGCTGCTGGACACCTACGACGCCCAGACCGGCAAGTCGTTGCTGAACAATCTGGTGCTGTCGACCCCGGCGATCTACGGCTTGGGCAATGCCGAAGATGTCGCGACCATCCACACCGCCAATCTGATCTGGCAAGGTGCCACGGGCGCACCGGGCGCGGTTATCACTGACGGCGCCGGGACCGGCAGCGGCCGTCTGGATATCAACGCCGAGCGCATCGAGTTTGGTTATGGTCCGTTCGCCCAGCCCAGCAGCAACACCGTGTTTGACCGTCTGGTGCTGGGTTTTGCCAACGTCAACCTGAATGCCAGCGATCGCATCACCGCCAACTACAAAGGCAGCCTGTCTGTGTACCAACGCCAGGGCGCGTATGACCCGGTCACAGGCTTTGCTTATAGCGGCGGCAATCTCAACATCGTGACGCCATTAATGACCGGTGAAGGGGGTTCGCTGAACCGCATTACCGCGGGCGGTGCGATTGATATCTCTTCATCTGGCGGCCCTCGTGGCGCGGTCAACGGCTACGGTGGCGAGCTTTCCTTCAAGGGCGACACCCTTCGCCTGGCCTCGGCAGTGGTGCTGCCGAGCGGCAAAGTCACGCTGGACGCCACAGGCGATGTGGTGTTGACCGATGAATCGTTGATCGACGTGGCCGGTCGTGCCGTGGTGTTCAACGACATCACTAAATACGGTGCGGGCGGCAATGTATTGCTCGACAGCCGTCACGGTAATATCCGCCAGGCGGCGGGCTCGACCACCGACCTGTCAGCCAAACACAACCAGGGTGGCAAACTGCGCGCCGTGGCGCTGGACGCGGCGGGCGGTATGGTGGATCTGCAAGGCAAGATCCTGGGCGGCAACAGCGGTTATTACAATGCCGGTGGCACCCTTGTGCCGTATCAGGGCAGCAGCGTCGAAGTCCAGGCCCAGCGCCTGGGTGCCACAGGCTCGCTGGATCAGCAGTTTGCAGCGCTCAACCAGCGCCTCAATGACGGCGAAGTCTTCGGCGCCCGCAGCTTCCAGCTCAAGCAGGGTGACTTGACCATCGGTAACGGCCTCAAGGCCAATACCATCAACGTCTCGGTCGACAACGGCACGCTGCGTGTCACAGGCCTGGTGGACGCCAGCGGTGAACGCGTGGGCAGCATCAACCTGGCGGGTAAAAAAGGCCTGACCCTGGACGGCAGCGCGGTGCTCGATGCCCACGGCAGCCAGGTGCGTGTCGACAGCTACGGCAAAATCATCGATTCACCGAACCGGGCGATGGTGGTGCTGGGTTCCGGCACCGGACAACTGACCTTGGCAGACGGCGTGCGCATCGACCTGCGTCACGGCACTGCCGGCACGCAGGGCAATGACGGGCGCAACCGCGGCACCCTGGAAATGAACGCGCCACGCCTGAATAACAACGACATCGCCATTCATGCCAGCGGCCGTCTGGATATTAAAGGTGCGCGGGCAATCACCCTTAACGGCATGGCGACTTACGATGATGCGCCCGTGATGACCGATCCGACCGCCAGCGGCAAGCCGTATCAGGTGATTGATCAGGCGTATCTGGATGGCAAGCACGCCTTGAGCACGGCGTTTATCAATGCCGCGTTGCAAAACAGCAACCTGCTGAACAACAAGCTGGCCGGGTTGAACAACGCCACCTACGCTGACGCTTTCCACCTGCGTCCGGGCGTGGAAATCATCAGCAACACCGCGAATGGCGATCTGGTGGTGCAGGGCGATGTCGACCTGTCCGGCTATCGCTACGCCAGCCTCAACCGCAACAGCCAGAAAACCTCGGTGTACGGCTCGGGCGAGTCCGGCAGCCTGACCCTGCGCGCCGGGGGCGACCTGAGCATCTACGGCAGCATCAACGATGGCTTCGCGCCGCCGCCGGAAACAATGGATGACAACGGCTGGGTGTTGTTGAAAGGTCGAGACTTTACCAGCGGCGACACCATCGTGCCGGGCAATGGTGTGGTTCTGGCAGATGGCACCACCTACATGGCCGGCTCGGTACTGAATTACGATTTGCCGATCAAAGGCATGACCGTGGAGGCCGGGACGCGCTTGCCTGCGCGGGCAACATTGGCACAAGCGCTGACCTTGCCTGCCGGCACAGTGTTGGCGGCTGCGGTACTCGACGCTTCGGGTAACACGCTGCTGGCAGCAGGCACCTTGCTGAACCAGCCGTACACCTTGCAAGCCGGTACTCAACTGGAAGCCGGGACCTTGTTGGGTCAGTCCGCCTCGCTGCGCGCCATGGTCTGGCCAAAAGGCGTGCCATTGCCTGGCATGGCACGGCCCCTGAATACGATTGAAAATACCGTCACCCTGGATGGTGACATTACCTTGGCGCGCGGTGCGCTGATTCCGGTGGGCACCAACGTCAAGTTGGTGGGCGACGTGGATTCGATTCAGTTGCGCCCTGAAGTGGCCGGGCGTCAGGGTAAAGTCTGGGCCATTGCACCGATGCTGGCCGAGGGCTCGCAGTCGTGGTCGTTGCGTCTGGTTGCCGGGGCGGACACGGAGGCAGCCGACAGCCGCCTGCTTCAGCCGCACCCGAGTACCGGTACATTGCGCCTGGCTGACAGCCACTACGGCATGTTTGCCAAAGAGTTGCCACCTAAAGGCGTGCTGGTCTGGACCGCCTACGCGGTCAATGATCTTGGTGATGCGGGAGTTGTGGTCAAGGAAGGTGATCCGATTGATCAATCGGTTCTGGATGAGTTTGGTCTGGGCACGATTGCCGAGTTCTGCAGCAACTTTGCGGAGTATTGCCAGGCCAAAACCACCTATGTGTGGACCGAGTACGCCGCGGCTGACCTTGAGAGCATCGGTATCATCGTTGAGGTGGGCGGCGTGATCGATGACCAGTTCCTGGCGGACCTGGGGGTTGAAGGCGGCGCGTCTAAGTTCTGTGTGGATTCACCGGACTATTGCTTGTCCAAGAGCCCCAAGGAATATGCACCGCTGCCTACCAGTTCGAGCTTCAGCGTCGTGCGTACCGGCACCGGCGACCTGCAATTGCTCAGCGGTGGCAACCTGAGCGTGGACTCGTCTTACGGCGTTTACACGGCGGGTACTTCGTCTACCGGTACTTACGCGGGCGATCCTTTCAACCAGCCACGGGCGTTGCTGGGCGGCAGCACTGTGCTCAAGGAAAACCCCAGCTACTTCGAGCAGTTCGTCAACGGTGGCAGCGAAAGCCTGTACCGCGCCTGGTACCCCGAGGCGGGCGGTAACCTGACGCTGAACGTCAATGGCAACCTCACCGGCAACCTCGACAACGGCGGGCGCTATAGCCAGTTCAGACCCAACCCCGATGACTACGGCAACAACCGGGCGGATGTCGGTAACTGGCTCTGGCGTCAGGGCAGCGGCGACGTGGCCACGGGCGGGCAGGCGCAGCCGACGGCCTGGTGGATCAACTTTGGTACGTACACCAACATCATTTCTGACAACCTGATTGGCTTCACCGGCTTCGGTACCTTGGGTGGCGGTGACCTGGACGTGACCGTAGGGGGCGACGCAGGCTCCTTGAAAGCACCGACACCCACGCCCGATGGCAACAACAAACGCACCCAGGGCCTGGTGCTGGCCGTTGGCAGTACGGGTCGGGTGAGCAGCGATGGCAGCCTGCAACTCACCGGTGGCGGCGACCTGCGTCTGCAGGTCAGCGGTGCGCTCAACCCTCAGGCTCTCATCGAAACGCTCGGCAATCGTGACGGTGTGTTGATCAACACACGCGGCAATGTACAGGTGCAAGCCGGCAGTATCGGGCGCATCGACACCGTCTACGGCACTTCGGCCCAGGTGCCGGGTGATGTGCGTGCAGCCGAACCGTTGCGCGCCAGCCGCAGCAAACCGCAAGGCGGGATAACCCTGGTGGCAGGCGATGCCACGTTCAGCCTGCACACCTTGGGCGACCTGGTGGTGCAAACGGTTGAGGATGCAGGGCGTGTGACGCAGTACAACCGATCGGCCTTCAGCCGTGATGGTCTCATTGGCGGCTCCAGCAGCTGGTTTACCTTGTGGACGCCTGATACGGCCGTCGACCTGTATGCCGAAGGGGGCAACCTGACGCCGTTCATGGTGGGCTCGAACACCGACATGGCAGTGGTGTATCCATCGATCCTCAGGGCGACCGCCGCCAGTGGCAGTTTTTACTACGGCAAGGCCGGCACCACCCGTGATTACGCGAGCTACACCTACCCGCTGCTCCTGGCACCGGGCAAAAACGGGCAACTGCAGTTCCTTGCGCAGGACTCGATTTACGCCGGTGGCTTTAGCGTGACCCAATCCAGTACAGCGCTCAGCAGCATCGCCACCCCGTGGAATCCGGCCTTTTTTGCCACACTCGGGCGGCAGAACTACAGCAACCTGTCACAAACCGGTAACTACGGCACTTACGGCAATGGCGGGCTGTCACTGTTTACGTTTGGTCCGGGTACAGCCTCTGAAGCGTTGAGTAATAGCGCTGATCCTGCGCGCTTCTATGCAGTGAAGGGTGACCTTGTGGGCGTCAACAGCGGCCGGATCATTGCGTACCAAAACGCCAACGTGGCCCATGTCGGCGAGACCTGGTACGAAGGCAGTCGCCCGGTGTGGATGATGGCCGGGCGCGATATTGTCAGCAGCGGTGCCAACCCGGGTGACAATGGCGAGATTTATCCGGGTGTGATCACCACGGGTAACCTGTTCGTTCATAACAACGCGACCGACATCTCCATCGTCTCGGCCGGGCGCGACATCATTTACAGCAGCTTCAACATTGCCGGCCCGGGTGGGCTGGAGATCACCGCCGGGCGCAGCATCGTCATGGACGACAAGGTCAGCGTGACCAGCATCGGGCCGATCATTGCTGGTGATTTGCGTCAAGGTGCGAGCATTGCCCTGCAAGCCGGTACGGGCGCCAACGGTGTGGACTACCAGCGTTTTGTCGAGGCTTACCTCAATCCGGCTAACCAATTGGCTGCGGGTGAACCGTTGTCAGTGTCGGGCGGTAAAGTGGCCAAGACCTACGAGAAAGAGCTGGTGGCATGGTTGGCTGAACGCTTTGGTTTTGCCGGTGACAGCGAGCAGGCAGTGGCTTACTTCAATCAATTGCCAGGCGAGCAGCAGCGCGTGTTTGCCCGCGAGGTGTATTTTGCCGAGCTGCAGGCAGGCGGTCGCGAGTACAACCAGGCCGGTGGCGTGCGTGAAGGCAGCTATGCCCGTGGCCGGGCTGCGATTGCGGCGCTGTTCCCGGAGAAGGACGTGGCGGGTAACCCAATCGCTTATCAGGGTGACATCCGCATGTTTGGCGGCTCCGGGGTTCACACCGACTTCGGTGGCAGCATCCAGATGCTCACCCCGGGCGGCAGCCAGACGTTTGGCATCGAGGGTGTCGCACCGCCAGCTTCGGCGGGCGTCATCACCCAGGGCGCGGGCAATATCCAGCTGTACTCACAGGGCAGCATCCTGCTGGGCCAAAGCCGGATCATGACCACCTTCGGGGGGGCGATCATGGGCTGGTCCGCCGAAGGTGACATCAACGCCGGCCGGGGCTCGAAAACCACTGTGGTCTACACACCGCCGAAACGCACCTATGACAACTGGGGCAACGTCGCCCTGTCGCCTTCGGTGCCAAGTACCGGTGCGGGTATTGCCACGCTCAACCCGATCCCGGAAGTGCCGGCAGGCGACATCGACCTGATTGCACCCTTGGGCACCATTGACGCGGGCGAGGCGGGGATTCGCGTGTCGGGCAACATCAACATCGCCGCCTTGCGTGTCGTCAACGCGGCGAACATCCAGACCCAGGGCAAATCGTCCGGGGTGCCGGTGTCGGCAACCGTCAACACTGGAGCCTTGTCTTCTGCCAGCTCGGCGGGCGCGGCAGCGTCCCAGGCAGCCGACAACGCCGCGCGCAACCAGCAGGCGGCGGCGCGGCAGCAACGTGCATCAATCGTCACCGTTGAAGTGTTGAGCTTTGGCAGTGAGTCGGTGCAACACGGGCCGGAACAAACCCGGGCGCAGCCCGGTTACAACCCCAACAGCCCAGTGCAGGTGCTGGGCGCCGGGCCATTGAGTGAACAGGCACGTGCGAGCTTGACCGACGAGGAGCGGGGTCAGATCAGCCTGTAACCGCAGCACATTTTTGTAGTTCGACCTTGGGGTGATCATTGATCACCCCTTTTTTTTGGCACCTCATTTCGCTGTAGGAGCGAGCTCGTCTCGCGATCTTTTAACGATCAAAAGATCGCGAGACGAGCTCGCTCCTACAGGGACTTTGGGTCCTGTTTAAAAAGATGAATGAAGCTTTTATGACATCAGTTCGGTAGCCCCCGACCACGCCGGTCTTACCTGTGTAACGCGCTAGGCAACGGGTTTTATTACGGCAATTTAGGGGGCGGTGTGGAGCATTTGTTCAAGTCAATCAGGCCGGTCGGCGGCGCAGCGCTGTGCTGGCTGGCGCTGGCGCAGCCGGTACTGGCGCAAGAGCAAGGCGCGCAGGCGCAAGGTGCAGAGCGGCGGGTAGACGTCAACGAGTACTTCGTACGCGGCAATACCGTGCTCGACGCGCAGGCCATCGAAGAAGCGGTGTATCCCTTCCTGGGGCCACAAAAAACCTTGAGTGATATCGAGGGCGCCCGCGATGCCCTGCAGAAGACTTACCAGGACCGCGGCTATCAATCGGTGTTTATCGAACTGCCCGAGCAGAAAGTCGACGACGGTATCGTGTACCTGCAAGTCAGCGAAACCAAAGTCGGGCGGGTACGGGTGGTGGGCGCCAAGCACTATTCGCCTGTAGAAATCCGGGAAGAAGTGCCGGGCCTCAAGGAAGGCACCGTGCCGGATTTCACCAGCGTGCAAACCCAGCTCGCAGGCATCAACCGCAACGCCGGGCGCCAGGTCACGCCACTCGTCCACGAAGGGCAGCGCCCCGGCACCATGGACATTGACCTGCAAGTCGAAGACCAAAGCCCCTGGCATGCCAGCCTGGGCCTGAACAACGACTACAGCGCCGACACCAAAAGGCTGCGCAGCGTCGCCACCGTGGGTTACGACAACCTCTGGCAGTTGGGCCACAGCGTTTCCCTGACGTTCTTCACCGCCCCGCAAGACATGGATAACGCCAAAGTCTGGTCCGGTTCTTATACCGCGCCTTTGAGCGAACGCTGGAGCCTGCAGTTCTCGGGTTATCAGTCGGACAGCAACATCGCCACCATCGGCGGCAGCAACGTGTTGGGTAAAGGTCATTCTTACGGTGTGTCGGCCATCTACAGCCTGCCGTCGAGCGGCACATGGGCCAACTCGCTGTCGGCCGGGGTTGATTTCAAAGACTTCGATGAGCAACTGCGCTTTGGCGAAAGCAACGACAAGGTGCCGCTCAAGTACGCGCCGCTGACCTTTGGCTACAACGGTTACAACTACACCGAACAAACACAGCTGGGGCTCGGCCTGAACCTGGTGATCGGCACCCGGGCTTTTTTCGGTTACGGCAGCGACTCCCAGGAATTTCGCGACAAGCGCTGGGATGCCAGCCCGAGCTTCGCCGTGCTCAAGGGCGACGCCAACCTGACTTCTACGTTCAAGAACGACTGGCAATTGGCGTCCAAGGTCGGCTTCCAGTTGGCCTCTGGCCCGCTGGTGTCCAACGAACAGTATTCCGCCGGCGGCGCCACCTCGGTGCGCGGTTACCTCGCCGCCGAGCGCACCGGTGACGAAGGCTACCTGCTCTCGCAAGAAGTACGCACCCCGTCGCTGGCCAAATACCTCGGCAGTTACGTGCAGGAATGGCGCTTTTACGCCTTTGCCGACGCGGCACAGCTGTACCTGCGCGACGCGCTGGAAGAGCAAGAAGACGACTACCGCCTGGCCAGTGTCGGCCTAGGCACCCGCGCCAGTTTGAGCAAGTGGCTGTCCGGCAGCCTGGACTGGGGCTACCCGCTGGTCGATGGCCCGAACACCCAAAAACATGACTCTCGACTGCACTTCAGTGTGCAGGCGACTTTCTGATTCGCTTTCACGGAGATCCGTTCACATGCAACGCATATTAATGAGTCTGTTGATTTGCCTGGGCTTCGCGCTCCCGGCCACCGCCCATGCCTGGTGGCAGGATGACTGGCACTACCGCAAACAGATTTCGGTGGACACCACGCCACAAGGCGCGGCCATTAATGACCCGCTGGGCCGCACTGCGTTGCTGGTTCGTTTGCACACCGGCAACTTCACCTTTGACGGGGTCAAGGAAGACGGTTCAGACCTGCGCTTTGTCAGTGCTGACGACAAGACGGTGTTCAATCACCAGATCGAAAGTTTTGACCCGCTGATGGGCATGGCGCTGATCTGGGTCGATGTACCGAAGGTCGAAGGCGGCCAGCGTCAAGACCTGTGGATGTACTACGGCAATCAGAAAGCCGCGGCCACTTCGAACGGTCAGTTGACGTTCGATCCAAACTACACCGCGCTTTACCATTTTGAAGGCGCCAACGGCACACCGGCACGTGACACCACGGCGTACGGCAACACTGCACAAAACGCCACCGGCACCAGCATTGACGGAGTTATCGGGCGTGCCTTGCAGCTTGGCGGCCAACCGGTGTTGCTGCCAGCCAGCCCGTCGCTGCAACACAACGCGGGTGCTGCCTTCACCTTCAGCACCTGGTTGCGTCTGGACCAGCCGGCCGGTGAGCAACTGTTGCTGGCCCGCCGTGAAGCCGGTCACAGCCTGTTGGTCGGTGCCGATCAGGGCGTGCCTTTTGTTGAAATCGACGGCCACCGCGCCGTCTCGAACCAGCCACTGAACCCGGGCCAATGGCAACACCTGGCACTGACTGGCGAAAGCGAAAAAACCTCGTTGTTTGTCAACGGCCGTGAAGCCGCCAGCCTGGCAGTGGCCATGCCTGCCTTCAATTCGCCGATGGCCATTGGTGCTGATGTGCCGCAGGCCGCTGAGGCTGAGCCAAGCCACTACCAACCGTTGAATGGGGCCATTGACGAGTTGCGCCTGTCCAAGGTCGCACGCCCGGCCAGCCTGCTGCTGGCAGATGCCACCGCGCAGGGTTCCGAGTCCAAACTGGTTGCCTATGGCGTTGATGAAGAACAGTCGGGCTTCGGCTTCGGCAGCCTGGGTTTCCTGTTCAATGCCGTGCCGATGGATGCCTGGATCATCATTTTGGTGCTGGTGGGCATGATGATTCAGTCGTGGATCATCATGATCCGCAAAAACCGCATGGTCACTCGCGTCAGCAAGGCCAACGAAGTGTTCCGCGAGCAGTTCGCCCAAGTTGGTACGCGTCTGGAAATGTTTGCCGATGACAAGGCCCTGGCCGAGCGTCTGACCCATTCGCCGCTGTGGCGCCTGTACCTGGTGGCGGTCAAGGAAATCCGTACCCGCCGTGCCCAGGGCGCTGATACCTCGTCGGTGTCTGCCGCCACCATCGAAGCCATCCGTTGCTCCATGGACGGTGTGCGCACCCGTGAAAACCAGCAACTGAGCTCAAAGCTCTCGACCCTCTCTAACGCCATCGCTGGCGGCCCTTACATCGGCCTGCTCGGTACGGTCATGGGGATCATGGTGGTGTTCCTAGGCACCGCGATGGCCGGTGACGTGAACATCAACGCCATTGCACCGGGAATGGCGGCCGCCTTGCTGGCCACTGCCATGGGCCTGTTCGTCGCGATCCCGGCACTGTTTGGCTACAACCGCCTGATTACCCGCAACAAGGAAGTCAGCGCTGACATGCGGGTGTTCGTCGATGAGTTCATTACCCGCCTGGCGGAAATGCACGGCGAGAGCCAATTCAGTGAAGCAGCGCATCAGCGCGGCCATCACGCCAACGCCGCGTTGCCGGCCTGAGGAGAAACGTCATGGCTTCTGTAAACGCCGCCCACGACGATGACGATGATGCCGCCGTCGACAGCATCAATATCACGCCCCTGGTAGACGTGCTGATGGTGGTGTTGGTGATGTTCATCCTCACCGCCACCGCACAAGTGTCGGGCATCCAGATCCACCTGCCTAAAGCCAGTGCTTCGGTGTCGTTATCCGAAGCCAAGACCAAGGCGATTTCGGTGAACGATGCCGGGCAAGTGTTCCTCGATGCCTACCCGGTCACCTTGAGCGAACTGGAAGAACGCCTGCGTATCGAGAAGGCACAAAGCCCGGATTTCCCGGTCATCGTGCGCGGTGACGCCTTGGTCCAGTACCAGAAAGTCATTGAAGTGCTGGACCTGCTGCGCCGCCTGGAGTTGTCCCAGGTCGGCCTGGTCACCGGCAAACCGAGTCAGGGCTGATACGACATGAGCGCACAGACTCCAAACACGCTCTTGCGCCCGCTGAAATGGGGCGCAGGCCTGCTGCTGGGCGGTGTTGCTGCCTGGTTTATCTGGCAGTGGGCCAATGACATGAGTGGCGTACGCCGGGAGGCGCCGAAGGTGCCAACGATTATCCCGTTGCCGCCACCACCGCCACCGCCGCCGGAAAAACCCAAGGAGCCTGAGCCGCAGGTGGAAGAAAAGGTGGTTGAGTCCGAGCCGTCACCGGAGCCCGAAGACGTCAAGCCCGAGGAAGAAGCGCCGCCGTCACCGGCAGATGACCTGGCCAACCCGATGCAAATCGATGGCGACGCCCAGGCCGGTAACGACGGGTTCAACGTCGGCGCGGGCAAGGGCAGCGGCATGGCCGGTTCTGGCGGTGGCGGCCTGGGTACCGGGACGTACAAGCAATACCTGGCGGGGGTCTTTCAGCGCCTGCTGCGCGAAGACCCGGAACTGCGCAAGAAGGCTTACCAGGTGCAGGCCGACCTGTGGCTGAGCGCGGATGGCCAGGTCACCCGTGTGGTGCTGGTGCAGTCCAGCGGTGACGCCCAAACCGATGCTCAGGTGCTGGCTGCCTTGCGTGCGCCGCATGCCACGCAGCGCACACCGGCTTCGCTGACCTTGCCGGTACGACTGTCCCTGAAGGGCCGTCGTCCGGAGTGATTGAACTTTTTTGCAGTTTTTTACAGGAGTTGTGAGCACATGATTTCCCCCGTGAATCGACTGACCCTGGCGGTCGGCATGGTCATCGCGACCCTGGTTGGCCCCGCATCGGCAGCGACTGCCGCGCCCTCGGAAAACGCTACGATCAACCTGATCCGCCTGCTGGTCGAGCAAGGCGTGCTCAAGCAAGCGGCCGCTGACGGGCTGATTGCCCAGGCCGAACGTGAAGCTCAACAAGCCCGTCAAGCCAGCGCAGCCCCGGTGGTTGCCGCTGGCCCTGTGGCAGCGCCTGGTGATGTGCGGGTGCAATACGTGCCGACCGCCGTGCGTGACCAGATTCGTGATCAGGTCAAGGCTGAAGTGATGGCCACCGCCAAGCAGGAAAACTGGGCTCAGCCCAACACCTTCCCGGAGTGGGCGTCACGCATCAGCTTTGACGGCGACATCCGCCTGCGCGACGAATCACGTTACTTCTCGGGCCACAACAGCAATGAAATCGTCGACTACGCCAAGTTGAACGAAAACGGCCCTTACGACGTTAACAAAGACAGCAACACCAAGATGCCGCCGTTGCTGAACACCCGCGAAGACCGCGAAAACCTGCTGCGCCTGCGTGCGCGTCTGGGCATGAAAGCGATCATCTCGCCGGAATGGACGGCGGGTATCCGGGTCGGCACCGGCAATGACAACAGCCCGGTATCGGCCAACCAGACCCTGGGCGGCGGTTTTGGCAAGAAAGACCTGTGGCTTGACCAGGGTTACTTGAGCTGGAAAGCCATGCCGGGCCTGACCTTGACCGGCGGCCGCTTTGCCACCCCGTTCTACTCAACGGACATGATGTACTCCAAAGACCTGAACTTTGACGGGATTGCAGCCAACTTCAACCACACGCTCAACAAGGATTGGGGTGTGTTCGCTACGTTGGGCGCGTTCCCGGTTGAGTACAGTTCGGACACCGCGAGCAGCAACGGGCTGGACAAGGAAGACAGCAAAAACAAGTGGATGTTTGGCGGCCAGATCGGCGCTGACTGGAAGCTCAACAGCGACAACAGCCTGAAGGGCGCGCTGGCTTACTATCGCTTTGAAGACCTTGAAGGCAAACGTTCTGCTCCTTGCAAGCCGTGGCAAGGCCAGCCGGGCTGCGACACCGACGGTTCCCGCCTGACCTTTATGCAAAAGGGCAACACGGTGTTCTTGCTGCGCGACATCGTACCGAACCCGGATACCCCGGGCCTCACGCCACAGCCTCAGTTTGTCGGCCTGGCGTCCAAATTCGATGTGCTTGACCTGAATCTGGCATGGGACACCCAACTGCCGGAAAACCTGATGCTGCGCACCCAGGGCAACTACATCCGCAACCTGTCATACAACAAAGGCAAGATGCTCAAGCGCTCGGAAGGCGAGATTGTCAACAACCTCAACAGCAGCGGCGAGTTTGAGAGTGGCGGCAACGCAATGATGCTGCAATTCACCCTCGGTAACGCGCTGGAAATGCGCAAGCGTGGCGACTGGAACGTGCTCGCGGGCTACAAATACATCCAGCCTGACGCCTTGCCGGACGGCTTCAACGACTCGTCCTTTCACCTGGGCGGCACCAATGCCAAGGGCTATTTCGTCGGCGGCAGCTACGGCATCGACAAAAACATCTACGCCAGTGCTCGTTGGTTGAGCGCCTCCGAAGTGTATGGCGCGCCGTTTGAGGTCGACGTGATGCAACTGGAACTCAACACGCGCTTTTGATGCGCCGGGAGAAACCACATGAACACCCGAATTTGCGGCCTGGTACTGGCCCTGGGCAGCCTGGCCGCGACCGGTGCATCAGCCGAAGGCATGGAGGAGCGCCTGCGCACGCAATTGCGCAGCACCACTGCGCAATTACAGGCGCTGCAAAGCGAGCAGGCCCAGGCCAGCGCCGCGCGCATCGCTGCCGAAAACCAGGCCAAACAGGCGCAGGCACAGATCAAGCAATTGACCGCCGAGCTTGAGAAAACCCGAGGCGTGGCCGAGCAGTTGGTGGGTCAGCAACAGAACCTGCACAACCAGGCGCAAGCCCAGGTAGCGGCGAGCAACGAACAGACCGGCAAGTTTAAAAAGGCCTATGAAGACCTTTTGCAACTGGCGCGGGGCAAAGAAGCCGAACGTGCACGCTTGCAGACGCAATTGACCGAACGTGACACACACCTGCAGCAATGTGTTGCCAAGAATCAACAGATGTACGGCGTGGCCCAGCAACTGCTCGCGGCTTACGAAAAAATCGATGTGGCTGAGGTGATGAGTATTCGCCAGCCATTCGCCAGCGGCGCACGGGTCAAGTTCGAAGAACTGGCCCAGGGCTTTGGCGACGATTTGTACAAGACCCGGTTTGATGCACCTCAAGCAGCCCTCAATCATTGATAGACAAGGAAGCACACCATGAGCGATTTGATCACTAGCGTTACCGTCCAGACCCTGACTGAGCTGCTGCAAGCGGCAGGCTACCGCGTCAACGAAACCGAACAGAACGGCATCGTGCAACTGCTCAGCGCCAGCCAAGGCATCGGTTTTGCCGTGCGTTTCGGTAACCCGGCAGTGGAGCAGGGCAGCTACGTTGACTTTACCTACAGCTGTGCATTGCGCGTTCAAGGCCAACTGCCACAAGGCCTGACCGAAGTGTGGAACGCTTCGCGGCGCTTTGCTCGCCTGTCGCTGCAGGGCGAGTTCTTGCTGATGGAAATGGACGTGGTCGTGGCCGGAGTCGGTGAAGTCCACCTGCGCAGCCAGCTGGAGCTATGGGACCGCTTGCTGCAAGAGTTCATCGTGTACCTGCGTGAATACAGCCAGCAAGCGGCGCAGTTGGCAGCCCAGGCCGAGAAACAAGAACAGACCGAGTCTGTCGACAACCGCGAAGAGGCAACTGCCCTGTGAAGAAACCAACCCTGGTGGTCGGCGCGGGCGCGTTGACCTTGCTGGTGGTAGCGGTGGTATTGAGCCTGCGTCCGGGTAGCGACCCGGTTGCCGCTCAGCAACCGGCGCCGGTCCTTGATCTGCAGCAAAGCGGCCCTGCGGTCGCCCGCCTGGGCAGTCAGCAAATAGATGTCCAGGAACTCAAGTCGGTGATGGCGACTTTACCGCCCGAGGCCCGCGAGCAACTGCGCAGCAACCGCAGTGCTCTGGAGACCTGGCTGCGTTCCCGATTGGCACAAAAGGCCGTTCTGGAACAAGCCGATGCCCAGGGCTGGCGTCAGCGCCCCGAGGTTGAGCAACAGACTCGCGCTGCCGCCGAGCAGATCGTATTCCGCGATTACATGTTGTCGGTCAGCGAAGTGCCGGCCAACTACCCGAGCGCCGCCGAACTGCAAGCGGCCTATGACAGCGGCAAGGCTCAATGGGGGACGCCGGCACAGTATCAAGTCAGCCAGATCTTCCTCGCAGTGGGCCCGGGGCAACGCGCAGAAGGGGTGCGCCGCCAGGCGTTGGAGCTGAGCCGCAAGGCTCAAGAGGCGCCGGGTGAGTTTGCAGAACTGGCGACCCAGTACTCGCAAGAGCCCAACAGCGCCGGGCATGGCGGGGACATCGGGATGCAGCCGCTGGAACAGCTGCTGCCAGAGGTACGTGGCGTGGTCTCGCGGCTCAAGGTCGGTTCAGTGTCGGATGTGGTGCAAAGCTCGGCGGGTTTTCATGTGCTCAAGCTCACGGCCCAACAGCCTGCACGTACCGCCACCCTCGACGACATGCGCGAGCGCCTGACTCAGGCCTTGCGCGCCCAGCGTCAGGAGCAAATCGCCAAGTCGTATCTGGAAGGCATGCTCAACACGGCAACCCTGAGCATCGATGGTGCGCAGTTAAACAAAGTACTTGAGTAAACCCCGCGCAAGGACGCGACACTGCAACAGGCTGCGATTACCAACAAAATCAACAGATCGCAGCTTGCCCCGCGCCGGCACCAAGACAGGGAGTCACCCTACATGGCATTTCAAGAATCGGCTGCACCCCAAAGCAACACCGGCTACCGCAAATCCTGTGAATTGCCAGAACCAAGGATGCTTCTGGCGAACACCCTGAGTAGCGATGTAGCGCGATTTTTTCTGGTGAGCGCCCGCTGTGGCTGCTTTACCCAGGCAGCACGCAGCCTGAACATCAAGGCCACGCTATTACGCAGGCAACTGACCCAACTGGAAGATCGCCTCAACTGTACATTATTCAACTATCAGGGCAGGTCGCTGGTACTCAGCCCTGAAGGCCAACGATTGCAGGCCCAACTGATTGCCCTGGCGGACGCAGAGCAATTATCGGTGGCCATGGGCGAGCAACCGCGCATTCGCCTGGCCGTCGCCGAAACAATCCTGCACGACATCCTGGGGCGTGACCTGATTGCCTTGTTACGCCGAAATGCCAGCATCCGCCTGGACATCATCTCGCTGAAAAACCACCACGCCTTGCAAACGGTCGAGGCTGACGTGGTGCTGTG
Organism: Pseudomonas sp. FSL R10-2189; assembly: GCF_009600325.1. Taxonomy (NCBI): domain Bacteria; kingdom Pseudomonadati; phylum Pseudomonadota; class Gammaproteobacteria; order Pseudomonadales; family Pseudomonadaceae; genus Pseudomonas; species Pseudomonas sp. FSL R10-2189. The sequence goes on from NZ_WIVZ01000023.1 coordinate 48,248, forward strand.
GCTCTCAGATATGGACCCAACCCCGTCGGGCCCGAGTTTCGCCGTTGAGTCCGTCAGGCCGCTGGCGCGCCTGCACTACCTGCCGCACATCGCCAAACGTTACTCGCGGCTAATGACCCGCCCAGAAACCCTCGACGACCTGGCTGACTACATGCTGGTGCAGTGGCACCCGGACCAACAGGTACAGGTGCTGCAGCCATGGAATACGCTGGTGGAACAGCGTCAGGCGGCCGTGGTGCACGTACACGATTACTCATTGATGCTGGAAATGATCCGCTGCGGCGCCTGCATCGGTTTGCTGCCGCGCTACATGAGCCACTTTGATCGCGGCCTCACCGCCATCCCCGGGCTGATGCCCGCCAGCCTGGAGCGGCAGGCCTGGCTGGCCGTCAATGCCGCCGCACCGTTCCCGCAAGAAGCTCAGAGTCTGGTGGACCTGATCGTCAGCACCTTTGAAGGGCGTAAAGAGTGGTTTGCTTGACACTCGTGGGTGCCAAGGGGTTTTTGAACGGTCGGGGAGTCAATTCGCTTTGCTGAAGGTCGTACTGAGTGTGCCCATCACACATCCGCACGATCACGCATGACAAGGAGAAGGGATGAACATCCAATTCAATGACAAACGCGCACTGGTAACGGCTTCCACCGGGGGTATCGGTTTTGCCATCGCCCAGGGCCTGGCAGAGGCGGGCGCGCAGATCGTTCTCAATGGTCGCAGTACGGAGTCTGTGGCTGAAGCCGTCGCCAGGTTGACGAAAGCGGTGCCGGGCACGTCGGTGCAGGGTATTGCTGCTGACTTGAGCACCGCCGAGGGTGTTGCGGCGTTGGTTCGCGATGCGGGTGAGGTCGATATTCTGGTGAACAATGCCGGTATCTATGGGCCTCAGGACTTTTACGAAACCGATGACGAGGTCTGGGACAGCTATTGGCAAACCAATGTGATGTCCGGGGTTCGTTTGAGCCGGGCGTTGCTGCCGGCCATGGTCAATAAAGGTTGGGGGCGAGTGGTGTTTATGTCGTCGGAGTCGGCACGCAATATTCCGGCTGACATGATTCATTACGGCGTGTCCAAGACAGCTCTATTGGCGTTGGCGCGAGGGTTGGCCAAGCGGGTTGCAGGTAGCGGCGTGACCGTTAACAGCGTATTGCCGGGGCCGACCTTGTCCGAAGGGGTTGCAAACATGCTGAAAGACGAGGTTGAGCGTACGGGTAAAACCCTGGAGTCAGTGGCGACTGCATTTGTTTTACACAATCGGCCCAGCTCGATCATTCAGCGCGCAGCAACGGTTGAAGAAGTCGCCAACATGGTCGTCTACGTGTGTTCACCTCAGGCGTCGGCGACGACAGGGGCGGCACTGCGGGTAGACGGCGGTGTGGTAGATGACATCGTCTGACGTAACGCTCTCCATGCGGTCGTTGTCTAACCACAGGTCTATCAAGGTGGTGAGATAACGGCCGTGTTATCCAACCGGGGGTGAATCACTCTTTTACGTCCATGAACTCTTTGGCCCAAGCCACGTAGTCTTCCGGCTGGGTGTAGGTGTGGGTCAGTTCGGTAGCGCTGAGGTTATTGGTGCTGTTGGTCAGGTGACGTTGGGCACGCAGGCTGTCGTAGGTGGCCTTGATCGACGCAAAGTAGGCGGCGTGACCGGCGACGACAATGCGTACACCCAAGCTGGCCAGACGCTGGCTGTCATTGAGTTTCGGGTTGCCATATGTCACCAGCATCAACGGCACTGTGAGCTTCTCGGAAATTTGCTCAAGCTGGGCAAAGTCGTCGATCCCCACGATGCAAATGCCGTCTGCACCGGCTTTTTCATAAGCCTGGGTGCGTTTGATCACGTCTTCGGTAGACAACACGCCAGCGTTGGTCCGCGCGATGATCGAGAGCGCCGGGTCTACACGGGCTTCCAGGGCGGCCTTGATTTTGCCGATGCCTTCATCGATAGAAATCAGGTCGGTGGATTTGCGGCCAAATTGTGCGGGCAGCAAGGTGTCTTCAATGGTCAGTGCGGCAACACCGGCACGCTCAAGTTCTTCGACGGTGCGCATCACGTTGAGGGCATTGCCATAGCCGTGGTCAGCATCGGCAATGAAAGGCAATTGAGCGACGCGGCCGATACGGGTGGCCTGCTCGACGAATTCACTCAAGGTGATGAGGGCAAAATCAGGGGCTGCCAGAACTTGCAGCGACGCCACCGAGCCACCGAGGATACCGACCTCAAAACCCAGATCAGCGGCGATACGTGCGGACATCGGGTCAAAAACCGAAGCCGTTTCGAAACACGCAGGGGTGGCAAGCAATTGGCGGAAGTTATTGCGCAGGGCGGTGTGGGACTTTTTGGGCATGATCTTTCCTGTTTCTGGCCATCATCGAATTACGATCTATGCCTGTTCATGGTTCAGCGAGACTACCACGCAGCAAAACACAGGTTTATGACGTTTCAGAATGGGCTATGCCGCAACTGCATACCTTAAGTGTGGCGAGATGCCTTTATGAAGAAAGTTTCATCGATCGGATGGTCCATTGAGGCTGAAGCGTTTCTGCCACTCGCTGTTGCTGTGCGTCCGGACGTAGCCTCGCAAAGCTCGACAACTGCTACGGGATTTGGGGGCGGGCAAATCAAAAGTGCCCTCTCCCGAAGGAGAGGGTAGCCGTTAATCAGAACTGATAGTTCAGCCCCAACGTCAACGAGCGTTGTGGTGCAGGTTGGCGGCCCCACGGGCTGGTGTCGATGCCGCGGAAGTAATATTCGCGGTTGAACAGGTTGCTGATGCCCGCAGAGGCGGTCAGTACTCTGTGGTCTTGCAACTTGAACTGGCGCTCGATGGCGGTATTCCACAACCAGTAGGCGGGCAGCCGGCCGACTGAGGCAATGGCATCTTCGTCGACGCTGTTGGCGGCGTCGGTGTAGGCGCTGCTCACGTACAGGCCATCAAGGCTGTAGCTCCAGTGTTCGGCGAAACGGTAATGACCGTCGACGCTGAACTGGTTGCGCGAGGCGAAGGGCACGTCATTGCCTTTGTAGATACCGTTACGCTGCTTGGCATCGAGGTAGGCATAACTGGCGTGCAAGTCAAGGGCGGGCAGGGCTTGCGGGGTCCAGAAGATTTCACTTTCGATGCCCTGGTGACGGGTGCTGCCCAGGTTGACGAACCTGTCGGTGGTGCCGTTGTAGACGATCTGATCCTCAAAATCGATGCGGTACAGGCCCATATCGACGCGCAGGCCGTCCCAGGGTGTATAGCGCACGCCCGTTTCGTAGTTCCACGCCAGTTCAGCCCCAACCTGGCCTTCCTTGACGATCTGCGTAACTTGCGGCGGCCGCAGGGATTTTTGTGCGTTGGCGTACACGTACCAGTCGTCACTGGCCTGGAAGCCGACGGTCAGGCCCGGCAACCACTCCCGGGAGGTGTTCTCGTTGGTAAAACCGGTGATGCCGTCGTCGTAATCCATGCGCGCATTTTCATAGCGCGCACCGGGGGTGATGGTCAGGCGGTTGTCGAACAGGCCGATGGCGTTGCTGATGTAGAACGCCTTGGCCGAGTCATTGAACTGCCAGTCACGGAACGGCGTGGTTTTGCCCGTGGCAACGCTTTGCCGATCGACCTTGTAGTCGATGTCTTCCTTGACGTAGCGGGCGCCCAGCAACCAGGTCTGGCTGACCTGGTCGCCGTCGATGTTCATGCTCAGGCGCGGCTCGCTGCCCCAGACCTTGAAGTCTCGCGGGCCATCCTGCTTGGTAACGGCGGTGCCATCCGGGGTGAAAGGCAGGCCCACGACAAAGTTGCGGTAGCTCTTGTGGGCGAAGTTGGTCCAACTGAACTGCACCGAATCGAACGGGCCAATAGCGCCCAATTGTTGGGTGTAGGTGCCCCAGACGCGGTCGGTATTGCCTTCGAAGTTGTCCAGCGGGCGGGTCGACTGGCGCGGGTTGTCTTTGTAGTCGCGCACGCTGAGGGCGCCCGGCAGGTCCATGTCGGCGCGGTAGTGCTGAATGCCGAAGCTCAGGTCACGGTCATCGTCGATGTCCCATTGCCCGCGCAGGCGGTAGTTCTGGATATCCGTGTCGGAGTGTTCACGACCGGTTTCACCGTTGATGCTGTTGAGGTCCAGTTGCAGGCCGAAATTGTCGGTCAGGTAACCGCCGGTGCCCACATAGGTGTCCCACAACTGGCGGCCACCGGGGTTGAAGGTGGTGCGCTCTTGAACCGTGTTTTGCCACTCGCGGGGAATCGGTTTGCTGATGAAGTTGATCACCCCGCCGACGTTGTTCGGGCCGTATTGCACCGCTGCACCGCCGCGTACCACGTCGATGCGATCCACTGTCGCCATGGTCACCGGGAACAATGAAAGCCCGGTCTGGCCATAGGGCGCCAATGCCAGCGGAATCCCGTCAGACAAAGCCTGGACCCGGCCGCTGCGGCTTTCATAGAGGCCGCGCACGGCGATTTGTGGCAGTGCGCCGGTACCGGTTTCGTCAAACACCTTGACCCCCGGTACACGTTGTAAGGCTTCATCGACCCCGCGCACGCTGGCTTTTTGCAGTTGCTCGTTGCCAATCACCGTACGGCTGCCCGCGTAGGTGCGAACTTCCGGGTCGGTGGCGCTGCCCAGCACATCGCCTTTGATCACCATGGTGCCCAAGGCTACCGGCTCAGCAGGCGGTGGCGGGGTGAGGGTATTGGCCTGGGTGTCTTGCGCGACGATAAAAAACGTCTGGTCGTCGCGCTTTTGCACGTTAAGGCCATGTTTATCGAGCAGTCGGTGCAGGGCTTCTTCAGCGGTATAGCGACCTTTGAGCGCCGGGGTGGTGCTGTTGCCGACCACGTCGCTGGCGAAAATGATTTGCACGCGGGACTGTTGGGCCAGCGTATTCAGCGCTTGCTCCAGGTTGCTGCTCGGCAAGTCGACGTCGAACGTATCTTTGTCCTGGGCATTGGCCGAGAGGGCGAACAGAAGGCTGGTGGCGAGTACAGACAGCGACAGATACTGACGCGCCGGCAAGCGTTGTTTCATGGACGGGGCTCCTGAGAACGTTAGGGTTAGTTCTATTGCCGTCATCCGCACGGCAAAACCCTACCTCGTCACCGAATTATTTTTTTGCAGGCTTGTGGGTGATGTGCAACGTACCGTCCGCATCCCGTGCCGTCGTCAGGGGCAAGATATGCGGGAACAGGTCGAGCAGGTCTTCAACGTTGTCGGTTTTGAAGACGCCGCTGATGGGCAATTGCGCCAGGGCTGGATCTTCGAGGCGGATCGGCGCCTGACGATAACGCTGGATCTGCGCGATGGCCTGAGCCAGCGGGGTGCGGGAGAACACCAGCTTGCGTTCTTGCCAGGCCAGCACGCCGGGCAGGTCGGCGTTACGGGTTGGCTGCAACTGGCCGTCAAGGACCGCCAACTGCTGCCCCGGACTCAGCCGCTGTTGCTGAGCCGGATGAGTGATTGACTGCACGTTGACGCTGCCGCGTACCAATGCCACGTGCACGGCATTCTCTTCGCGGGCCACATTGAACAGGGTGCCCAACACGGTTACGCGGGCAGCACCGGCATCCACCTGGAACGGGCGCCACAGCGTCTTGCTGACATCGAACAAGGCCTGCCCGTTGTTGAGTGCCACGCGACGCGAACGCAAGTGCCAACTGACTTCAACCTGGGTGCCGCTGTCGAGCACCACCCGGCTGCCGTCTGCCAGATCGAGCACGCGCCGCTCACCCAGTGCACTGCTGTACTGCTCGATGCGATAGCTGGGGTCTGTCCAGAACAGGCCTGCACCCACCAGCGCCACCAGGGCCCCAACCACCAGCGGCGTGCGCGGTTTGCGCGGCTTGGGAGTGGGCATCGGAAAGCGCTTGCGCAGCTCTTCGCGATGGCGAGCCAGGGTTTCGTCTTCGGCAGACAGCGGTTGCTCGGGTGAGGAGGGCGTGTTCATAAAGGGCCGGGCGGACGATCCAGGTGTGCGCGGCAGGCAGCAATGCCCAGGCGCAGGTGTTTTTCGACGGTTTTAAGTGAAATGCCCATACGTGCAGCCACTTCAGCCTGGGGCAATTCGTGAATCTTGTGCATGACAAAGACCATCTGGCAGCGCTCCGGCAATTGGCTGATGGCCTGGGTGAGCAATTCCAGCTCCCGTGCCGCCTCATACTGGCGTGATGGTGACGGCGCCGGGCAGACAGCATCCAGCGGTTTGGGCATCTCAATGAGCCAGGTCTGGCTGCGTCGTTCACTGCGATAACGGTTGACGGCTTGATCGTGGGAGATCTTGCGCAACAACGCCAACGGCGTGTGGACGTTATCCTTTTCGCGTTTTTCAAGCAATTGCACGCAGACGTCATGGACCACTTCGCGGGCAAAGCCACGATCGCCAAAACGCCGACGCACATGATCAACCAGCTCGTCGTAGTGACGTACCAGTGTACTGAGCAGTGAGGGTTTGACGGGGTCGAAGGGCATGATCGGCCTGAGCGGGTGCAGAGCGGCAGCAAATATAAATGAGAAATGTTTCCATTCATAGTGAAGATTGCCACAGCGTGCTTGCGCTCATGGGTGGAGGATTTACCGGCCGCAAAAGGGTTTCAAAACCCAAGAATGCGTCGTACAGTCTCGCGCGGCAAAACGCTAGTCGCTACGGCACGCACCCACGGTCAACCAAGGCATAACCATGATCGATTTGAACCAGGTCAGCGCTTTTCAACAGCAAACACAGGTCTTCGACCGCGTCTCGCTGCACATTGGCTACAACGAACGCGTGGCCATCCTTGGCCCTAACGGCGCTGGCAAAAGCACTCTGTTAAAGCTCATCAACCGCGAGATCTACCCGGTTGAGCGTGAAGGCAGCTACCTGAAGCTGTTCGGCGATGAAACCGTTAACCTGTGGGCCCTGCGCAGCAAGATCGGCTTCGTGTCTCAGGACATGCAAGAAGATTACACCCCGTATACCTCGGCGCTGGATGTGGTGGTGTCCGGCTTCTTTGGCGCCATGGGCGCCCACGCTCACTTGCAGCCCAATGAAGAACACATCACCTTGGCCCGCAACCTGATGCAGCAATTGGGCAGCGATATTGAAGAACAGCGTATGTTCCAGCGTCTGTCCACCGGGCAAAAGCGCCGCTTGCTGCTGGCCCGCGCCCTGGTTCACCACCCGCAAGCGCTGATCCTCGACGAACCCACCAGCGGCCTGGACATGGGCGCCAGCCTTGGGTTGTTGTCGCTGATGCGTAATTTCTGTGGCCAAGATCGCGCCATGATCATCACGACTCACCACATCGACGAGATCATTCCGGAAATCGACCGGGTGATCCTTATCAGCCAGGGCAAGCTGATTGCTGACGGGCCCAAGCGCGAGATCCTCACCAGCGAGAAGCTTTCGGCGCTGTATCAAACTGAACTGCAAGTTTCGGAAAACAACGGCTGGTATCGCTGCTGGCACGCGTAACAGCGCTTTAGCCCTGACAGGCCGGGCTTGGCAGCTTAACGCCCGGCAACCGATGACGCCTCGCCGCCCAGACCACGCCGCCCACCAACAAAGCAATCGACACCAACTCGATGAGGCTGGGCAGGCGTTGGGCGTAAAAGAAGCCATAAATACAGGCGAACAGCGTTTCAAAGACAATCAATTGCGCGCTGAGCGACGCTGCCATACGCCGTGAGCAGGCATTCCATAGCCCATTGGCAATCCACGAACCGCAGAACGCCAGGAACAGGCACACCCACACAAAGTTCATCCAGCGGCTGCTGTCGATGTTGGCAGGCATGAGGTTGGGGAACAGCCACCAGGCCACCAGGCCAAACACCACGGCGACGGTCCCGGTAGCGATGCCCAGCAGGGTAGACCATTCGCTGCTGTTGAATGCGCTGTGCTTGAGGTAACGGGCATTGTGGGTGGCGTACCACGACCAACTGATCACACCGCAGAACCCGCAAGCGATGCCCAGCAGTTGCGTGGTCAACTCAGTGCCTGATGAATGGGCACCGGTATGTTCCAGGCTGATCGATACGATTCCGAGGAATACCATCAATAAAGGCAGCTTGAGTTTGCTGATCGGCAACGAGCCCGCATCGGCGCGGCCTAAAAACGTGATGGCCACCGGCATGATGCCGTTGATCAACGAGGCCGCCGTAACCCCGCTGAGCTGCACAGAGGCCCCCAGCAGCGCATAGTTCAGCACGTTACCGGTGAGTGACAGACGCAGCAGCATGCCGACATCGGCGCGGCTGATTTTAGCCAGCAGGCGTGCTGTCATGGGCAGTGCAACGGCCAGGGAAATCAGGCCATACATCGCAAAGCGGACGCTGCTGATCAGTACCGCATTAAATTCCGGCAGCAAGGAGGGCCCAAGAATGACTCCGCCCCAAATGGCTCCGGCCAGCAACGCAAACACAATCCCGCTTTTCATCACGCCTACTCAACTAATGACTTTGGCGAGATTCTATCGGTAGCAATTGAACGCCACCTGCGATAAAAAATCAGTCATCCATTCCGCTGCGGAATATCTTGCTGTTTATCGCCACAAGGAGCTGCATCATCAACCGTTACCTGCGTGCCTTGCCGCCTTTGGAAACCCTGATCACCTTTGAAGCAGTCGGCCGCCACTCAAGCTTTACCGGCGCTTCCAGAGAGTTGTTCCTGACCCAAAGCGCCGTGAGCAAACAAATGCGTCAGCTGGAAGACTGCATCGGCGTGCCGCTGTTCGAAAGAAAACCGCGCGGCGTCATGCTCACGCCTGCCGCGCAGGAACTGCTGATAACGGTCAATACACTCCTGACCACACTGCACCAAAGCGTGACGCGGATCCGCAATGTGCATCAACCCAACACCGTCTCAATTTTGGCGACCCATGCCCTGGCGCAGTTTTGGCTGTTCCCCAAGCTGATCGAATTCAACAAGGCCTATCCCGACATCGCCGTGCACGTGCACGCAATGAATGAATTCGATGAAGCCAGCCTCAAGGATTACGACCTGGGCATCCTCTACGGCCAAGGCGAGTGGGGTGCTTTAAATTGCGACTTTCTGATTCCTGAAATCGTCTTTCCGGTTGCCCATGCAGCCCTGGACGTCACGGGTATACAAACCCTGGAACAACTGGCCAGCGCCAACCTGGTGCAGATCGATACCTCGGCCTGGCATTGCCTGGACTGGGAGCAGTGGTTTGAGCATTTCGGCATCGACTACCTCGCCCCGGAAAAAGCCCCGGTGTTCAACCAACTGACCTTGGCTTTTCGCGCGGTGCAACAAGGCATGGGCATTGGCCTGGCGTGGACCTTCATGGGCGACGAAGCCTTCGCCAAAGGCGAGCTGCAGCGCGTCACCGGGTTTGAATGCGTGACAGGGCGCGCCGAGTACCTGGTGTCGGTCAAGCATCGGCCGTTGTCGCCCTGTGCGGTGGTATTTCGGGAGTGGGTGTTGGGGTTGGCGCAAGGCGAGATTTAATGACGTAAGCAGCAACGAAATCGGCTTTAGCCTTTCTCGGCACTGCGCTGCAACATGCCTTCCAGCACAGCCTTGGCCTCGACGCTTTTCAGGCGCTCCATAAACAGCAGATTCTCCCGGCGAAGGGTGTCTTTCAGTGCTTCCAGCAGCGGCTGTTTCAACAGACGCTTGGTGTGCAACACGGATTCACGGGGCAGGGTGAGTAAGCGCTGTGCCATTTTTTGTGCTGCGGCCAGGCATTGCTCGCCGTCTTCAAAAGCTTCGTTGGCCAATCCCAGGGCGACCGCTTGCGTCCCGTCCAGGCCGTCCCCCCACAGCAACAGCCGGGCGGCTCTGGCATGGCCGAGCAGGCGGGGGAGCAGCAGGCTAGCGCCGAACTCCGGGCACAGGCCGAGGTTGACGAAGGGCATGCGCAGTTTTGCATGGTGGGTGACAAGCACCTGATCGCAATGCAGCAACAAAGTGGTCCCGATGCCAATGGCCGCACCGCAGACGGCGGCGATCAAAGGTTTGTCCAGTTGGATAACCGCGTCCATAAAGCGGAACGCCGGGCTGTTCAAGTGGGTGGGCGGCGATTCGAGAAAATCCCGCAGGTCGTTGCCACTGGTAAAGCAGTGCTCGCCCCCGGTGATGATGACAGCGGTTATCCTCGGGTCTTCGCCTGCTGCATACAGCAGGTCGGCCAGGCGGGTGTACATGGCATTGGTGAGGGCATTGAGTTTGTCTGGGCGGTTGATGCTCAGGGTGAGCAGCGCGCCTTGCTGGTGGCTATGGATCAGGTCGTTCATAAAGCTGCCTTTTGATGACGGAGTTAGAGCGCAGGCCATGCCTGCAGCAGGGCAAGTTATTCACCTCTCTGCGCCGAGAGGTGTCTCGACATAGCGATAACCTGTCCTGGAGGCATGACGCATGGCGCGCATCAGGAGCAACACGGCCCAAATTACTGGCAAGCTCACCAGCAGCAAGGCGTAGCGCAGCGACTCGTACCCGAATACCGGGTGCAATAAATCGCTGAACAAGCCAGTGATCAATGGGCCGATACCGACGCCAAACAAGGTGCTGATGATGGTTTGCAGCGCCATGGCGGTGCCGCGACGACCTGTCGGCACCAGTTGGGTTACGAGGTTGTAGGAGGGGGCAACCCACCACACGGCAAAGAACGAATACAGTGCACACCAGAGCATCGCGGTCGGGATTGGTACAGTGCCGACCTGCACTAGCAGGCTGTCGGACCACAGCAGGTAGGGGATCAGGGCGCAGAGGGCGATCAAGTGGCCGAGGATCGGAATGGTCAGTTGCCAATGCGCCTGGCGGCGACACAGGCGATCACTCAACCAGCCACTGAACAGGCCGCCAAATCCGGCCGAAGACCCGCAAATAACCCCGGCCAGCAAGCCGGCATGTTGCAGCGACAAACCATGGGAGCGCACCAGAAAGCTGGTGTTCCACATGCCGATTGCGTAAGAGCTGAGCGTGGTCAGGCCACCGGCGAGCACCAGGCAGCGATAGGCGGGTATGGCCCATAGCTTGCGCGCTTCGGCGCCCATGCCGAGCAATGCAGGCGCTGTGTGCGTGGGAGCCACAACGTCCCAGCGGCCACGCTGCGGTTCACGCACAAAAAAGGCCAGGATCGCGCAAAACACCAAGGCCGGGATACCGAGTGCAATAAAGCCGCTGCGCCAGCCATACACCTCGACTACCCAGGCACCGATGCTCAAGCCGATGATCGAAGAGAAGGTCGGGGCTGCGGTAAAACAACTGATCGCAAACGAACGCCGTTGGGGCGGGTACAGGTCTGCGATCAGCGACAGCGATGCTGAGGTCGTGGGTGACTCACTGACAGCGACCAGCATGCGGGCAACAGCCAGCGCCAGGAAACTGCCCGCCAACCCGCAGGCCATGGTCGCCAACGCCCACAACAGGCATGACATGGCCAGCAGGCGGATACGCGGCATGCGGTCTACCAGACGCCCGGCAGGCAAACCGGTGAGGGCATAGACCCCGGCAAACGCCAGGCCCGAAATTACCCCGATGGCGGTGTCGCTGACGCCAAACTCGGCTTTGATCGGTTCGACCATCACCGCAAGAATTTGTCGGCCGACAAAGTTATCGGCAAACACCAGGGCCAACAGCATCAGCAAGCCATGACTGCCCCAGCCAAGCGTGGCGGGGGGCAGTACACCTGCGCGAGCAGTCATCGCGGGGCCCACAAATCGGGCAAGCCCGGGTCACTGACTACGATCAAACGCTTGAGCAAGACTTTCAGGGCTTGCGCATCAGCGGCCCCCAGCGTGCTCGACAAGTCCTCTTCCACGGCCTTGGCCAGCGCCAGTTGATGCAGGGACATTTCGCGGCCTTTAGCGGTGAGCACAAAGCGTAATGCTTCTGTTGCCCCCTCGAAAGCCACCAGACGCTGACGCTCAAGAAAACGCATGCTGGCCAGCGTCACTTCACGCCCGGTGTAGCTCACGAAGGTGTTGATTTCTTCGAGGGTGAGGTTGTCGCGAATGCACAGGATCGACAGGATGAAAAATGTCTGTTCGTCCAGTTGTTTGCTGTTGAGCAACTGCCGAAGGGTGTTGAGCACCTGGTAGTGGGCGCGGCCCAACAGGTAACCGAGCAAGTCTTCGGTGTAGCTGCATTCTGGTGGCGGCGGGGTGGTCGCCAGTCGTAACTCGCTGCGCGGCTTACGCGTAGCCAGCGCATATTGACCGCTCTGGAACGCCAGCGGGGCGCGGTCGCTGTGATCGAAGGCAAGAACTTCACCAACAAAAATAACGTGATCGCCGCCTTCGTACTGAAAGGCCGTGCGGCACTGGAAACGTGCGGTGCAATTCTGCAGCAGCGGGGCCGCACTGACGCCATTATCGAGTTCTATCTCGGCAAACTTGTCTTCGCCCTGGGTGGCAAAGCGCCCTGAAAGCGTCTCTTGCTCAGTGGACAACACATGCACGTTCCAGTGTTTGCCACTGCTGAAGACCGGCAGGCTGCGGGCTTGCTTGGACAAGCTCCAGAGTACCAGGGGCGGGTTGAGCGACACCGAGTTAAAGCTGTTGGCGGTAATGCCTACCGGCGCGCCTTCTTCGGTCTGAGTGGTGATGATCGTGACCCCGGTGGTGAATGTGCCAAGCGCGGCACGAAACGCCTGGGGGTCGAAGCTGATGTTTTGCATTGCCATGACTGGCCTCATGGAGTGGAGTTTTCGTATGGCCAGTATTGAGGGTTTACCCACCTCGAGCATCGTCTCAACGGACTAACACTAATGAAGGGTCCTAGTTCGATTGGACGAGGCGCGGCAACGGCTTGCGCGGTTAGGGTGGCGCCAGGCGCATAGGGCGCTCACCGGCCATCGAGCCAACCTGCAAGGGGATAACAATGAGTTCAGCCACGGCTTCTGTCCCGGATCTCGTCAGCCTGCTGGCGCAACAAAAAAGCGCCTTTGCGCGTGCTGGCAGCGTCAATGCAGACACCCGTCGCCAGCGTCTTCAGCACGTGATCGATTTGCTGGTCAATCACCACGAGGCATTGACCCGTGCCATCGACCTGGACTTTGGCGGCCGGCCTGTCGGGTTCTCCCTGATGAACGACGTACTGGGTGCACTGGCTTCACTGAAATATGCCCGCGACCACTTGCTGGGCTGGATGCAAGACGAGCCCCGCGAGGTGTTTTCGCCTTACGACCAACTCGGTGCCCGGGCGTGGGTGATGTACCAGGCAAAAGGCACAGTGGGCATACTCGGCACCTGGAATGCTCCGCTGTATACCCTGTTCAGCCCGCTGGCCTCGGCCCTGGCAGCCGGCAATCGGGCGATTCTCAAGCCTTCAGAAGTGCTGCCGCGTACTGCTGAACTGCTGACCCGGCTCTGCACCGATCACCTGGACCCACTGGTCGTAGCGATGTTCAACGGCGGGCCGGAACTGGGCGAAGCCTTCAGCAGCCAACCCTTTGATCATTTGGTGTTCACGGGCAGCACGGCGATTGGTCGACGGGTGATGAGCAATGCGGCGAAAAACCTGGTGCCGGTGACCCTGGAGCTCGGCGGCAAGTCGCCGGTGATCATTTCTCGCACGGCGGACCTGAACAAGACCGCCTTCAGCCTTGCTGCGGGCAAGTCCAGCAATGGCGGGCAGATCTGCATCAACCCGGACGTGGTCTACGTGCCTCGGGAGCAACTCGAAGGGTTGCTGGATGCGCTGCGCAGTGCATATCGCGAACTCAACCCCAGTGTGGCGGGCAACCCGGATGTGGTGGCAGTGGTCAACCAGCGCCACTTGGAGCGGGTTGAAGGTCTGGTGCAAGACGCCGAATCACGCGGTGCGCGGGTCGAATGTTTGCCCGAGCCATTGGCCGTTGATGTCGACGACCGCCGCCGACCGCTGCGGGTAGTGGTCAATCCGCCTGCGGACAGCCAGATCCTGCAAGAGGAAATTTTCGGCCCGGCCATGGTCGTGTTGAGTTATGACGAAGTGGCTGAGGTTATCGCCGATATCAACGCCAGGCCCCGCCCACTGGCGTTGTACTACTTCGGCGATGACTTGCAGGAGCAGCGCCAGGTGCTCGAACACACCGTGTCCGGCGGGGTCACGATCAACGACGTGATGATGCACGCCGCGTTGCACGACGCCCCTTTTGGTGGCGTAGGGGCTTCAGGAATGGGCCATTACCGTGGCCGTGAAGGGTTTCTTGAATTCAGCCACATGCGCACGGTGTTCAAGGCGTCGGCCCATGATCCGCGCCGTGAATGGGGGTTGTTGCCACCCTATGGCGAGCATTACCTCGCCACCATGCTGGCCGGGGTCACCGCCGACTGATGGACGCACAAGTGGCCTTCAGGCCACTGCCAATAAATGATTAATCAGGGCGTGATAACGACAATGGACAACCCTAAAAACACACCGCACAACACCGCCACTGACTGGCCTCGGCGCAGTGTGCTCAAGGCCGGTGCAGTGGCTGTCGGCGTTGGCTTGCTGGGGCGCTTTGCCGATGCGCGTGCGCAAGGGCTTTCTGCCAGCGATTACCAGCATATGGATGCCTGGGCCATGAGCCAGGCGATACGCAGTGGCGAACTAAGCCCCGAAGACCTGCTGACGGCTGCACTGGCTCGCTTTAACGCGGTCAACCCGAAAATCCAGGCCGTGAACATGCTGCACGACACCTACGCGCGCAATTTGCTTGCCCAACGTCGTGTCGCGGGCACCAGTAGCCAGGGCGCTCTGGCCGGTGTGCCCTTGCTGTTCAAAGACCTCAACACCACGCTGCAAGGCACGATCACCAGCAACGGTAGCCGGCTGTTCAAGGACTCTCCGCCTGCCGAGCGCACCAGCACGCTAATAGCCCGTTACCAGCAGGCCGGGGCGGTGCCGTTCGGCAAGACAGCGGCACCTGAATTTGGCTTGACCACCACCACTGAATCCCTGGCCTGGGGCCAGACCCATAACCCGTGGAACCTGGCCATGAGCGCAGGCGGTTCTTCGGGTGGCTCGGCCGCTGCAGTGGCAGCGGGCATCGTGCCTGTGGCCCACGCCACCGATGGCGGCGGTTCGATCCGCATACCGGCGTCGTATTGTGGCGTGATCGGGCTCAAGCCCAGCCGCTATCGCACCCCCAGCGGGCCGCAGCATTTCGAAGGTTTGTTTGGTGCCAGCGTGGCCAATGTGGTGACGCGCACCGTGCGCGACAGCGCGTTGTTTCTCGATGCCGGTCAAGGTCATGAAGCTGGAAGTGCGTATTGGTGCGCTCCGCCGGAGCGTCCCTATGTCGACGAATTACAGCGTGATCCGGGCAAATTGCGGGTAGCTGTTGTGCGCCGGTCGCTGACCGGAGCGCCTCTGGACCCGGCAATTGCCGCCACGCTGGAACAGACCATCAAGCAGTTGTCGGCGCTGGGGCACGAGCTTGACGAGTTGACCCTCAACATCGACCCGCGCCAATTGTTCGGTGCCCACGGCACAGTCATAGGGACCGCCGTACGGGCGCAGATTCAGGACCGCGAGCAAGTGCTCGGGCGGGCCGCAACCGCGCAGGACCTGGAGCAAATCACGCGGGTCAACCTGGAGCGTTCACAGGGCACCCGCGGTGAAGACCTTTATCGTGCGCGGCAAACCTTTGAGAGCATCGGCGCAACCATGGAGCAGCAATTCGAGCGCTACGACGTGATCCTGTCGCCGGTCACCGGCAGCCTGACACCGACGCTCGGCGTGTTGTCCCTTGATCAACCTTGGGACAGCTACGTCGGCCACGCCATGGGCAGTGCCGGTTTTACCGTGCTGGCCAATGTCAGTGGGCAACCGGCGATTTCGCTGCCTCTGGGCATGAGTGACAACGGCTTGCCTGTGGGCATGATGTTCACCGGCCGCCTGGGCGGCGAAGACGTGCTGCTGCGGCTGGCCAGCCAACTGGAGCAAACCAGCCCCTGGGCCGACAGGCGCGCGCCGGTCTGACCCGGCGCGCCCTTGCGCGGTGCCGCAGGTCGGTCTTCTAGTCTGCTTTGACGATGAGCCGAACCTGTGCAGCGCTGATCATGGGTTGCACTCCGCCAGCGCAGGTGCTGCGTCGTTGGCGGTTTTTTCTGACCTCAGCTAATGGCATAACAATAATGACGGCTCAAGTTCAGTCTCAGACCCACTACGATGTGATTGTCGTCGGTTCGGGTGCAGGTGCGATGACCTCGGCGGTGTTCCTGGCCGACCAGGGTTTTAAGGTCCTGATCGTGGAAAAAAGCAATCAGTACGGCGGCACCTCGGCCATTTCCGGGGGCGGTATCTGGATCCCCAACAATCACTATTTCGCCCGCTTGAGCGATAACGACAGCTATGCCAAGGCGCTCACCTACCTCAAGGCAGCGGTAGGCGAGACAGTCGATGAGGAACGCCTGCGGGCCTATCTGGACAATGCGCCGAAGATGATCGAGCAACTGACCCGCAGCAGCCGGGTGCGTTATGCGGTCGCAGACAAATACCCGGATTACTATCCGCATTTGCCGGGAGCCCTGGCCGGGGGCCGGACCCTGGACCCGGAGCTGTTCGACACCAGCCTGCTCGGTGACGAACTGGCCAACCTGCGTAAACCGTCGCCTTCAACCCTGTTGATGGGCCGAATCGCCTGGACCGCGCGGGATGCGCACAAAGCCATGGCGCGCAGTTTTGGCTGGCGCCTGCTGATCATGAAACTGATGCTGCGCTACAAGCTGGATTTTAAATGGCGGCGCAAAAGCAAAATGGACCGCAGGGCTTCTCTGGGCAGTTCGCTGGTGGCTTCGCTGCGCCGCTCGCTGATGGACCGCAACGTGCCGTTGTGGCTTAACACCGACTTTAGCGGGCTGATCAACGATAACCAGCGCATCACCGGTATCACCGTGCAGCAGGATGGCGCCGAGCGAGAGCTGTATGCGCGTTACGGCGTCATCCTCGCCTCGGGTGGTTTCGAGCAAAATCAGGCCCTGCGCGATCGCTATCTGCCAAGCCCGAGCCGCCAGGCCTGGTGCGCGACACCGCCGGGTAACAACACCGGCGCAGCACTGATTGCCGGTATGGAGCAAGGCGCTGCCACCGCCTTGCTGGACTGGGCCTGGTGGGCTCCGACGATTGCCGTGGTGGGTGAAGACAAGCCCCGTGCGGTGTTTGCCGAACGAGCTTTCCCTGGGGCCATCGTGGTCAACGGCGAAGGTCAGCGCTTTGTCAACGAAGCGGCGCCGTACCTGGAGTTTGTCGATGCGATGTACCAGGACAACGCAAAAACCAACGGCAAGTCGGTGCCGGCCTGGGTGATCTTCGACGCGCATTTTCGGTTCAACTACGCCATGGGGCCGTTGATGCCCGGGCAGGTCATGCCGGACAGCCGCTTGCGCAAGGAATGGTTGAACTCACTGTACTGGAAGGCCGATACCCTGGACGACCTGGCCCGGCAGATTGGCGTCGACGCCAGCGGGCTGCAAGCCACTGTCGGCAAGGTCAACGACTATGCCGTGACAGGTGTCGACCTGGATTTCGGGCGCGGCGCCAATGTGTTTGACCGTTACTACGGTGATTGCAACATCAAGCCCAACCCCTGTCTGGCGCCGATGCGCAAAGGCCCGTTTTACGCCATGCGCCTCGACGCGGGCGACATCGGCACCAAAGGCGGCCTGTTGACCAACAAACACGCGCAAGTGGTGCGTGAGGACGGCACGAGCATTGCCGGTCTGTACGCCATTGGTAACTGCTCGGCATCGGTGATGGGGACCCGTTACCCCGGCGCTGGCGGCACGTTGGGACCGGCGATGACCTTTGCTTATATCGCCGCCAATCACTTGGCCAGCCAGCGCTAGGAGGCGACATGTCAACACGCGAGAGCAGTTCCGGCAGCCCGGTGCTGCCGCCCTTGCAGGTGGCGGATGGCAACAGCCTCGATTGGGATGAGCAGTGTGATGTGCTGGTTGTCGGCTGGGGCGCGGCAGGAGCTTGCGCCGCGCTGGAAGCTCGCACCCAGGGCGCCGATGTAATGATCGCCGATCGGTTCACGGGGGGCGGTGCCAGCGCCAAAAGCGGCGGAGTGGTCTATGCCGGTGGGGGGACGCGGCACCAGTTGGCCGCGGGTTTCAATGACAGCCCCGAGGCCATGTTCGATTACCTCAAGCACGAAACGCACAATGTGATCAGTGATGACACCTTGCGCCGCTTCTGTGCTGACAGCGTGGGCAATCTTGCCTGGCTGGAGGGCCACGGCGCGCCTTACTCCCACCAGATGCCACCCGGCGGCAAAACTTCGTACCCGTCTGACGGCTACTATCTGTATTACTCCGGCAACGAGCTGGTGCCTGCGTATGGCGGTGCCCTGCCACCCGCGCCACGGGGGCATCGCACGGTGGGCAAGGGGCAGGGCGGCGCGGTGCTGTATGCCCACCTCAAATCTGCCTGCCTGCGAGCCGGGGCCCGGCCATTGTTGCAAGCCGCAGCGCGGCGGCTGGTAACCGACCCTCAGGGTCGGGTACTGGGGGTTGAGTTCCATTGTTTGCCCGCAGGCAGCAAGCCCGCGCAGTTGCATGCGCGCCTGGCGGCCAGGGCTGAACGTTTGCAGAACTTCGCGCCAGGTTATTGCAACAAGCTGCGGCAAAAAGTCCGCCAACTGGAACGTGACTTCGCCCAGCCACGACGGGTGCAGGCGCGAAAGGGCGTCATCCTCAGCACGGGCGGGTTCATCTTCAACCGGCAGTTGCTTGACCAGCACGCACCCAAGTTTGTGCGTAATTTCAAAGTCGGCGCCACCGGCTGTGATGGCAGTGGCTTGCGTCTGGGCCAAAGCTGCGGCGGCCAGGGCGATCGGCTGGAACGGGTATCGGCGTGGCGCTTCCTTAACCCGCCGTACAGTTGGCACAAAGGCATTGTGGTCAATCGCACGGGGCAGCGCTTTTGTAATGAAGAAGTTTATGGAGCCACGCTGGGCCAGCCGTTGATGGAAGAACAGGGCGGCAAGGCATGGCTGGTGCTGGATGCACCGTTGCGCAAAAAGGCCATTCGCGAAGCGTTGTTCGGCGGTTACTGGTGGTTTCAGAGCTTTCCGGCGTTGGCACTGATGCTGTTGAAGGTGCGCAAGGGCAAAAGCCTGAGCGAACTGGCCGCCAGCACCGGCATGGACCCTGCTGCACTGAGCGCTTCGGTGCTGGCCGCCAATGCCGCCGCCCGTGGCGTGGCCCCGGAACCGTTCGGCAAGTCCGCGGGCGGGCGACAAGTGCTCGAACAAGGGCCTTTTTATGCGTGCGATATCTCGGTGAATAACCCGCTCTTTCCGCTGGGAGCCCTGACCCTGGGTGGCTTGCGGGTTGATGAACGCAGCGGCGCGGTGCTGGACGGGCAGGGCCGGGTAATCGAAGGTCTGTACGCCGCCGGCCGCAGTGCCTTGGGCATCCCTTCGCACTTGTACATCAGCGGTTTGTCACTGGCCGACTGCGTGTTTTCCGGCCGCCGTGCGGGAGCCGCTGCCAGTGCAGCCCCCAAACATAAAATAAGTGATTGATTCTTGGGGCCCTGTAGGAGCGAGCTTGCCTCGCGATCTTTTGATCTTGATCTAAGAGGCTCCGTTAAACCACGCTGGCCGAACGCAGGTTTTGCGCAGTAGTGCGCCCGGCAGGACGCCAGGTTAGCCGCGACACGGCCAGGGATTGCCGATCGCAGCCTTCGTACCTCGTCAGCGACTACAGTGGCCTGTTTGCTGCGCGACAGCGCGGCGTCGTATCAGTCAATGACCTTCAAACTGTGCCGGGCGTTTTTCGATAAAGGCTTGCATGCCTTCTTTCTGGTCCCGTGAGGCGAAGAGCAGGGCGTTGGCTTTGCGTTCCAGGGCCAGGCCGGCTTCCAGTGGTGCGTCCATGCCGGCAAGGATGACCTCCTTGATCTGTTCAGCAGCCAATGCCGGCATGCTGGCAATCACCCGTGCCAGTTCCAGCGCGTGCGCCTGCACCTGATCATCCTCCACCAGATCACTGACCAGCCCGGCAACCCAGGCATCCTCGGCACTGATGGGTTGCCCGGTCAGCGCCATGCGCATGGCCTTGACCTTGCCCACCGCACGCACCAGGCGCTGGGTCCCGCCAATGCCGGGCATGATGCCGATGCGGATCTCCGGCTGGCAAAACCGCGCACTGCGCCCGGCGACGATTAAATCGGCGTGCATCGCCAGCTCACAACCGCCGCCATAGGCATAACCGCAGACGGCTGCAATCACAGGTTTAGGGCAGTGCTGGATCGGCCCCCAGACTCTCTCGGTGTGACGTTTATAGATATCGATGGCACCGACCCCGGCCATGCTGTTGATGTCGCCCCCGGCGGCGAACACCTTGTCACCGCCGGTCAGCACGATGCAGCGCACCTCGGGATCGAGTGCCAACTCAGTGAAGTAGCGCGACAACAGCGCCTGCAATTCCAGGCTTAAGGCATTAGTCGCATGGGGGCGATTAAGCCGCAGCAGGGCCACGCCGGGCAGCGGGCGTTCAAGTAAAACCGGTGCAGCGGGCAAGTCGGACATGCGCATCCTCGAAAACCAGACAACGTAAATGAGTGCCAGTGTCCTGTTCACGAGGCCAGATTTTCATCGTCCGTTCAGACGTAGTTTGGCCAGATGTTCGGCCCTAGAGTGAACCTTGTCAGCAGAGAAGGAGCACATGATGGAGCTGCATTCGGGTCTTGATTACAGCGGCAAGGTGGTACTGGTCACCGGGGGTACCAAAGGCATCGGCGCGGGTATTGTCTCGGGATTTTTGGCAGCCAACGCGCGGGTGATTGTGTGCGCCCGGCGTGAGCCAGAACAGATGCCGGCATTCGGCGCGCGGCAGGCCACTTTCATCGCCGCCGATGTGCGTGACCCTGATTCCCTGCAACGCCTGTTTTCTGCCATCGAGCGCGACTTCGGCCGCCTCGACGTGGTCATCAACAATGCCGGAGGCAGCCCTGCCGCCGAGGCCGCGACGGCATCACCGCGCTTTCACGACAGCATCATTGGCCTCAACCTGATCGCCCCCCTCAATGTCGCCCAGCACGCCAATCGCTTGATGCAGGCGCAAACACAGGGCGGTTGCATTGTCTTTATTGGCAGCATCAGCGCCTTGCGTGCCTCTCCAGGTACCGCTGCCTATGGCGCTGCCAAGGCCGGAGTCTTGGCCCTGGTGCAATCGCTGGCGGTGGAGTGGGGGCCTAAAGTGCGCGTCGTGACGGTCAGCCCCGGGCTGGTGCTGACCGAACAAGCGCACCTGCATTACGGCTCCGATGCGGGTATTGCGGCGGTCGCGGCCGGTATCCCGGCAGCCCGTATGGGCGTGCCCGACGACATCGCCAACGCCTGCCTGTACCTCGCGTCCCCGCTGGCCAGTTACGCCAGTGGTTGCAACCTGCTGTTGCACGGTGGCGGTGAGCGCCCGGCATTTTTAGGGGCCGCGCAGGCACTGCCGATCTGATCGATCCATGGCGGTGGCCGCGTCTGGTCGCCGCCTTCACTGTGAAGGAGACGACTTTGGCTGATCCACAATTGCTATCCAATGTGCGTGCCCTGGTGGGGCGCCAGTACGGCCGCGTGTATGCCTGGGATGAGGTGAATGCGCCGATGATTCGCCAGTGGTGCGAAGTCATGGGCGTTGACAACCCGCTCTATACCGACGCGGGTTTTGCTCTGGGCACTCAACATGAAGGGTTGATTGCACCGCCTGCGATGTTGCAGGTGTGGACCATGGAAGGCCTGCACGCTAACAACTACCCGCCGGGCTCCACGGATGAAAACCCTTACGAAGTGCTCAAGGAAATGGAAGCCTACGGGTATGCCTCGACCGTGGCGGTTAACTCCGAATTGAGCTTTCGACGGCCGGTTCGCCTGGGTGAAAAGCTTTACTACACCACCCGGCTGGATTCGATCAGCGACGAAAAAACCACCGCATTGGGTGTCGATTTTTTTGTCACTCTGGTCATGAGCCATTTCGTTGAAGGGCCGGGGGCAAAACATAGCGGCGGCGATGAAGCCGTGGGCGAGCTGTTGTTTCGGGTCTTCAAGTTCCGCCCGGCCAATGTCCAGGCACCGGCCAAGGCCGAGGTTGCACCGCCCGCAATCAAGCGCCCGCTACCCGGCATCAGCGACGATACGCGGTTCTTTTGGGAAGGCTGCGAAAAAGGCCAGTTGCTGATCCAGCGCTGCACTGCCTGCCAGACCTTGCGCCATCCCCCTGCGCCGGTGTGCATCGAGTGCCACAGCTTCGACTGGGACAGCGTGCAGGCCAGCGGTCGCGCCACCCTGTATTCGTTTGTGGTGATGCACTACCCCGAAGTGCCGCCGTTCGATTACCCCAACCCCATCGGTCTGATCGAGCTGGCGGAGGGCGTGCGCCTGATCGCCGGCCTGGTCGGGATTGAACGCGAACAACTGAAAATCGGCCAGCACTTGCAGGTTGAGTTCCAGACGTTTGATGAGCAACTGACCCTGCCGTTGTTCCGGCCGGTAGAGGCATAGGAGCCAGCATGGATTTCGAATTGAGCGAAGAGCAGCGCGCGATTGCGCAAATGGCCGACAGCCTGTTTGTCGACCATTGCCATGACGACTATATGCGCCAGTGGGACAACAGCGGGGAACCGATAATGGCGCCGTTATGGGCGCTGAGCATCGAAACCGGGCTGCACGCACTGGCCATCCCTGAAGAGCACGGTGGCAGCGGCTTGGGCATGACCGAGTTGATGGTGGTGCTGCAGGCCCAGGGCAAGGCGCTGGCTCAGGTGCCTTTATGGCGGCATCAACTGGCCGCCGCGACGCTTGCGCAGTTCGCCGCCAGCCAGTGCGGGGCTTGGGTCGACAAGGCGGCCAGCGGTGAGGCGCTGCTGAGCCTGTCGATAGATGGCTTGAACCACGCGCTGGGGATCGAGTTGCACGGGCAAGCCACTTCCGCAGGCTGGTCAATCAATGGCCGGGTTGCCGCCTTGTCCCTCGGGGCTCAGGCCGACGCGGCCCTGGTGCTGGTCGAGGTCGAAAAGCAGCCGCGCCTGTTGTTGCTCGACCTGTCGGCTGCTGAAATCCAGAAAGTCCCGGCGGTACTGACCCACGGTGAGTCGGTCGCCGACTTGCATATCCACGGCTTGACGGTCGAGGCCGGTGCCCTGTTGCCTGCCGAGGCCGTGGCCTGGTTGGAACTGCGCAGCGTGGCTGCCCTGGCGGCACTGCAACTGGGGGTCAGCGAAGAGCAGATCCGCCGTACCGTGGCCTATGTCAGCGAGCGTCGGCAGTTCGAGCGCAGCATCGGCAGCTTTCAGGCGGTGCAAATGAGCATGGCCGACACACACATCGCCGTTGAAGCCTTGCGCACGGCACTGTGGCAACTGGTGTACCGCATCGATGCCGGGTTGCCGGCCCCTTCTGAAGCACTGGCTACGGCCTGGCTGGCCTGTGAAGCCGGGCACCGTATCGGCCATGTCGCGCAACACGTGCATGGCGGCATCGGTGTCGACCTGACGTACCCGATCCACCGTTTTCTCTATTGGAGCCGCGGCCTCTGCCTGGCCTTTGGCGGCTCGGCGGCCAACCTGGAACGCCTGGGTGACTGGCTCAACGATAACGACAAGCTGGGATGGAAATATGACCTCGAAGAACACCAAGCGCTTTGACGACGTGCGCCCCGGCGAAGCGCTGCCGGAGCTGGCCGTGCCGATCACGGTGACCCTGATCAACGGCGGGGCAATTGCCACCCGTGACTATTTCCCCGGTCACCACGATGCGGAGGCGGCCCGGACCCTGGGCTCGCCCCATGTATTTATGAATATCCTCACCACCAACGGCCTGGTGCAGCGATTCATCGAGCAGTGGGCCGGGCCACTGGCGCAGTTCACCGCGCTGAAAATCAAGCTCGGCGCGCCGAACTACCCCGGCGACTGCATGACCTTCAGCGGCAGCGTCAGCGCTGTTGATGCCCAGACCCGTTCGGTGGAAGTCACCTTGAGCGGCAAAAATTCCATGGGTAACCACGTGACCGGCACGGTCTCGCTGGTTTTGCCCTGACAGCCGGAGAAACGCAGATGATTGATTCATCGATTTCCGGGCGCGCTGCCATCGTCGGCCTCGGCGCGACCGAATTTTCCAAAAACTCCGGACGCACCGAGTTGCGCCTGGCCCTGGAAGCCACCTTGAGCGCGCTCAAGGATGCCGGGATCGATCCTGGCGAGGTTGAAGGGTTTAGCTCCTACTCGGTAGACAAAGTACCGGAATATGAAATTGCCCGGCTGCTGGGCTGCAAAGACGTCAAGTTCTTCTCCCAGGTGCCCCACGGCGGTGGCGCAGCCTGCGGGCCGGTGATGCACGCGGCGATGGCCGTGGCCACTGGCATGGCCAAGGTTGTGGTGGTGTATCGGGCCATGAACGAGCGCTCGTGGTATCGCTTCGGCACGGGCAACTATGGCTTCGCCGCGGCGCCGACTTTCGACAACGTCAACTACGGCTGGTACATGCCCCACGGGTTCCACACCCCGGCCGCCTGGGTCGGGATGTTTGCCCAGCGCTACATGCACACCTACGGCGCGACCAGTGAAGACTTCGGGCGAATTGCTGTGGCTGCGCGGGATTTTGCCGCGAGCAACCCCCAGGCGTTTTTCCATGGCAAGCCGATCACTCTAGAAGAGCACCAGGCTTCGCGCTGGATCTGTGAGCCGCTGCACTTGCTCGATTGCTGCCAGGAGTCCGATGGCGCGGTGGCAATGGTCATCACCTCGGCTGAGCGTGCCCGTGACCTGCGTCAGAAGCCGGTGAGCATCAAGGCCGGCGCCCAGGGCATCAGCCAGGGCCAGCAGAGCATGACCTCGTTTTATCGCGAGGACATTACCGGGCTGCCGGAAATGGGCGTGGTTGCCCGCGAACTGTATCGCCAGTCGGGCCTTGGCCCGGAGTCATTTCAGACCGCCGTGATCTACGACCACTTCACACCGTTTGTTTTGCCACAACTGGAAGAGTTCGGTTTTGCCAAACGCGGTGAAGCCAAGGAGTTCATCCGCGCCGGGCACCATGCCCGTGGCGGCAAACTGCCGATCAACACCCATGGCGGACAATTGGGCGAGGCCTATATCCACGGCATGAACGGTATTGCTGAAGCCGTGCGCCAGGTGCGCGGCACGGCTGCCAACCAGGTGGCGGATGTGCAGAACGTGCTGGTCACCGCCGGTACCGGCGTGCCTACCAGCGGCCTGATTCTCGGCGCAGCCTAAGGAGCAGCCCATGTTTGTTGACCTCACACCCGAACAACACGCCCTGCGCCACAAGGTGCGGGACTATTTCCAGGCCCTGATGACCCCGCACATGCGTGACCAGCTGCGCGGCAAGGAAGGCGGTGAGTTGTACCGCCAGACCATTCGCCAAATGGGCCGCGACGGCTGGCTCGCGGTCGGCTGGCCCAAGGCCCACGGTGGCCAGGGTTACGCCGCAACCGAGCAGTTGATCTTCTTCGAAGAGGCGAATATCGCTGGGGCACCGTTGCCTTTTGTGACGATCAGCACCGTGGGCCCGGCCTTGATGACGCACGGCAGCGAATGGCAAAAAGAACGTTTTCTGCCGGGTATCGCCGCTGGCGAGATCATGTTCGCCATCGGCTATTCCGAACCCGAGGCTGGCAGCGACCTGGCCGTGCTCAAAACTAGCGCCCGCCAGGACGCCGAAGGGTTTGTGGTCAATGGCAACAAACTCTGGACCTCGGGCGCCGAGTCCGCTGATTTTGTCTGGCTGGCGGCGCGTACCGACCCGACGCAGGCCCGGCACAAAGGCATTTCGCTGTTGATTGTCGACACCACGACGCCGGGGTTCTCGCACACGCTGATTCCCACCACCAGCATTCCCACCACCGCGACCTACTACGACAACGTCCGGGTGCCCAACGACATGCTGGTGGGTGAGTTGCACGGTGGCTGGAAGCTGATCACCTCGCAACTGAACCACGAGCGTCTGGGCCTGGGTACCTGGTCGGACAAAGTCGTGGCGCTGTTTCGCAGGGTTTACTTGTGGGCGCGAGCGCGTGATGAACAGGGACATCGGGCGATGGATAAAGCCTGGGTGCGCAGTTCACTGGCCGAATGTTATGCGCGCCTGGAAGCCATGCGCCTGATCAATATGCGCATCGCCGCAGACCTGGAGCGCGACCGCATGGACGTGGCGCTGAGTTCGACCACCAAGGTATTTGGCTCGGAGTCCGCCATCGACATCTTGCGCAAGCTGGCGGCCATCGTTGGCGCGAATGGCTCGATGCGCAGCGGCTCGGCGGCGACGATGCTCCACGGTGAGCTGGAATTCGAGCTGCGGGGTTCGGTGACCCTGACCTTTGGGGGCGGCACCAATGAGATCCAGCGCGAGCTGATCGCCCAGTTTGGCCTCGGCATGCCGCGCACCCAACGCTGACGTTCGTCCATTCAAAACAAAAAAACCGTACCCGCCCCTTACCGGGGCGGGTCGAAGGGGACATTCATGAGCACTATCGAGCAATTTCGGGCGCAGACCCGTGCCTGGCTGGAAGCCAACTGCCCGCCGTCGATGCGTACAGGCATGGCAGAAGGCGATGTGGTGTGGGGCAGCCAGCACCCGCAGTTTCCCTGTGAAGACGCACGCTTGTGGTTCGAACGCATGCGCGACAAGCGCTGGTTCTGCCCCGAGTGGCCCGAGGAATATGGCGGTGCCGGGTTAAGTGATGAGCAAGTGGCCGTGCTCGAAAGCGAGATGCGCCGACTCAAATGCCGGCCGCCGCAGATCAACCTGGGCATCTGGATGCTCGGCCCGGTGTTGTTGGCCTACGGCAGTGAGCAACAGAAACGTGACCTGCTGCCGCCCATTGCCCGTGGAGAAGTGCGCTGGTGTCAGGGCTTTTCCGAGCCGAACGCCGGTTCTGACCTGGCCAACCTGAAAATGGCCGCGCGTGATGCCGGTGATCATTTTGTCGTCGACGGCAGCAAAATCTGGACCTCCTACGGTGACAAATCCGACTGGATGTATGCCTTGGTGCGCACTGATTTCAGTGCGCCCAAGCATGAAGGCATCAGCCTGATTGTGCTGGACATGCGCAGCCCTGGCGTCAAGCCGCAACCGATCGATTTGATCAGCGGCAAATCGGCGTTCTGCCAAGTGTTCTTCGATGCCGTGAAAGTGCCCAAGAGTCAGTTGATCGGGCCGTTGAACGGTGGCTGGAGCCTGGCCAAATACCTGTTGCAGCACGAGCGCAAGGCGATGTCGAAATTCGGCGAATTCAGCCTGCCATCCCACGTCGACCTGCTGGCCTTGCTGCGCGAGTACGTACCGGCGCCGCACAGCCAGAGCGAGCATGCCTTGCACGCACGGGCCAGCGCCTGTGCGATGAACGAGCACGCCTACAACCTGACCGTGCAGCGTATGGGCGAGGAGGCGCGGGCGGGCGAAGACATTAGTGGCCTGATGTCGATTATGAAGCTCGTCCACACCGAGCAGGAGCGCGACAAGTTTGAAGTGCTGCTCGACGCCATGGGCGGGCATGCCCTTGGATGGGAAAACAGCTGTTATAGCGAACAGCAACTGGCGGTCACCCGTTCGTGGTTGAACAGCTACGCCTTGACCATCTCCGGCGGCGCTTCGGAGATCCAGTTGAATGTCATTGCCAAACGCGTGCTGGGCTTGCCCGACGCTAAAAAACCCGACGCCAGACAAGGAGCCACGCAATGAGCCTGCGTTACAGCGATGAACAGCGGTTGCTGGCCGACAGTGCCCGGGATTTTCTGGCTGACTGCAGCCCCGTCAGCGCCCAGCGGCGTCTGCGCGATGAAGCGGCGCCCCAGGGCTTTTCAGCTCAGCTGTGGAGCGACGCGGTGGCATTGGGCTGGAGCGCGGTGCCATTCCCCGAAGCGTTTGGCGGCCTTGAGTTTGGTTGCAAGGGGCTGGGCCCACTCTTCGAAGCCATGGGCCGCAACCTGTCAGCCATGCCGCTGTTGTCCAGCGTGGTACTGGCCGGTTCGCTGGTGCATCTGGCCGGTAACACGGCGCAACAAACACGCTGGTTACACGCGCTGATTGGCGGCGAACAGCGCCTGGCCCTGGCGCTGGAGGAACACTCGCGCCACGAACCGCAGCGTATCGCCCTGCAAGCGTTGCCAAACGAGCAGGGTTATTGCTTGCACGGCGAGAAGTTCTGGGTGGTGGATGGCTTGGAGGCAGACGCCTATGTGGTGGCTGCGCGTACCGCCGGGCAGCCGGGCGATTGCTCGGGCATCAGCCTGTTTCTGGTGCCGGCCGATGCGCCGGGGCTGACCGTCAGTGCCTTGCCGATGATCGATTCACGCAATAGCGCACGCCTGCAAATGGACCAGGTACAGGTCAGCCATGGGGCGCTGTTGGGGAAGGTGGGCGAGGGCTGGCACGCCCTTGACAGCGCACTCGATCGTGGTCGCGTGTGCCTGGCCGCAGAATTGCTGGGAATGGCCGGGCAATTGTTCGACACCACCCTGGAATACCTTAAGACCCGTGTGCAATTCGACACCCGGATTGGCACTTTTCAAGTCCTGCAACACCGCGCCGCCCAGATGTACATCGACCTGGCACTGAGCCGCAGCGCCTTGATGGCCGCGCTGGCGAGCCTGGATGACGACAGCCTGGATGCGCGCACCCGCGCCCGGTTGGTGAGCCTGGCGAAATGGAAGGCCGGTGACACCGCCATCAAGGTTGCCAACGAAGCCGTGCAGATGCACGGCGGCATTGGCGTCACCGATGAGCTGGACGTCGGCCTGTACCTCAAGCGCGTCCGCGTCGCCCAAAGCTGTCTCGGTGATCGTGACTTCCATTGCCAACGCTACGCAAGCAACACCTAGCCGCGAACGGGGCCACCGCAGTGGGACATACGTTTTGGAGAATACATCGATGAGCATAGAACGCTGGCAAACCGCGTGGCGGCAATTGATCGCCCCCGGTGCGCCGTTTGAAGTAGTGACCCCGGATGACGGCGCGCCACGCTATTTTCGCCATGCACCGCGCACTCTGTTGCAGGTGATCGACGCCGGGCGGGTCCATGGCGACCGTGAATTCCTGATCTGGCAAACACAACGCCTGACGTTCAACCAATTCTTTGCCCAGGTTGATCGCCTGGCAGAACAAATGGTGGCGCAGTTTGACCTGCAACCCGGTGAACGCGTGGCAATCGCCATGCGCAACCAGCCCGCCTGGCTGGTGGCCTTTGCCGCAATCCAGCAGTGCGGCGGTGTGTGTGTGCCGCTCAACAGTTGGGGCCTGCGCGACGAGTTGCAACATGGGTTACAGGATAGCGGTTCACGTGTGCTGCTGTGTGACGAAGCGCGCTTCAAGACCTTGGCTGGAGACCTGCGCCGTGAACAACGGGCGACCATCGTCGTCGGCGCCCGTGAGGGCGTATTGCCGGAATACTGTCTGCGCTTCGAAGACTTGATCAGCGCCCCGGCTGCGCCATTTCCGGCCCGATCCATCGAGCCTGAGCAAGCGGCCCTGATTCTTTACACCTCCGGCACCACCAGCCGGGCCAAGGGTGTGGAGTCCAGCCATCGGGCCATATGCCAGGCACTTTTTGCCCTGGATTTCCAGGGCGCGTTCTGCGCCATGAGTTCGCCTGAACGCATCGGTGTGGTGATCAACAGCGGTTACTTGCCGACGATTCTCGCTGCGGTGCCGATGTTTCACGTCAGCGGCCTGCATGCGCAGTTTCTCTCGGCGTTGCGCGGCGGACGCAGGCTCCTGCTGATGTACAAATGGGATGTGGAACACGCGCTGGACTTGATTCGCGACGAGCGCTGTACGCAGTTCAACGGAGCGCCGGTGATGATGCAGCAGTTGTTGGCGTCTCCGCGCTTTGCCAGTGAACACACTGCCAGCCTGTTCGGGCTGGGCCTGGGCGGCGGGGCTTCGTCCGCCGGGGTGCTGGACAACATGCTCAGGCTCAAGCCCGAGGTTATCGGCGGCGCCGGTTATGGCCTGACCGAAAGCAACGGTATCGGCGCGGCGATTGGCGGTGATCCGTTTGTGTACAAGCCCGCATCGGCCGGTTGGGCCTTGCCCATCGTGGACATTCGTATTGGCGACGACCCGCACCAACCGCAATCGGCGGGCGCACGCGGGCTGATCTGGCTGCGCTCACCGACGCTGATGAGCGCTTACTGGAACCTGCCCGAGGCGACCTCCCACTGCCTGCGCGACGGTTGGCTCGACACCGGGGATATCGGCTATCTCGACGATGAAGGTTTTTTGACTATCACCGGCCGGGTCAAGGAATTGATCAACCGTGGCGGCGAGAAGATCTCAGCGGCGGAAATCGAAACCTGCATCCTCGATATGCCCGGCGTTCTTGAGGCGGCGGCGTTTGCCATTGCCGACCCGCTGCTGGGCGAAGTGGTGGGGCTGGCCGTGCATGGTCAGGCCTCGTCTCTGCCCCAGGGGCCGCAGGTGTGCGCGTTCATCGCCGAGCGCCTGGCGGCTTACAAGGTGCCAGCCCGGGTGTATCGCCTGCTTGAGCCGTTGCCGCGCAATGCCACCGGCAAGGTGCTCAAGGCGCACATGCAAGAAAACCTCGATGCATAACCCGTGTTTAGTCTTTCCGGACGATGTTGCGGCCGGCAGAACACTAACAATGGGGCCATACCCAAAAGCCTTATCAGCGAAGGAGGCACTACATGACAATAACAAGAACAGGTCTCATGCTTGCGGTCGCAGTCACAGCCCAGTGCGGGTTGTCGACGTATGCCAGCGCCGAGGTCTCAGCCCAGGAAGCCGCCAAACTGGGCAAGGAACTGACCTGCGTCGGCGCCGAACAGGCCGGTAACGCCGAAGGCACCATCCCGCCGTACACCGGCAAGTACCTGGGAGAGGTGCCGGGCTGGCAGCATGTGAAATTCTCGGGCGACCATCCGGTTGACCCTTATGCCGCCGAAAAACCGATTGCGGTCATCACCGCGCAGAACATGAGCCAGTACGAAGCGCATTTGACCGAAGGTCAAAAGGCGCTGCTGAAGAAGTACCCCACCACTTACAAAATGAACATTTACCCCGGCCATCGGGATTTCCGTTACCCCGATTACGTGTGCCGACGCGCGATGGACAACGCCTTGCACGCCAAGCTGGTCAATGACGGCGCAGGCTTCACCGGGTTGGGCCAGGTGCCGTTCCCGATTCCCAAGAACGGCATGGAACTGCTGTGGAACCACCAACTGCCAGCACGGGCCTGGACTGAAGAAAAAACCAGCGATCTGGCCTCAGTCCTGCCCAACGGCAGCATCGGCTGGGGCCGTGCTCTGGCGCGTAACCTGGCACCTGCAAACTCGCCAGTGGTCGACCCCAGCACAGACGGCAAAATCCAGTCGCTCAGTAACAACATGACCCTCAAACCTGCGCGTGACAACGGCACCCTGAACATTGCCCACGAGCCCTACAACTTTGCCACCGACGCGCGTCAGGCCTGGACCTACAGCCCCTCGACCCGACGCGTGAGGCAATTGCCGGGTTACGGCTACGACCAGCCGATGATTGGCACCAACGGCACCATGACCGTCGACGAAGATCGCTTGTACAACGGTTCCCCGGAACGCTACACGTGGAAACTCATCGGCAAACGTGAAATCTACACCCCGGCCAACGCCTTCAAAGCCAACGCCGGCACCCTTAAATATGCCGACATCCTCACGCCCAACCACCCAAATCCTGACGTCATGCGTTATGAACTGCGGCGCGTCTGGGTCCTGCAAGCTGACTTGAAAGAAGGTTTTCGTCACGTGTATGGCAAGCGCGTGCTGTTTATTGACGAAGACACCTGGAACTCGGTTCTGGCCGACAACTACGATGCCCGTGGGCAGCTGTGGAAACACGCCATGGTCAATTACTACTACCACCCTGACATGAGTGGCTGGCAGGCCGGTTCGCAGTTTTTCATGGACCTTAACTCCGGTCAGTACACCGGCTACGGCATGACCAACGAATCGAAAAAAGGTCCGATTCTCAATGAAGGTAAATACACCCCTGACCAGTACACCGCCGATGCGGCACGCGCTTCCGGTCGCTAAAACCAGGTCCTGAAGCAAAAGCCCCGGCAACCGCCGGGGCTTTTTTTGGTCCGGCCAATGGGTTCGCGCTGCCTTCATGGTGCAGGTAAGTCAGAGCTCACAAGGGAAGGGGGCAACGTCACCTGAGGTGCTGGCATGAAAAAGCCGCTGCAACCTGTGAGGTTGCAGCGGCTTGGTGGGGCGCGAAGCGGATCAGGCAGTGACAGCCCGCAGGGGTTTGGCCAGGCGGGCAGAGTGTTGCATGTGTTGACGGTAGCGCGGCAATGCCAGGACCAGGAAGACGCTGGCCAACACCAGCATCGACACTGAGCAGGCCAGCGCATAACGCAAGGATTCATTGCCCAGGCTCGGCACAAAAAAGTCACTGAGCATGCCGACAAACAAGGGCCCGACGCCGACGCCAAGCAGGGTCATGGCCATCACAAAAATCGCAGTCGCCTGCGCCAGTCGGGTTGCCGGGAACAAATGGGTGATGGCGCTCAGGCAGGGAGTCGCCCACCACACGCCAAAAAACGCGAAGACACTGTAGAACAAAAAGGCCTGTGGCACTGCCGTACTACCAACGTAAAACGCTGTGCCTTGCGGCCACAGAAAGTAGGCGAGGACGAAGGGAATGCTGATCAGCGTACCCAGCAGCGGTACGCCTATTTGCCAGCCCGCATCACGCCGCGCCAGGCGATCGGTGAGCACGCCGCAGACCAGTGTGCCAATGGTTGCGCCGCCACCGCCGACTACGCCCACCAGAAACCCGGCCTGTTGCATGTTGAGGCCGTGGGAGCGGATCAGAAAACTCGGGCTCCAGGTACCGACGGCATAACCGGCAATGGCCGCTGCGCCGCCGGTAAGGACCAGCCAGAGGAACGACGGCATGCGAAACAGCTCGACGAGGGTCTGCATCCAGCCTTCCGTTTGCAGCGCCGTACTGCTTGACGGCACAACTCGCTTGGGGGTACGCACCGTCAACAGCAGCACCAGGCCGAGCAAGATTC
Source organism: Pseudomonas sp. FSL R10-2189 (assembly GCF_009600325.1). NCBI lineage: Bacteria > Pseudomonadati > Pseudomonadota > Gammaproteobacteria > Pseudomonadales > Pseudomonadaceae > Pseudomonas > Pseudomonas sp. FSL R10-2189. The sequence continues at coordinate 81,177 of NZ_WIVZ01000023.1, forward strand.
CGGGCGCGCCAATCAAGATAAAGGCGTACCGCCAGCCGTGGTGCTGGGCGACCCAGCCGCCCAGGCCCAGACCGACAATGGCGCCCAGGCTTGAACCCAGCATCAGGCAGGCCAGCGCCGTGGAGCGACGCTCGGGCGGGTATAAATCCGACACCATGGCCACTGAGGGCGCTGTACCGCCGGCTTCACCCACCGCCACGCCAATGCGTGCGAGCACCAACGTCAGGAAGTTGCCGGCCATGCCGCAAAGCATGGTCATCAAGCTCCAGGCCATGCAGCTGAAGGCGATCACCGGCTTGCGCCCGACACGGTCGGAGAGGCGCCCCAAGGGGAAACCGAACACGGTGTAAAACACCGCGAAGGTCACCCCTGACAACAGGCCGATCTGGGTATCCGAAATGCCGAATTCGAGCTTCACCGGCTCAATCAGAATCGCCATCAGTTGGCGGTCGATGTAGTTGAAGACATAAATTGTGGCGAGCACAAACAGTGCGTAGTGCGTTCGCCAGGTCACGGGGGGGGAATGGTTCACTGCGGGTGCTCCCGGTTTTATTAGGGTGTGCGTGATGCTCAGTCTGTCACGGGATTTTCTCATCGTCTGTTCAGACCATGTTCTTGCCATCTTTGGTCGAGTGCAGTCCCGTTTGGTCGGTCAGACCGCACAGATCTCCCACCTAGTCTTGTCGGACGATGTTTGTCTGGCGTTGACGATTAATCATTCAGCTCATAGTCGCTGGCAGGTCAGCGCTTGCCCACGCGGTGGCAAGCCTGCGGGCAGCCTGAAAACAATAAGAAGCTGAGGAATTGAAATGAGCGTCTTGTTCGAGCCGGTCACCCTGGGCGAGCTGAAGCTGGCCAACCGAATTGTCATGGCGCCGATGACACGCAGTCGAGCCCTGGCAGATGCGATCCCTGGCAGCGAGATGGTCGAGTATTACCGTCAGCGCGCCGGTGCCGGGTTGATCATCGCCGAAGGCACTGCACCTTCTGCCAGCGGCCTGGGCTATTGCCGGACGCCCGCGATCTACAGTGCCGAACAGATGGCCGGTTGGCAGCGGGTCACCGAGGCCGTGCATGCCGAAGGCGGACGCATTGTGCTGCAACTGATGCACGTAGGCCGCGCGGCCAGCCAGCACAATAAACCGGCAGGCGCACCTACGGTGGCGCCTTCGGCACTGCGCGCAAACACTCAGGTGTTCAGCGACAGCCACGGGTTGGTAGACACCGACATGCCTCAAGCGCTGACCGCTCAGGGCATTCAAGAGGTCATCGAGCACTACCGCCAGGCCGCCTTGAATGCGCGTCAGGCTGGCTTTGACGGTGTTGAGCTGCACTGCACCAGCGGTTATCTGCCGATGCAGTTCATGGCCTCCGGCAGTAACCTGCGCAACGATGCCTACGGCGGGGACGCTGCGGGCCGTGTGCGATTTGCAAAGGAAGTGATCGAGGCCATGGCCGGGGCCATTGGAGCGGGCCGTGTCGGTTTTCGCCTGTGCCCCGGCAACCCGTACAACGACATTGACGATCTGGAGCCTGCACACACCGCTGCGGCCTTGTGTGCTGCGGTCGCGCCGCTGCCGCTGGCTTACCTGCATATCATGCGTTCGCCGCTGCAAGGGCTGGATGCCTTTGAACTGGCGCGTCAGCACAGCCCTCATGCACTGATTCTCAATGACAGTTTCGACGGCCCCTCGGCCAATGCCGCTCTCGCGTCGGGCGAGGGGGCTGCCGTGTCGTTTGGCCGTCACTTTATTGCCAACCCGGACCTTGTTGAACGCCTCCGGCACGGCCGGGCGCTGAGTCGTTTTGATCGCAAGACGCTGTATACACCAGGCAAGGCGGGCTATTCGGATTACCCCACCTGGCATGCGGTTGCGCAGGAGGTGGCGCAATGAGCCTGAATACCCTGTCCGGTGTGTTGCCCGCTCGCCCGGTACCACGGGAGCAGACTCAGGCGCTGCTGGATATGCGTTCTGCCGCTGCCGGGTTGATCAAGCCCTGTGACCTTTACACTCTGGCCGACCGCCTTGAAGAGCAGGCGCAAGCGCAGGGCGAGCGACCGTTCCTGATCTACCGCGAGCAGCGCCTGAGTTATCGCGAAGTCGACGCACGGGCCAATCAGATGGCCCATACGTTCTACGCCAATGGTCTGCGCGCTGGCGACGTGTGCGCGTTGATCATGGAGAATCGCCCGGCGTTTTTCTGCACCTGGTTTGGCCTGGTCAAACTCGGTGTGGTGGTGGCCTTTGTCAACACCCAGGTCAGCGGCAAACCGCTGCTGCATGCGCTGCAGACCACCGAGGCCAAGGCTCTGGTGGTTGGCGAAGAATGCCTGGCCAATGTGCAGGCCACCGAGGGTTTGCCGGACATGCCCTGCTGGTTGATCCACGACCCTGAAACCCCTTGGTCCGGACCGCTGCTCAAAGGAATAGACGGGCATTTTGATGCGCGCATCGAGAACGCCCCGCGCACACTGTTCCCGCGCGATATTCGCGCGCACATCGATGCGCAGACGCCGACCCTGTTGATTTTCACCTCGGGCACCACCGGTTTGCCCAAGGCGGCGCGCTACAGCCATATGCGCTGGTTGTCATCGGGTGACGTGATGGAAGTCACCCTGCAGGCAACCCGTGACGACGTGTTTTATTGCTGTTTGCCGCTGTACCACGGTGCTGCCGCCACTTCGGTGACGTCAACCGCGCTGCGCGCCGGTGCTGCCATTGTGATCCGGCGCAAGTTCAGCGTGCGTGAGTTCTGGAGCGATGTAGCGAACCATCACATCAGCATCTTTCAATACATCGGGGAAATCTGCCGTTACCTGCTTAACCAGCCTGTGCGCGAAGGCGAACGCCAGCACAGTTTGCGCTGCATGCTCGGCGCCGGGCTGTCGCCCGATTCCTGGCAGCGCTGGCTGGAGCGATTTGGCCCGATCCAGGTGTTCGAAGGCTGGGGAGCCACTGAAGCCAACGCCGCGATCATCAACGTTGATAACTATTTTGGGTCCTGCGGCCGTGTGCCGGACTGGAACAAAACCAATGTGCGGCTGGTGCGTTACGACATTGAAAACGACTGCCACCCGCGCGACGAAAACGGCTTTTACCAGGTCTGTGAGGTAGGTGAAGCCGGTGAAGCCATGGGCTTTATCGTCGATCACCCCGAGATCGGTGGCGGGCGCTTCGAGGGCTATACTTCGGCTGAGGCGACCGAGAGCAAAATCCGCCGCAATGTGTTCCGCGAAGGGGACGCTTACTGGAGTTCCGGTGATTTGTTGCGCCAGGACGCTGACGGCTACTGCTACTTCGTCGACCGCATTGGCGACACCTATCGCTGGAAAAGCGAGAACGTGTCAACCGCCGAAGTGTCCGACGCCCTGGGCGACCTTGCCGGCCTTGAGCTGATTAATGTTTACGGCGTGCAGGTGCCGGGCCACGAGGGCCGGGCAGGGATGGTGGCGGTGCTGATGCAGCCAGGTTGCGACTTTGACCCGCAAGCGCTGTATCACCTGACCGAGGCCCGTTTACCCCGTTATGCGGCCCCGGTGTTTGTCCGTGTCACCCGGTCAGCCGATTTGACTGCGAGTTTCAAGCTGCGCAAGGTTGACCTGCAACGTCAGGGGTATTGCCCGGCACGTTGCAACGACCCGCTGTATATCCGCGACGAATCGGCTGGCACGTATGTGCCGTATTCGCTGCACGCCCTGGAACGGGCAGGGCTTGCGGCATTCACGGTGGCCGACCATGGCTGATCTGGATCACAACGGTCATGAACTGCGCGCCGGGCTGCGTTATCCCTGGCCGCAGGCACCCGAGTCCGGGCAGGTTCGCGAAGTAGCGACGGGGGTCTTGTGGCTGCGCATGCCTCTGCCGTTTCGCCTCGATCACATCAACCTGTATCTGCTGCGCCATACCCACGGTTGGGTCGTGGTCGACACCGGCATGAACACCGAACAAACCCGCGAGGTCTGGGACCGGGTGCTGGAGGAGGTGTGCGCGGGCCTGCCGGTGCTTGCAGTGGTTTGCACTCACTTTCACTCCGACCATGCCGGGGTTGGCGCATGGCTCAGCGAGCGTTTCCAGTGCCCGGTGTACATGACGGCCAGCGAGTTCCAGGCGTTGCACGTCAGATTCCCGGCGGATCAACCGCCAGGGTGGGACTTTCTCGATTTCTACCGCAAGGCCGGTGTGAGCGACGAGCACAGCGCCGAGTTGTTTACGGTGATGAGCAACGCGCACTTTCTGCCCGTGCCGTTGAACCATTTTCGGCGCCTGCGCGAAGGCAGCCGCCTGGAGATAGGCGGTCGCACCTGGCAGGTCGTAACAGGCAAAGGCCACTCGCCAGAGCACGCCTGCCTGTATGCCGCTGATGACGGCTTGCTGATTTCCGGTGACCAGGTGCTGCCGCGCATCACCTCGACGGTCGGCGTGCATGCCACCGAACCGCTGGCCAACCCGCTGCTTGACTGGCTCGACTCGATCACCCATCTGCGCAGTCTGCCGGACACGGTGCTGGTACTGCCTGCCCACGAGCGGCCGTTTTTCAATTTGCATCACCGCCTGGATCAACTCGACGCCCATCACCAAGGGCAACTGGCTTTGATGCTGGCCAACTGTGACGAGCCGCGCACCGCGCTCGAATTGATGTCTGCGTTGTTTCCCAGGCTGTCGGGGCGTTTCGACGAACTGATGGCGCTTGGCGAGACCTTGGCCCATGCCAATTACCTGGTGGCCAATGGATCGCTGGAACGGGATGAGGACCGGGGGCGCTATCGCTACCGGTGCGCGGTAAAGAGCGCGTGCCCGGCAACTTCACTCAAGGTGTTTTGAGCGAACGGCACGCCAGCAGTGTTGAACATTCCAGGCGACCAACCGGTTGCCCTTCAGGAGAGTCAGTGTGATCAAGAAAAATAAAAATAACTCTACGGTCATGGCTTCAGGCGCGTTGCAGGTCAGCGGTTTGACAGCGGCGCTGGCCCTGGCGTCAACGCCCGCCTGGGCCGGTGACACGATCGAGTTCGATAACGGCATGACCATGGACTGGTCGGTGACCACCAGCTATGGCATCGGGGTGAGGACCGGCAAGCAAAGCAGCCGCCTGATGACCATCAACGCCGACGATGCCAACCGTAACTTTGATCGGGGCAGCCTGACCACAAACCGCGTGGGCGCGCTGGGCGAACTGATACTGCGCAAGGACAACTACGGTGCGGTGGTGCGCGGCAGCACGTTTTATGACGACGTTTACCACCGTGGCAACGATAACAACTCACCCGATACTGTAAACAAGTACGGCAGCAACGATGAGTTCACCAGTGACACCCGTTATTACAGCGGCGGTCGCACACGCCTGCTGGATGCCTATGTGTTTGGCGGGTGGCGTTTTGACAATGACACCATGCTCGACGTCAAGGCCGGGCGACACATCGAGTCCTGGGGCGAAAGTTTGTACTACCCCGGCGTCAACGGCGTGCAAAACCCCTCCGACGCAGTTAAGGCCGCCCAGCCGGGGGTTGAAGTCAAGGAAGTACTGCTGCCGGTGGGCCAGGTCTCCGGTTCATTTCGCCTCAACCCGCAAGTGACCTTTGGCGCCTATGTGCAGTACGAGTGGAAGGGCACCGAACTGCCGCCTGTGGGGAGCTACCTGTCGAGCAGCGATGTGATCGGGCCAGGCCGCGAGTTCATTTACGCCAACGGCCAAAAAGTCGCTTACCGGGGCACCGACGAGCCGCGTGATGGCGGCCAATGGGGTGTGCAAGTGCGTTACCGGCCAGTGCAGGCAGTCGAACTGTCGCTGTTTCACGTCAACTACCACGACAAGAACCCGGCCACTGCTTTGCTCGGCTATGACGCCCTGCCTGTGGGTGGAGGCCTCAACGCGTTCACAATCAACGGCTACCGGGTCAAGTATTTCGAAGACATCAAGCTGACCGGTATCAGCGCCTCGACCAAGATCGGCGAAACCCAGGTCGGGGCTGAATGGTCGTACCGTGATGGTGCGCCAGTCATGGTCAATACCGCCCTGGGCGCAGTACCGGCCAAAGGCAAAGGCCAGCAAATGCAGTTGTCGGCCATGCGCATTCTTGGCGATCGCCCCTGGGCCAGCCAGACCACGCTGACCGCCGAGGTCATTCGTGTGCAGGTTGATAGCGTCGAATCCGCCTCGGCAGCGCCGAACCTGCTGGGGGTGAATCTTTTGCCCTCAGTGGGTGCGCTGGTCGGCCCGTCCAATGACTACACCTACAACACCAGCGCTGGCTGGCGTACCAAAGCCTCCAGTGCCTACACCGTGGGCGCGTCGTTCAGTTATCCGGGGGTTTTCCAGGGCTGGGACCTGGACGTTCCCTTGAGCTTTTCCAACGTGTTCAGTGGCTCTACGCCCATGGCCGGGAGCATCTCCGGTGTCGCTGGCGACCGGCGCTTGAGTGCGGGCTCTACGTTCAAGTACCTGGGCAACCTGGAAGTCGGTTTGAAATACATCGCTTACCTGGGCGAGCCGGACCCGATCAAGCGCCCGTTTGCCGACCGCGACTACGCCACGTTCTCAATGAAATACACCTTCTGATCACTACCTAATGCCCGGGCCTTTAACCACGGCGCCGGGCAATCACCATCACTTTAAAACGGCCGAAGCCTGTGCTTCGGCAGGGAGGCGTCATGGGGCTCAAAGGGCATGCAGCCATTGTTGGCACTGCACAATACAAACCGGAAAAATACGCGACGGCGCCCAAGATGTTTCACCTTGAGCAGGTTGCCGATCTCGCAGCCCAGGCGTTACGCGATGCCGGGCTCAAGGCCTCGGACCTCGACGGGCTGGTGATCAACGGCCCGCACTTTCACGAAGCCTCAGTATTTGTTCCGGCAATGGCCGCTGAATACCTGGGCCTGCGCTTGAACTTCGCTGAAGTGGTAGACCTGGGCGGTTGCACGTCGGTGGGTATGGTCTGGCGCGCTGCCGCCGCAATCGAGTTGGGCCTCTGCCAGGCGGTGCTGTGCGTCATCCCTGCACGCATGGCGCCATTTGGCCCTGATGAGGACCCGTCCTGGATGGCGCGCTCCATGCGCTTTGGTGGGCACAGCACGGCATTTGGCGCACCTGAAGCCGAGTTCGACCTGCCTTACGGGCACATGGGCCAGAACACCGGTTACGCGATGATCGCCCAGCGTTATGCCGCGCAGTACGACTACGACCAGCGCGCGATGGCCAAGATTGCCGTCGACCAGCGCACCAACGCCCTGGCCAACCCGCAGGCAATGTTTTATGGCCAACCCTTGACCATTGAACAAGTGCTGGCGAGCAAGATGGTCGCTGACCCGCTGCACGTCCTGGAGATTGTGATGCCGGTGGCCGGAGGCGCAGCCATGATCATCACCAATAAGGAGGTCGCAGCACGCTCGCGCAAGCGCCCGGCCTTTATTACCGGGTTTGGTGAGCACCTGGCGTTCAAGTCGCCGTCGTATGCCGAAGACATGCTCAACACGCCGATTGGTCCGGCTTCTCGGCGCGCCTTTGGCATGGCCGGGCTCAAACCTGCGGACATCGACGCCGCGCAAATCTATGACTGCTACACCATCACCACCTTGCTGACTCTGGAAGATGCCGGTTTTTGCGGCAAGGGCGAGGGCATGGCGTTTGTCCGCGAACATGACCTGACCTGGCGGGGTGACTTCCCGATGAACACCCACGGCGGGCAACTGAGCTTTGGCCAGTCGGCTTCGGCCGGCGGCATGAGCCAGGTGATCGAGGCGGTTACGCAAATCGCCGGCACGGCCGGAGAACGCCAACTGGGGCGCTGCGACAACGTTTACGTGTCCGGTACCGGCGGCGTGATGAGCGAGCAGGGCGCATTGATACTTCAGGGAGCATAAGCACATGTCCAATAACAAACCCATGCCGGTCCCCACGCAGATATCCATGCCATTTTGGGAAGGGCTCAAGGCGCGTCGCCTGCTGATCCAGCAATGCAACGCGTGCACACACTGGAACTTTTACCCGCGTCGGCATTGCCCGGTCTGTCTGGAGCATGACCTGACCTGGCATGAAGTCGATGGCGCTGCAACGCTGTACAGCTATACCGTGACGCGTATCGCCACCTTGCCCGACTTTATCGATGAAATGCCGCAAAAACTGGCGGTGGTTGAATTGGCGCAAGGGGTGCGCATCAACACCAACCTGGTCGGCCTTGATGAAAATGAAATAAAAATCGGCATGGCGTTACAGCCTGTCTTTGCCGAAGTGGATGGCAAAGGTAATCGCCTGCTGCGCTTCACCGGCGTTGGCAAGGACGTCGCGCCACTGGAATCGCTGCCAGAACAGGCTCGCGAACCGCAGCCTGTGGCGTCTGAACAGCCACTGGCCCGGCAGATCGACCTGAACGACGAACCGGCCTTGCAGGCGTTGGTCAGCGAGCACTACAGCGACTGGAGCAACATGGTAGTCGTCGACCAGGCACTGATCGATGCCTTTGCCCAGTTGTCGGGTGACGATTACTGGATCCACACCGACCCTGAGCGTGCGCGACTGCAAAGTCCGTTCGGCGGCACCATCGCCCATGGTGCGCTGGTGCAGGTTTTACAATCGCGAATGAAACTGGCGCTGGGTTTTGAGATCAGCGGTTTCAGCACCCAAATCAACTACGGCTCCGACCGTCTGCGCTTCCCGGCGCCCGTACCTGCAGGCTCACGCATCCACTCCCGGGCCCGGGTGAAAAAAGTCGAGCGGCTGCCCCGTGGCACACAATTGACCCTGGAGCTCAATACCCACGTGGTAGGCCAGGACCGCCCATCCGTCATCAATGACCTGGTCATTCTCTACATCGCTTGACCCCTCTGCAGGCCCCAGGCCTGGCGGCGAAATTAATTCACACACTTTTCGCCGCCAGCCTGGCTCAGCAGCCCGGCGACATAAGCCATTTGGACGATGTCACGCCCAGGGCTTGCACGGAGTATCACTTAAGAAGCCGCGCAGGTCTGGCGTGCTTCTGCTGCCCTCGCACCTGACAAGAACAAGAGGATTGGCCCTATGACTTGCCCTATGCACGTGTGCCTGGAACAGGAGCGTTGTGTATGCGTTCTCTGATTGGTTACGCGGTTTGCCTGATGGTCGCGTTGACCATTGGCTACACCTTCTCGCCCAAATCCCCTGCGCAAGCAGAACCTTTGGCCACGCGGCCGGATCGGGTGCAGATCAACGGTTTGCTTAATCTGGGCTCGCGAGTGGTCGCAGTGGGCGAGCGCGGCAGCATTCTGCTCAGCGATGATCAGGGCGTCAGTTGGCAGCCGGCCAGTGTCGGCACTCAACGCAACGCCACCTTGACCGCTGTCGTCGCGCTGGACGCTAAACGGTTGCTGGCGGTCGGGCATGACAGCTGGATCTTGCGCTCCGACGACGCGGGCAACACCTGGCAGGAAGTGCGCTACGACAGCGAGCTGGGTGAACCGCTGCTGGGCGTCTGGACTGCTGGCGGTGACAGCGTCATGACGTTTGGCAGTTTCGGCAAGTTCTATCAATCCCTTGATGCCGGCAAGACATGGACGCCACAGGCGCTGGACATCGACAAGGCCCATTTGAACAGCATGGCCGGTGGCAGCGATGGCCGACGCATGTTGGTGGGCGAGCAAGGGCTGGTCTTGCGCACCGATGACGCGGGACGGCACTGGCGCAGCTTGTCACCTTTTTACAACGGTTCATTGTTCGGCATCGTGCGCCTGAGTGCCGATAACTGGGTGGCTTATGGCATGCGCGGGCATGTCTTCGTCACTCACGACTTTGGCAACAACTGGAAGCAGATAAACATCGGCAACACGCTACCGCTGTACGGGCATACCGTGCTGCCCGATCACAGCGGGCTGGTGATTGTCGGCGCGGGCAGTTCCGTGGTGCGCCTGAATGAGCAGGGTGAGCTGGTCGGCGTCGGTCGTCTGGCCGGGCTGGGCACGTTAACTTCGGCAACGTTGATTGGCTCGCGCCTGCTGGTGGGTGGCGAGCGGGGGGTATTGCAGGGTTCTGCTGGCAGCGTCGCAACACTGTTGACCCCGCAGGCCAGTGAGTCCAAGGGAGTCATGCAATGAATCAAGGTAAACACTGGGTGACGCGCTGCGTCGAAACGTGCGCAGACTACCTGATGGCCTGGCGCAAACAGCTGTTGGCGCTGTTTGTGCTGGTGACACTGGGCCTGGGCTACAGCGCCACCCACACGCAGCTGGACCCGGGGTTCAACAAACAGATCCCGGTGAGCCACCCGTACATGATCAACTTCCTCAAGTTCAGCAATTACTTCACGGGGGCCAACCGCTTTCTGGTCAGTGTGCGCTGGAAAGGCGAGGGCGACATTTATAACCCCGAGTACCTGGAGACGCTGAGTAAAGTCACTGACGACGTGTTTTTCATCTCTGGGGTCAGCCGCCCCAGCGTGACATCGCTGTTCACCGCCAATGTGCGCTATATCGAAATTACTGAGGAAGGGTTTTTCGGTGACGTAGTGGTGCCACCGCGTTTCAGCGGCACCCCCGAAGACCTGGCGCAAGTGCGCAGCAACACGGCGGCCTCAGGCCAGGTCGGGCGGCTGGTGGCCAACGACCTGAAATCAGCTATGGTCCGTGCAGACTTGCAAGATATCGACCCCAAGACAGGCAAACCGGTGTCTTATGTGGAGATCGCCAAGCGCCTGGAGGACATTCGCAACAAGTACAACAGCCCCGATATCGAAATCAACATTGTCGGATTCGCCAAGCTGGTGGGTGATGTGGTGGAGGGGCTGAACACAGTGATCGGCTTCTTTATCGTGGCCTTTGTCATCACCGGGTTGTTGCTCTGGGTGTATTCCCGCTCGCTGCGCCTGACCGTGGTGGCGCTGCTGGTGGCATTGCTCCCGGTGGTCTGGTTGCTGGGCCTGTTACCGTTGCTGGGCCTGGGCATCGACCCGATGTCGATTCTGGTGCCGTTTTTGATTTTCTCCATTGGCGTGTCCCATGCGGTGCAGATGACCAACGCCTGGAAACAGGAAGTGCTGGCAGGCCACTCTGCCAAAGACGCAGCGCGCTCCGCGTTCTGCAAGATATTCATCCCCGGTTCTTTGGCCTTGTTGATGAACGCTTTGGGGTTTGCAGTGATCATGCTGATTGATATACCCATCGTTCACGAGCTGGGGGTGACGGCCTGTATCGGTGTGATGCTGATGATCATCACCAACAAATTGATGTTGCCGATCATCATTTCTTACCTGCGCCTTGAGCCCGCCTTGTTGCGCCGGGCCCAAGCGCAGCCCGCGGGCAAACACCGCCTGTGGTGGCGACTGTCGGCGCTGGCCGAGCCTGGCCCGGCGCTCGGGGTATTTGCCATCAGCCTGCTGCTGTTGCTGGCCGGTGCCTATAAAGCCCGCGATCTGGCCGTGGGCGACATTGGCGCCGGTGCACCGGAGTTGCGCGCTGATTCTCGCTACAACCAGGACAACGGCAAGATCATCAGCAGCTATTCGATCGGGCTGGATGTGATGTCGGTGTTTGTCCAGGTCAAAGGGGTCGAAGAAGGTTGCCTGTCACCCACCGTGATGCGCGCGGTGGAGGCATTTGATTTCCGCATGCGTACCGTTCCAGGGGTGCAGTCGATCCAGAGCGTAGTGGACATGGGCAAGCGGGTGATTGCCGGTAACAACGAAGGCAACCCGCGCTGGGCGGCCATACCGGGATCTGCACGGGGTTTGAGCCAGGGCGCACGGGCCTACATGCCGGATGACGGGCTGGTCACAGACGGCTGCCAGCAGATGCAGATCCTGGTGTTTTTGGCTAACCATGAAGGCAGCACCGTCAGCCATGCCATCGATCAAGCCAAGCGCATCATTGCTGAGGTCAGCTCGCCGCAGGTCGAATTTCTCCTTGCCGGTGGCAACGTCGGTGTCATGGCGGCCTCCAACGAGGCGGTCAAGCATGCTGAAGTGATCATGCTCGGGGCACTGTTTGGCTCGGTGGCGCTGTTTTGCTGGCTGACCTTCCTGTCGATTCGTGCAGTGCTGTGCATTCTGGTGCCGCTGGCGATTGTCGCGATCCTCTGCAATGCCCTGATGACGATGCTCGGCATCGGCCTCAAAGTCGCGACCTTGCCCGTAATGGCGCTGGGTGTGGGCGTCGGTGTCGACTACGGGATTTACCTGTACGAGCGTATCCAGCACGAAATGCTTCGGGGGGCGAATTTGCGCGAGGCTTTCTACGAGGCCATGTGTCAACGCGGTACGGCGGCAGTGTTTACCGCCCTGACCATGTCGATTGGCGTCTGTACCTGGGCCTTTGCCCCGCTGAAGTTTCAGGCGGACATGGGCGTGCTGTTGTCGTTCATGTTCCTGGTCAACGTGTTGGGGGCGATTTTCCTCCTGCCAGCACTGGCGGCCTGGTTCAATCTCGGGCGCCCGCTGGTGCGTCAGCGAGTCCGGCAACCGGCCGTGGCACAGGGCCAGTTTCGCCTGAAAAACAGCCCGGCTTCGCGTGATATTCAGTAACAAAAATAAAAATGCGAGACCTATTGTGGAGTCAATAAGCGATCGTGACACTGATCCCGGTCGCGCCGCATGAGGCCACGCTGCAAGCAGCGTTCAAAGGGGGAGCCCAGAGCTCTCCCAAGCCGAAATTATAAAAATAATAAGGGAAGGAATGTGTCCTTACCCGAGCGAGGAGAAGACTATGCAAAGTAGCGTCTTGACCCATGAAGGTCTGGTGAGTCTTGGTCTGGAACTGGCGCGTTACAACGAACTCGTGGGTGAAATCTATGAAGGCGCACTTGATCCAAAACTGATGGCCCGCGCCCTTAAAAGCTTTCTCAAGCTCTACGATGCCAACTTCGCCACCCTGATCCTGCGTGTGCCCGAACAAACCGATACCGGGGTGATGATTCTCGCGGGTGACATTGAGGGCGCCGGTGATGTCTGCTACATGACCTACCCGCAAACCAGCACACCGTTCGCCAACCAGCCGCTGGATCATGTGTTCACCGTGGACGACATCATGTCGTCCACCGAGTGGGAGCAAAACGTCTACTTCAAGATGTTCTGCGGGCCCCATGACGTGTACCACCTGATGGGCGCCGACATTTCCACCCCGGATGGCGGCAAACTGCGTTTTCGGGTGACACGGCCCAAGCACAAACCCAATTTCTCGGCCAATGAACGGGCGTTGTGCGCCAGTTTTCTGCCGCATCTGCGCCGTGCGTCGCAGTTGCACAACCTTATTGATCGCAGCGAATCGTTGAGCGACCTGTACTCCCAGGCCATCAGCCGCTTGTCGGTCGCGACGCTGGTTCTGGACGAGAGTGGCAGCGTGTTGCAGAGCAACCCGGTGGCCGACGAGATCCTCGCCCGTTCTGATGGCCTGAAGCTGGTGGGCGGCCGCCTCGAAGCCACTTATCCAAGCGACAACCGGGTGCTGCAACAGCTGATTCGCAGTGCGTTTGACCCGGATGCCCCAAAAAGCGCCGAAGCCATGTCTGTGACCCGGCCTTCGGGTCTGGTCAACCTTGGGGTGGTGGTCGAATCGATTCCATCCCTGGATTGGGCCGAGGAAAAAGGCCAGCCGGCGGCGCTGGTGTACATTCGCGATGCGTCGAGCAAGTCCCTGGCCAGCGAAGTGGTCACTAAGCAGTTGTTCAACCTCACCCGTGCAGAAACCGCCCTGGCGATGGAACTGGCCAACGGGTTGTCACTGGAGGAGGCTGCCGAAGCCTTGAATATTCGCCGTAACACGGCACGCGCGCATTTGCGCTCGATCTTCTCCAAGACAGGTGTGCGGCGCCAGACCGAACTGGTGCGCATCATGCTCAACAGTGTGGTCGCGCTGGGCAAACCCAAGCCGACCATGAAAGTCGCGGAAAAAATCAAAGTCCCACCGCCCCGGCTGTCTGCACCGCTCTACAACCACGCCTGAGTCAGGCGCAGCTCTTTAGTCTGCTCAGACGATGCCGGGGCGGGATACGCGTGCCGATACTGCCCGGACCATTACGGAGAATACACATGCCTATAACTGCTATTACAGGAAGCGCCTCGGGAATCGGTGCCGCCGTCAGCGCGGCCATGCGCGCTGCAGGGCACCAGGTAATTGGTATCGATCGCAGCAACGCGGATGTGAACGCCGATCTGTCGACGCCACAGGGGCGTGACGCCGCCATCACACAGGTGCTCGAACTCAGCGGCGGTACCCTCGACGGGCTGATCTGCTGTGCCGGGGTGGGGGTTACGGCGCCCACCTGCGGCCTTATCCTCGCGGTCAACTATTTTGGTGTCAGCCAGTTGCTCGAAGGCCTGCAAGGGGCACTGAGCCGCGGGCAACAGGGTGCGGCGCTGGTGATCGGCTCAGTGGCGGCGACTCACTCAGGCCCGGCGGGCCAACCGATGATTGATGCCATGCTCGGCGGCGATGAAGCCGGGGCCTTGGCGCTGGCCAACGACAGCGGGCAATCTCACGTAGCCTATGCCGCCTCCAAATACGCCATCAGCCATCATGCCCGCAGCCTGGCGGTGAGCTGGGGCAAGCAGGGGTTGCGACTTAACGTGGTTGCACCGGGCGCGGTAGAAACACCGTTACACCAGGCATCCCTGGACGATGCCCGGTTTGGTCAGGCAACCCGTGATTTTGTTGCGCCGTTGGGCCGTTCCGGTCGCCCGGATGAAATCGCCGCCGTGGTGGCGTTCCTGCAATCGCCCCAGGCATCGTTTGTTCATGGCAGCGTGGTGTTTGTTGATGGCGGCATGGACGCCATGGTTCGCCCTGCGCACTTCTAAAAGGATTGAGCATGAATAAGGTGGCATTCATCACTGGCGCCAGCCGGGGTATTGGCCGCGAGGCGGCGCTGGCATTTGCCCGCGCCGGGTTTTACGTGGCAATCAGCGCCCGCACGCTCAACGAGGGTGAACGGCATGAACACGCTTTGCGCGACGCCGACGGGGCACCGCTGACAGGCAGCCTCAACGGCACTGCGCACACGCTGCGTGAAATGGGCTGCCGGGTCCTCGTGGTGCCGATGGACCTGCTCGACAGTGACTCGGCCCTCGCTGCCTGCGACGCGGTGATGGCGGAGTACGGGCGTATCGACGTGTTGATCAATAACGCGATCTACCAGGGCAGCGACCTCAATGCCGGCTTCATGGACCTGCAAGCGCAGACCCTGGAGCGGATGTTCCAGGGTTATATTCTGACGCCGTTCCTGTTGACCCGAGCCGTGACCGAACACATGGTGGCCCGTGGGGGCGGGGTGGTGATCAATGTCACCTCCGGTGCCGGAGAGAGCGACCCGCCCGTGGCGGCAGCCAAGGGTGGCTGGGGGTACGCCTACGGTGCAGGCAAGGCGGCGGTGTCGCGGTTGTCCGGGGTGTTGAGCACCGAACTGGGCGCGGCCGGCGTGTGTGCCTACACGCTCAACCCGGGAGTCGTCACCACCGAAGCGCTCAAGGTCACCATCGGCGACAAGGGCCTGATAGCCCTGCGCGCCGGCAGCGCACCGCCGCAGGTTCCGGCGGCGGTCATGTTATGGCTGGCCACCGCCGAACAAGCCCCGGCGTTCCAGCGCCGAACCATCGCGGCGCAACCCTTCGCCCTGGAACACAACATCGTCGCTGACTGGCGATAAAACTAACACCGGGCTGCAGGAAAGGCGTGGTGAGGGAGGCTTTAGATCAGAGAGGATGGGTGGCTCACCATGAATCGTCAGAGCTCCATTTTGAACCCGGTGTGAGTGGCGGTGAGCCCCAAGCTTTCATAGAACTTGTGAGCACCAGGCCGCTGGCGGTCGCAGGTCAACTGTACCAACACACAGCTACGCAACCGGCTCTGTTCAAAGGCCCATTCAAAAAGTCGACGGCCCAATCCCTGATCTCGCATGCATTCGTGCACACGAACAGCTTCGATCTGAGCTCGCCAGGCCCCCATTCGCGACAGGTTGGGAATAAACGTCAGTTGCAGTGTTCCTACGACGGTGTCATCGAGTGTGGCAACAGCGAGAAATTGATTGGGGTCTGCGTCTATCGCCTCGAAAGCCTGGAGGTAGGTAACTCGCAGGGGGACGCCGGGATCTTCTCTGGCCGCACCCAGGGGATCGTTGGCGAGCAACGAGATGATGGCTTGAAGGTCGTTAACTGTGGCGCGGCGCATAGATACGTCTGACAAGGTGATACCTCTCCTGATTACTGGCCTTCACTTTCTTGGAATTGCTGCCTCGGATTTGGCGACTTTCTTTTCCAGCGGCATCTTAAACCACGCTGACCTCACTTAGGGTTAGCGTGGTTTAAGGAGTGTTCTGGATGAAGAGCCAGATCAAGATCAACAGATCGCGAGACAAGCTCGCTCTTATCAAACATAAAATAAGCTATTGATTTTAAAGGCTTTGTAGGAACGAGCTTGCTCGCGATCTTTTGATCTTGATCTAAAAGGCCCCATTAAACCACGCTGGCCGAACGCAGGTTTTGCGCA